>CACATF010000002.1 GCA_902535365.1 uncultured SAR86 cluster bacterium
TTTTGAACGATTCTAGGCCAATCAAGGCATAATTGCTGTCTACCTCTGAGCCTACTGAAAAGATCCCACTCACCGTATAATTTACTATTCGTGGCAAGCCAGGGATAATTCTAAGAGGATACAAAGGAAAATTTACTGGAACAAAATTAGTAGATGAAGACACGACTGCTAAAGAGGTTGGGGATGAGGCTATATTTCACTACAAGCGAGGGTTTAACGTTGTGGTGGATAGAGACAGAGCGAGAGCTTTATCGTTCCTTGAGCGTATGACTGATTGCGATATCGCAATCTCTGATGATGGACTACAACATAAAGCCCTTAGAAGAGATTTTGAAATTATTGTTGAAGATGCCAATAGAAATTTTGGCAACCAACTATTCCTGCCTGCTGGACCCCTTAGAGATAACATGTGGCGAACTAAAGATGTTGATCTTTTTATTTTTAGTGGCAGAACAAATAGCAATGAAAAATTCTTTGAGTTAGAGCCAGAGGCTTGGGTCAACATAGAAACTGGACAAACTTTTCCGATAGAGGACTACCCATTTGGTAAAACAGCTAATGTTGTTTCTGGTATTGCTAACCCAAATAGGTTCTTATCAACCTTAAACAATCTCAAGATTAATTTTGATTACAAGGTGTTTGACGACCATCATTACTTTACCAAGAAGGATCTTGAATTTGATTTTGAAAGACCATTGCTAACCACAGAAAAGGATGCTGCCAGAATGGCAGACAAGCACGCCATTTCAAATGCTTGGTACCTAAGAATGAAGGTCAAACTTAATACCAATATTACAAAACTTATAACTGAGAAAATAAATGGCTAATGGGTACAAAATATGCATTCCAGCCCGACTCGAATCATCTCGATTAGAGCAAAAACTATTATGCAATGTTAATGGTAAAACGATCATACAGAGAACATGGGAACGCTGCTTAGAGAGTAGCGCGGACACTGTTACTGTTATCACTGATTCAACAGAAATCTTTGATTTAATTTCTGACCTTGGTGGTGATTGTTTTCTATCTCAGTCAGTGCACGAATCTGGAACAGACAGATTGGCTGAATACACCAAATATCAAAACCTGCCTGAGGATCTAATTTTGATAAATGTACAAGGCGATGAACCCTTAATTGATATAAATTCAGTGAATAAGTTGGCTGATTTTGTTCGTTCAAATGGAAGTAATTATGCAACCATATGCAAGCCGTTTGAATCATCAGAAGACGAGGCTGACGTGAATAAAGTAAAGGTTCATATAGACAGTGAGAATATGGCTGTCAGCTTTTTTCGAAAAGCAACAGATGATATGACCAATACATTTCATCATATCGGTGTATATGCATACTCCGTAGGCTTCTTAAACAAATTCTCAAGCCTTCCACAAAGTCCCAATGAAGAAGCCCTTAAGCTTGAGCAAATGAGGGCCCTTGATAATAATCACAACATCCATGTTTTAGTAGTTGAAGATCATAAATCGATTGGTATTGATACACCTGAAGATTTAGAAAAATTTAAAATACTTATTGAGCAAATTGAAAATAATTAAACAGAATTTAACAGCAGCAAATAATCTTGGCCTAGAGTCCAAGGCACAATTTTTCTCCTTTTTTAATGGCAGTGATGACCTTTGCAAACTGCATGCTGAGGCTAAAAAAATAGATGCCCATGTTCAAATAATTGGAGCAGGAACAAACACAATTTTCCCACGAGCTTTTGATAAGTTAGTTATTAAATCATCTGATAAATCTATCAGTGAAAAGAAGGTAAAGAATAATATTCTTGTTACGGCTGGAGCTGCTTTAATTTGGGATGATCTTATTGATTTTTGTGTTGAAAAAAAATACTGTGGATTAGCAAATTTGGCAGGCATACCAGGCACTGTTGGAGCTGCGCCAGTGCAAAATATTGGGGCTTATGGTGTCGAGCTATCTGATCTTCTAGAGGAAGTTTTGTGCTTTGACTTAAAGACGCAAAAAGAAGTTGTATTAAGTAATAGTGATTGTGTTTTCAGCTACAGATCAAGCATTTTTCAATCCAATCCACATCTCATTATTCTGCAGGTGACGTTAAAACTTTCATCAGAATTTAAACCTCTTACAACATATAAAGATCTGGAAAATACCAACCCAACTGATGAAGCTAATTTTGTTCAGATTGTTAGAGAAATAAGAGATGCAAAATTGCCAAATCCAACAGACTTTCCAAATATTGGCAGTTTCTTCAAGAATCCAATTATGTCTGATAAAGACTTTCACAGTAATGACAAATTGCAAAGCTTAAATTTCCAGGTTTTGGATGATGGAAATTACAAATTGTCCGCAGCACAAATCTTGGAAGCATCTGGTTTAAAGGGAGCCATGATTGGTAACGTGGGCATGTCCAGTAAACATTCCTTAGTTTTAATATGCAATGGGTTGTGCGATGCCTCAAATGTTAAAAATTTTGAGGATTTAGCTAAAAAAACAGTGCACGACAATTTTGGAGTTATCTTAGAAAGAGAGCCAATATATTTATGAATTTAACTCTTTTTGCAAGCCTTGCATTTGCCCACTTGGTTGCCGTTGTTTCTCCAGGTCCAGATTTTTTTTATATTGTTAAAAGCAGTTTTGAAAAGGGTTTGCGCAGCAGCATAGTATCTTCAATCGGCATTGGCTTAGGCGTTTTTTTTCAATGCATCTTTGCAATGATAGGTTTAGATTTTCTTTATGACAGAATTCCATCTTTATACCTCGTTATAGGTACAGTAGGTAGCTGTTATTTGGTTTATTTGGGTCTTATGGGGTTCAGCGCTAATGATTCAAAATCTATGGCTTACGAGAGCAATGGTGAACAATTTTCTTTTCAAAAAAGTTTTATGGGTGGTTTGATGGTCAATCTTCTAAATATCAAAGCATTCATATTTTTTGCTGCGCTTTTTGGGGGCATAATTCTTGATACCTCTGTCACTTTTCAATTGTCAATTTCACTTTATTTTTTCCTGGCTACTGCGCTTTGGTTTTGTATATTAAGCTATTCTTTGCATTACGGAAGTAAGGCATTTTTAAATGCTGCGGTTCAAAACATAATTACTAGAATGTCTTCATTGTTTCTAGTGTTAATAGGCTTGAGCTTAGGGGTTTATGTATGGATTTAAATGCGATAGAAAAAAATCTTCTTAAACTTGACGAATATCCATTGGAGAAATGGAATCCTGAGCTATGTGAGGGCGCAGAATTCAAAATTGATGGCAATGCTCAGTGGTATTACAACAACTCCAAAATAGAGAGGGCTTCAATGGTTAAACTCTTCTCAAAGTTAATTAAATGGGAGGAGGGCAAGTATTATGCAGTTACTCCGGTAGAGAAAATTCCTATTGTGGTCGAAAAAGAAGTTTTTAGCGTAATTGACTACAAACAAGAGGGTGGGGATTACTTTTTTCAAACAAATACAGAGGAATGGGTTAAATTGACCAAGAAACAACCTCTTACGGTTGAGATGATCAACCACCAGCCTTACCCTAAAATTAAGCTTAGAGACCATATATATGGGCTCTTAAGCAGGAATGTATTCTACAAAATCATCAGCGAATCAAAGCAAGATGGTAAAGCCATGTATCTTGAGTCAGATGGGGAGTATTTCTACCTGAATTCGTAATTGTTTTCTTGATTAAGAAGCTCAATTTTTTTCTTTATTCCGCCTTTCATTGAGAAACCGCCTATAGAGCCATTACTGCCAACCACTCTATGGCACGGCACCTCAATGGGATAGGGGTTGGCACCACAGGCATTTGCTACTGCTCTGTAAGCTTTGGGTTTGCCTATGTTTTCAGCAAGCTCTTTGTAAGTGATGGTTTTTCCTCGCGGAATTTTTGTCATCTCATGCCAAACAAGCTTTTGAAAAGCTGTGCCGTTGGAGTTATTTATTTTCTTCGATAAACTCATCGACTTTTTCTTCAAGGATACTCATCGGAATAGAACCAAAACTTAAGATGTGATCATGGAAGTCTTTGATATCAAATTTGTCACCCAAAGCTTCTTTTGACTTGTCTCTAAGCTCCATAATCTTCAACTGACCAATCTTGTAAGCCAAAGCTTGTCCTGGCCAAGCGATGTATCTATCAACCTCATTACTAATGTCTTGTGGTGATTTAGCAGTATTCTCTAAAAATAAATCTACAGCTTCTTGTCTGGACCAGCCTTTGTAATGCATGCCGGTATCAACAACTAATCTTATAGCGCGCCACATATCGTAAGTTAATTGACCAAACTTATCGTAAGGATCATCATAAAGACCCATGCTTTCACCAAGCTGTTCACTGTAAAGACCCCAACCTTCAACAAATGCGGTGAAGCTCAAATAGTTTCTAAATTTTGGAACATTCTCCAATTCCTGAGCCAATGCGATTTGGTGGTGGTGCCCTGGCACAGCTTCATGAACTGAAAGGACTGGAATTTCATATTTTGGTCTTGTCTCTGGCTGATACAAATTTGCATAGTAATAACCCGGTCTGCCTGCACTTGGAGAATTGTAGTAAGCAGTAGTTGTAAATGGTGCAGATTCCATTGGAATGGGAATCACCCCATATGGTGCTCTTGGTAACTTATTGAAGAGGGTAGGCATGTACATATCAATCTCTTTGGACATGGCTCTATATGCCTGCAACAACTCCTCACCTGTTTCGTAATAAAATTGTGGATCTGTTCTTAAAAACTCCAAGAACGAACGAAAATCTCCTTCCCAGCCAACACTTTCTATGACATCTTCCATTTCTGCTCGGATTCTTGCTACTTCCCGTAAGCCAATCTCATGAATTTCATCGGGTGTAAGATCTGTGGTGGTATGATAACGTGCAAGATATTCGTACCATTCTTTACCGCCAGGAACATCACTGATGCCGACAGAATCACGTGAATTAGGGAGATAATCATTCACCAAAAAGTCATATAAAGCTTGGTAAGCAGGGTTTAGCTCTTCTGCAATGTATGTCTTTACTCGGTTAAGGAGATCATTCGCTTCATCCTCAGACATTACATCAAATGATCCCTTAAATATTGTTAAATAGGGGTGATCCTCAATATCCTTCTCAAGCAGACCTTTAATTTGCGCCGTCACTCCACGAGTCACAAGTTTGGGCTGTGTGTACCCATACTCCAGCCCTTCCATATTGTTCTTTAATGAGTTTTTTACATTCTGGGTGTAGCCTTGGACTCTTTTGAACCAATTTTCATAATCCTCTGCTGTAGTGAAATTAAGTCTGTTGCCCATGTCATAATAATCTTGAACACCACCTCTCTGATTAAGCCTCATGTAATAGCTTGGAAACTCTCTGCCTTCTAGACTTGTCTCATAATCAAGAATGAGCAATCGGTAGTTAAGCTGATCGTCGGAAGAAAGATTATCTGGATCAATTGAGTTTAAAATATCGAGAACATACTTCTCATAATCCCTGTTAAGAAAAAAGTCTTCCACTGAGTTACTGGAAACTTTGTCATCGAATCGCTTGTCCCCAAGCAGCGAAGCGAATAGGGGGCTTTTCTCAAGGGTATCTTCCCAGTTTTTGTTAAGGAATTCCTCAAATTTTAACTGATCTGAGTTTGGTCTTTCGGTTGTTAAATAGGTATAGCCAATATTTGATGCTATTCCGACCAGCCCAGCAATAATTACAACGCTTAATAATTGTCCAAATTTCATAGTAGTAATAGATTACTACATATTTGGATAATTGGGTCCACCACCACCTTCTGGTGTCACCCAATTGATGTTTTGAGAAGGCTCTTTAATATCACAAGTTTTGCAGTGAATGCAGTTTTGGGAATTGATTTGAAATCTCTTTACACCATCTTCTTCAACAATCTCATAAACACCGGCAGGACAATACCTTTGCGCTGGCTCATCGTATAGCTCTAAATTCTTTTCAATAGGCAAAGAAATGTCTTTCAGTACAAGATGACATGGTTGTTCTTCCTCATGGTAAGTATTTGAAAGATAAACCGAACTCAACTTATCGAAGGTTATTTCATTATCGTATTTAGGATAGTCAATTTTATTGTAGTCTTTTGCTGGCTTTATGCACTCATGATCTGGGGTAGGGTGGTGCAATGTGAATGGCATTTTACCTCGAAAAATGAATTGATCAATAGCGTTGAATGCTGCTCCAATTAACCCCCCAAATTTATGGAAAAACGGTGCAAAATTTCGAGATTTATGCAGCTCATCATATAGCCATGATTTCTTGATACCTTCATTTAAACTAAGGTTTTCTCCTTGTATGTTTCCAGTAATTACATCTGCTGCCTCAATGCCTGACTTCATAGCTGTGTGTGAACCTTTGATTTTGGAGAAGTTTAATGTACCCGCATTGTCGCCAACCAAATATCCGCCCGGAAATTCCATGCTTGGGAGGCTTTGCAAACCGCCTTTAATCAGTGCTCTTGCTCCATAGGCTAATCTTTTTCCATTTTTTAAATACTTCTTAATGCCAGCATGTGTTTTCCATTTCTGAAACTCATCAAACGGACTCATGTGTGGATTTTCATAGTCCAATGGCACAACCAACCCAAGCAATACTTGATTATTTTCAGCATGGTACATGTATGATCCGCCTGGTGTATTGTCGGGTAGTGGCCACCCATTGGTATGCATTACCAAACCTTCTTCGTGCATGCTGCTATCTATTTCCCAAATTTCTTTAAAACCTATGCCGTAATGTTGTGGATCTTTGCCTTCATCCAGAATGTATTTTTTTATGAGTTGTTTTCCTAAGTGCCCTCGGCAACCTTCAGCAAAAACTGTTGCTTCATTAGCCAAAATCTCCATCCCTGGCTGATATGAGTCTTTTTTATTGCCATCTTGATCGACGCCCATATCCCCAGTTATTACCCCCGCAACACGCTCATCTTTGTATATGATTTCAGCTGCTGGGAAGCCTGGAAAAATGTCTACACCTAGTGATTCAGCTTGCTCAGACAACCAGCGACATAGATTAGCTAAACTGATTATGTAGTTCCCATGGTTCTGCATAGTCGGCATAACAAAGGAAGGTATATCTATGCCAAGTTTTTCATTTACCAGGAACTTCAAAACATCTTTTTTTACCTTGACTCCGAGTGGGGCGCCTTTATCTTTCCAGTCTGGAATTAACTCATCTAATGCGGTTGTTTGGAAAACATTACCTGATAATATGTGGCCACCTATTTCGGCACTCTTTTCGAGCACACAGATAGTCTTGTCTAGGTTTTTTTCTTTGAAGTTTTGTGCAAGTCTTATTGCTGTTGATAGTCCAGATGGTCCGCCGCCAACTATGACGACATCATAATCCATAGATTCTCTTTCCATATTCTTAGCCCAAGTATTTATTTTTTACCTTTTTCCTATATATTACTAACTGATTATTTTTAAATATATGAAAATACTGATTCCCATTAAAAGAGTAAATGACTACAACGTCAAGGTCAGACCCAATCAAACCAATACAGATGTTGATCTAAATAATGTCAAAATGGCTATGAACCCGTTCTGTGAAATTGCAGTAGAGGAGGCTATTAGATTAAAAGAGGCTGGAAAAGCCGATGAGATTGTAGTTGTTACCATTGGAGATGATAAGCATCAAGAACAACTTAGAACAGCGCTTGCACTAGGAGCTGATCGAGCGATTTTAGTGAAAACAGAACAAAACCTTCAGCCTCTATCTGTTGCCAAAGTATTGGTTAAAGTTTTCGAAAAAGAGAGTCCAAACTTAGTGATCATGGGTAAAGTGGGTATTGATGGTGACCACAACCAAACAGGTCAAATGTTTGCAGCTATGACAGGATTGCCACAGGCCACTTTTGCATCTGAACTTAATCTAAATGGAGGCTCAGTAGAGGTTACAAGAGAGATAGATGGAGGCCTAGAAACTTTATCAGCACCATTGCCAGCAGTAGTAACAACAGACTTAAGATTAAATGAACCAAGGTATGCTTCCTTGCCAAATATTATGAAGGCCAAAAGAAAGCCTCTAGAAGAGCTAAGTGTTGACGATCTGGGCGTTGAAATTAGCAACAACGTTGAAACTATCTCGGTAGAGCTTCCTCCAGAAAGGCAAGAGGGAGTTAAGGTCGAAAGTGTTGATGCGTTAATAGATAAGCTAAAAAATGAGGCAAAAGTAATATGAGAACACTAGTCATAGCGGAACATAATGGAAAAGAAATATCTGCTGCAACATTGAGTGTGGTTGCTGCAGCAAAAGAGCTTGGAGCACCAGTTGATATGCTTGTTGCTTCAAACGGAGCAGGTGATGTTGTTAATCATGCAAAATCTGTCGACGCTGTGGAGAAGGTTCTACATTTTAGCAATCAGGCGTTTGAAAATGAGCTGGCTGAAGATTTAGCAGCATGCATCGTTGAAGCCTCTTCTGCCTATACATACTTCCTTGCAAGCTCCAGTACATCAGGTAAAAACAATCTGCCTAGAGCAGCAGCATTGTTGGATATTCAACAAATATCAGAGGTTATTGAAATTATAGATAGCTCAACATTTAAAAAACCAATCTATGCAGGCTCATGCATTGCAACAGTTAAATCAAATCAAGAAAAAAATGCTCTCACAATTCGAACAACTGCCTTTGATAAAGCTGCAGTAGGTAGTGGAAACGCTGAAGTGCAAGAGCTTTCAATGCCAGAAAATAGCGCATCTAAAGCAAGTTTTGTAAAAAATGAACTTACTGTTTCCGACAGACCTGAATTGACAGCCGCTGATATTGTAATTTCGGGAGGCCGTGGCATGCAAAATGAGGAAAACTTTGCACTTCTAGAAGGTGTGGCAACCAAATTAAATGCTGCTGTGGGAGCTTCCAGAGCTGCTGTAGATTCTGGATTTGCTCCAAACGACTACCAGGTTGGCCAAACAGGTAAATCTGTTGCTCCAGATCTCTATATTGCTGTTGGAATTTCAGGAGCAATACAACATTTAGCCGGGATGAAGGATTCGAAGACTATCGTAGCTATTAATAAAGACGAGGAAGCACCAATATTTAAAGTTGCTGATTATGGATTAGTAGCTGATTTGTTTGAGGCGTTACCAGAGCTAGAATCAAAGCTTTAGAGCAATATTGAAACAATCGTAGCAACTAGTGCTACGAAGCCCACGAGAATTAATCCCAGATATATAATGATCCTTGATAAAGGCTGTTCTTCTATCAAGGTCTTTAAGTTTTTTTCTTCTCCTGTTCCTGACAAAAGAGAGAATAAATCGTTTAAAATCTTCATTTAATATATACATAGTAATAATGATAAATGTCACTGCAACTGCTCAAGAGTATTTATTTGAGCTTATTCAAAAGAAAGATTTCCCATGTGACATTCGTATTTTTGTTTCTGACCCTGGTACTCCAAAAGCTGAAACATGCTTAGCGTTCTGCAAGGAAGATGAATCCCTTACATCTGACCACGAAATAAAATTTGAAAATTTCTCTCTGTATATTGAAGAGCGAAGCCTATCCTTTCTAGAAGATGCCGAAGTTAATTACGACAAAGATAATTTTGGAGGCCAACTTACTATCAAAGCACCAAGTTCAAGAGTGCCTAAAATAGGTGAAGACGCAACTTTAGAAGATAAGGTTAATTATGTATTATATGATGAAATTAACCCTCAACTTGCCGCTCATGGAGGCAATGTGCAACTGGAAAGTATCACTGATGACGGGATGGTTGTGCTGCAATTTGGTGGTGGATGCCAAGGCTGTGGTATGGTTGATGTGACACTGAAAGAAGGAATTGAAAAAACATTAATGGAAAAGGTTCCAGATATTAAGGGAGTTAAAGATGTTACAGATCATTCAGATAATGAAAATGCGTACTATAAGTAGTTTTATATTATTAACCTTATTGTCCATATCAGTTTCTGCTGAAGGCAAGGTTTGTGAGGTCAAATTTGACTCAATCAACCAAGATATAAAAAAATGTGAAGAAAAAGATATTGTCTACATACCAAAACTTGAAATTGATTACCTAAAAGATCTTGAGAACAGGCTTTGCAACTTTGATGACCAAATCAGAACAATGGCAAATGCTGATGGCACAGTTTCTTTGTCATGCTCGTATATTGGAAAGCCCAGAACCTCAAGGTGAACTATCTTTTGGATAGCTATACACTGCTACTAGAAGACCAATTTTTGGATGGTCAAAATAATGCAACTCGTTAAGATTTATTCTTCTTTGCTCATCTAGACTAAATAGCTCGAAAGATTCTTCTGACAGCTCATCTGATTCTTCATTTTGAAAACTTCCTATCAAAGACTTTACGTTGTATTCAGACTTAGTCATTTTGTAGGTTTCCATAAGTGAATCAGGGCCCATTGCACATTTAGCATGAATTCTAGGAAACCTTGATTTAAACACCTTTACAACACACTGATTATTTTCTTCAGACACAAGAATAAAGGGCATATTCTCCTCAGAATCAAGTGGCTGATACCAGGACTTATGATTGTCTAGCTCAAGATCGTCAACTCTAGATATTCTTCGCATTGTGCCGTTAAGCTCATGTTCTTTTGGGTCAATCCTTCGATAGAAGCTTGGAGTGGGTATTTCTTTTTCTTCGACGTCTCCTTCATTACTAGCATCCGCGACAAAGTCATCAAAATATTCAAAATCAAAAACAATTCTACTTTCATCAATTTCAATGGTTTTAAGATTAATATTTGGCTTATCGAGAGATTCAATTACCAGGACCTCTTCAGCTAGAACATTTGAGTCAACAGTTGGAAACTTCTCTGATGTTTTTTGATTTTTCCAGATGATTGATGCAACCTCCACCTTAACAACCTCAATCTGATCAACTTCCTGAGCGAACAAAGAGAAGGGCAGAAATATCGCTATATACTTGAAAATAAGGCGCATAAAGTTTTTAATACCAATTGAATTTATATTTCAGAATAACCTATTTTAGGTTACAAATTAATAATTATTTTTAGGAATGGAAGAGGGTAAATCATGGATCTAAATTTTTCAAAAGAAGACCTAGCTTTTAGGGATGAAGTAAGAGCATTTCTCGATAATGAGTATCCAAAGCACATCAAAGAAAAGATGCACAATGGAGACGAACTTACAAGAGAAGAGATTGTCGAGTGGCATAAATGCGTTGCCAAAAAAGGCTGGATGGGACATTCATGGCCTGTGGAGCATGGAGGCACTGGCTGGGATGCCACAAAAGTTTACCTTTATCTGAGAGAGCTTGCTCTTGAAGGATGCCCAACATTTGTGCCTTTTGGTTTGCAAATGGTTGCACCAGTTATTTGGACATTTGGCTCTGAAGAACAGAAGAAACGTTTTCTTCCAAGAATTCTTAATTTCGATGATTGGTGGTGCCAAGGATATTCAGAACCTGGATCAGGCTCCGATTTAGCGTCATTGAAAACAAAAGCTGTGAGAGACGGCGACGATTACATAATCAATGGTCAAAAGACATGGACAACTCTTGGACAGCATGCAGATTGGATATTTGTGCTAGTCAGAACTGATGACTCTGGAAAAAAACAAGAGGGCATTACGTTTATTTTGGTTGATATGAAAACGCCCGGCGTTGAAGTTAAACCTATTATTACGCTTGATGGTGATCATGAAGTAAATGAGGTTTGGTTTGATAATGTCAGAGTTCCAGCAGAAAACGTTGTTGGAGAAGAAGGTATGGGCTGGACTTATGCTAAATTCCTGTTATTCCATGAAAGAAGCTCTATTGCAGGTGCTCCTCAGATGAGAAGAAACATCAATAAACTTGTTAACAAGGCAAAAAATGTCTTTCATGGCGATACTCCGGTAGCAGATGATCCTACTTTTAAAGCCAAGGTCGCACAATTTATGTTGGATCTTGATGCTCTTGAAATGACTGAACTGCGTGGTTTAGCAGCTCAGCGTGAGGGAAAGAGTCCAGGGCCAGAATCATCTTTACTTAAAATCAAAGGAACCGAGCTACAACAGAGAATAACCTCTTTGGCAGTTGAATTAGCTGGGCATGAAGCAATGCCTTATGGAGGTCCTTATGGGTTTACAGATATTGAAGTGGCAGCAGAAAAATCAGCACAACAAAGTGCTCCAAAATATCTGAACTTTAGAAAAGTAACAATATATGGCGGAACTAATGAAATTCAGAAAAATATCATAGCGAAAGCTGTCTTAGGTATTTAGGGGGAATAATGAATTTAAGTTACACAGACGAACAGAACATGCTTAGAGATATGGTCTCTAAGTTCTGTACTACTGATTATGATTTTGAAACACGAATGAAAACAGTGAACTCAGAAAATGGTTCAAACCCTGAACATTGGAAAATGTTTGCTGAACTTGGGTTGCTTGCAATACCTTTTTCAGAAGAACAAGGTGGTTTAGGGGGAGGTCATACCGATCTCAGCTTAATATTTGAGGAATTTGGAAAAGCTATAGTTGTTGAGCCATACCTTGCAAACGTTGTGTTAGCTGGTGGTGTTTTGAAAAGATCCAATCTTGAAAATGCCGATGAATTGATTGCTGGCATTGTTTCAGGAGAAACTCAAATTTCTTTGGCAAACTATGAACCAATGAAAGGCTTCAATCTTGATAATGTTGATGCAACCATAAGCTCAGATGGTCAAATAAACGGAACAAAAAGTACAGTACTTAACGCAGGAAATGCTGATCATTTCATTGTCTTTGGAAAATCAGGCGATGGTTATGCTTTTGGCCTAGTTAATAGGTCTTCTGATGGTGTTAAGGTTGTTAATTATAAAACCTATGATGGTTTTGTTTCAGGTGATCTTGCTCTTGAAAATTGCAAATGTGATGCTGTATTTTCAGCAGAGAATGCACTCGAAATTCTAGAAGAAACCATCTTAGATGCAATTGTATGTGTCAGCTCAGAGGCAGTTGGAGCAATGGAAAAATCATACAAACTCACCATTGAATACACACAGCAAAGAGAGCAATTTGGCCAATCACTTTCTAAATTTCAGGCATTGCAGCACAGAATGGTCGACATGTTCATGGAAACAGAGTTTACAAAATCGTTCTTACTCAAAGTGCTTGCAACGGAAGACTCTGATGAGAAAAGAAAGCTTATCTTTGGTCTTAAAAATCAAATTGGTAAAGCAGGTAAAATTGTTGGTGAAGAAGCTGTGCAAATGCATGGCGGTATGGGATGTACAGAAGAGATGTCCATTGGTCACTATCTTAAGAGACTAGTTGCCATTTCGCATTTGTTCGGTAATCCTGATTATTACCTCAAGAAATATAGCGATAGTTAATTTTGGTAAAGAGATTTAATCCAGACAAAAGAAGACGTCCAAAGGTCGATGACTACTTTGGTGACTGGAAATGGAGAGAAGCTCTTGCCGAATCAATGGTGCCAATTGTTGGCAAACTCTTTAGAAATGAAGTGCGTATCCTTATGTACGGACGCTCATTAGTAAATTGTTCTGCAATAGAAATCATGAAGCTTCACAGGTTTGTTCGTGAAGTTGAAGGCAATGAGCTAAGTGAGCTGGAAACCTACCCATTGCTAGAACAAATAGCCAGAATGAAGCTGCTTCCTTGCGAAATTGATATTGGTGAAATAGTGGTTTACCTGCTGGACAATCCAAAGGTTAATCCAGAGGAGTATATTGAAAAATTACTATCTGAAAACCTGAGAACAAAAAGGTCTTACCCATTAAGACCAAAGGATGTAGTTCTATATGGATTTGGTCGTATTGGACGTATTCTTACGAGGATCTTGATAAATGATACAGGGGCGGGCACAAAGTGGCGTTTGAGGGCTATTGTGGTGCGAGAAAACACTAGTCCAGATGATTTAATTAAAAGGGCTGGGCTCTTAAGAAATGATAGTGTTCACGGCCCATTTCCAGGAACAATTAGAGTCAACAAGCAAAATAATGCGCTCATTGTGAATGGTAATGAAATTTCTGTTATTTATTCAAATGATCCCCGAAAAGTTGACTACAAAAAATATGGCATCAAGAAAGCTACTATCTTGGACAACACAGGAGCCTGGAGAGATGAAGATGGATTAAAACAACATGTAAAAAATCCGTCAGTTGAGAGAGTTATTGTTACCGCACCTGGATTAGGGAAAGTAAAAAATATTGTTTATGGAGTAAACGATGATAAAGCATCTCCAGATGACAAAATGCTTGCGGCTGCATCATGTACAACAAATGCAATTGTGCCAGTTTTAAAAGTAATTGACGAAAATTACACCATTCAGAGCGGACATATTGAAACAGTACATGCATACACAAACGATCAAAACCTTATTGATAACTACCATCCCTCAGATCGAAGGGGTCGAAGTGCAGCATTGAACTTGGTAATCACAGATACAGGAGCAGCAAAAGCTGTATCTCAGATTTTGCCAGAAATGAAAGGCAAATTAACAGCTAATGCCATTCGAGTACCAACACCTAATGTTAGCTTAGCAATCATGAATTTAAATGTTAAAAAATCTGTATCCGTGGAAGAGCTCAATAAGTGTTTTAGAGAGGTAGCATTTCACTCCAAACTCAAAACTACAATTGACTACTCTAATGCTATCGATGCAGTTTCATCAGACTTTTATAGCAATGAATTTGCTGTTGTATTTGACTCACAAGCAACAATTAGCAATTTTAATAGTGTAACTATTTACTGCTGGTACGATAACGAGTATGGTTACTCCAAGCAAGTAGTTAGACTTTTGAAAAAAGTCCTTGGTATTAACTTAATAAGATACCCAAAACAGTAAATGAAAAAAGTAAAAATGAAAGGGGGGCTTAATGTACCTCTTCACGGTTCTGTAAATAATTTCAACATTGATTCAATCGACACTAAGTTTTCTGCTGTTTTGTCTGACGATTATTTTGGCCTAAAACCAAAAATCCTTATAAGAGAAGGGGATACAGTAAACCAAGGCGATCCCCTCTTTGAAGATAAAACAAATCCAGGTTTTTATGTTAGATCTCCTGTTTCAGGAGTCGTAGAGAGTATAAATCGTGCAGAAAAAAGAGCCTTGGTATCTGTTGTTGTTAAGCGAACAAATACTGACCCTGTGCCTTTTGCAAAATCAGAATCAATTACCGATCAATTAAATAATGCGGGACATTGGGATTCCTTTCTAGAAAGACCGTTTAATCGTGCGCCTCAATTAGGCACACAACCAGACTTTTTATTTATAAATGCCTGTAAAAAAGATGTTTTGGAGGCTGATCCAACAAATATAATCTCTGAAGAAATTGATGCCTTCACCATTGGTCTTGATTGTCTCAAAGAACTCACCAGGCAAGAGGTTTATCTATCCACTTCTAGCAATATAGAGTTCGAAGATTTAGATGTTGAACAATACGTTTTTGATGGAAAATACCCATCTGGAAATAGCTCATTGCATATTCAAAACATCCAGCCAATGACAAAAAATACAAAAACATGGACCATTAACTGGCAAGATGTTTTGAGAATTGGAAAATCATTAGCCTCAGGCAATTTTTGTAATGAAAATTATGTCAGTTTATGTGGACCAGCATGCAATTCACCAAAATTAATAAAAACAAACCTGGGTGCAAATATGCAAGAGATTGCAGCAGGAACCTTTGATGGAGAGGTTCGCAAAGTTGCTGGTAGTCTTTTATATGGTAGGTATGGAGATAGTTACTCTGATTATTTAACAAGGCATTCTAACCAAATTTCTTTGGTTGTAGATGAACCCAAGGCAACATTCTTTAATTGGCTTAAACCCGGAGCACAAGATCATAGTAGTTCAAATGTCTTTCTTTCAAGCATTTTAAAGCCTGAAACATTCTCTTTTGACACAAATATAAACGGTGGTTTTAGAGCGATTGTCCCGATTGGTGTTTTTGATGAAGTAAACCCTTTTGATATTGACTCAACACTCTTTTTAAAATCTTTGGCAATTGGTGATTTAGTTGCTCTAAGAGAATTAGGCATTTTTGATTTGGCAGAGGAAGATATGGCTATTTTTTCATATGTTTGCCCTAGTAAATATGACTATGTGGCACTATTTAATGATTGTATGGAAATGATTTGGAAGGAGGAAACTTCATGAAGTTTTTAGAGAACTTTTTTGACAAAAACAGGCCTCCTAAAGACAACTATTTTTTCTATCTTTACGAGGTAGTTCAAAACTTTTTCTTTTCCGCAAAGCTTGCCACGACAGGCAAAACACACATCAGGGACAGATTAGACATTCAAAGAGTTATGGTTGTGGTGTGGCTAGCAACGTTCCCAGCCATGTTTTGGGGCATGTACAACATGGGTTACTGGGGTTTGGATTATATGGCTCAAGGTGGCTTCACAAACACTGGAGATTGGCACAATTGGCTTGTTCAGCTTGTTGGGACTGATGCCAATAATCACTTCCACAGGTTTTGGTTTGGGATGGTATATTTTGTTCCAATCTATGTAACAGTTTTTGTTGTTGGCATCGCATGTGAGGCAATTTTTGCCACAGTTAGAAGGCACGAAATAAATGAGGGTGCTTTTGTTTCAACAGTCCTTTTTTCTTTGAGCTGCCCTCCAGACATCCCACTGTGGCAAGCAGCAACTGGTATTGCATTTGGAATAGTGGTTGGAAAAGAGTTCTTTGGTGGTACTGGTAAAAACTTCCTTAACCCAGCATTAACAGGAAGAGCTTTCATTTATTTTGCTTATCCAACTGAACTATCTGGCGATATGGTTTGGGTGTCCTCACTTGCAGACAATGGTGCGATTGACGGTTATTCAGGCGCTACAGCTTTAGGTATTGGAGCTCAAGAGGGTATAGCAGGCATACAAAATAATTTCACTTGGATGCAATCTTTCCTAGGACAAATGCCAGGATCAGTTGGTGAAACGTCAACACTGTTAATTCTACTTGCAGGAGCTTACATGGTGTATGCAAAAATAGCATCCTGGCGAATAATTGTGGGTACACTCATAGGTATGATTGCCATGAGCAGTCTTCTTAATTTCATTGGCTCTGAAACTAACCCAATGTTTAGTGTTCCATGGTGGTGGCATTTAACCATAGGTAGTTTTGCTTTTGGGCTTGTCTTTATGGCAACCGAACCAGTCACTGCAGCTAACACAAATATGGGTAGGTGGATCTATGGTCTATCGATTGGGGTATTGGTAATTTTAATTAGGGTTGTGAATCCAGCATTCCCTGAAGGCATGATGTTGGCTATTTTATTTGCAAATCTACTTGCTCCAGCAATTGATTTTTGCGTAACTTCCTATAACACAGGCAAAAGAATGAAGAGGTACAACGCGTGAACAAATTAGTAATCCCATTGCTAGCATGCATTGCTTGCGCAGTAATTGTTTCAGTCACAGCTGTATCCGTGCGATATGAACAAAACCTCAATAAAGAGAATGAAAAGAAGGTAAAGATTTTAGCTGCTGCAGGGATTGTTACAGATAAAGTTGATCAGGAGTTTTCAAAAATTAAAACCTTATATGTTGACTTTGAGACCAATAAATTAGTATCGATTGAGGATAGTTACGATCACTTGAAAGCATCATCAAATCCTGAGCTATCAAGCTTAGTTCCAAAATCAGAGGACATAGCAATCATCAAGAGAAGGGAAAACATTGCACCAATTTACGTGTGGTTGAGTGATGATGAAGCTATCGAAAAGATAGTGTTGCCAATCAGAGGGTATGGATTGTGGGGAACCTTGTATGGCTACTTATCGCTAGATTCAGATTTAAATACAGTCAAAGGCATAGAATATTACGAGCATAAGGAAACTCCTGGATTGGGAGGTGAAGTTGATAATCCAAACTGGAAGTCTGATTGGAATGGTAAAAGAATTTATAGTAATGACGGTTCTGTCGGTCTCTATGTAACAAAAGGACCCTCATCAACAGAATATGAGATTGACGGAATATCTGGAGCTACATTGACGACAAATGGTGTTACAAACATGATTAAGTATTGGTTGGGAGATAATGGCTACGGACCAGTAATAAAGAACTTGGGTGAGGAGATTAAAAATATATGAAATCTATATCTCTGAAAGAAACTAGAAAACTGCTTTTTACTCCAATTGTTGAGAATAATCCAATAGCTCTGCAAATCTTGGGTATTTGCTCAGCATTAGCTGTCACAGTAAAAATGGATGTAACTCTCATAATGTGTATAGCTTTGACGTCAGTAATTACGCTCTCAAACTTCTTTATTTCATTAATTAGACATTACATACCGGACAACATAAGAATTATCGTTCAAATGACGATTATTTCTTCCCTGGTTATTATTGTTGACGAATTATTGAAGGCATACGCGTATGAAGCCAGCAAAGAACTATCAGTGTTTGTTGGGCTGATTATTACAAATTGTATTGTGATGGGTAGGGCAGAAGCTTATGCCATGAAAAATCCACCAATAAAAAGCATGCTTGATGGTTTTGGAAATGGTCTAGGATACAGTTTTGTTTTGCTGGTAGTAGCTACTGTAAGAGAAATATTTGGTAGCGGTACGTTCTTTGGTATGCAAGTTATGCCTGACAGCTATCAGGTTAATAACTTCCTTCTGTTACCACCTAGTTCATTTATCATTATCGGTATCATGATCTGGGTTATCAGATCTTTCAGTAAGAGCCAAGTCGAGGAGAATGAAAACCCACTAAAGGCTCACACATTTAAACCCCTCACAGTAAAGAAGGAGGCGTCTGATGGCTGATTTGCTTAACCTTTTTATCAAAACTGTTTTTATAGAAAATATTGCGCTTTCACTCTTCTTGGGGATGTGTACTTTCTTTGCTATTTCAAAGCAAGTCAAAGCAGCATTTGGTCTTGGAATTGCAGTCATTGTTGTACTGACTCTCACTGTTCCATTAAACAACATTATCTACAACTATGTGCTGAAAGAAGGTGCCTTAAGTTGGGCAGGGTTAGAAAATACCAACCTTGAGTTTGTCGGACTCATAACTTACATTGGGGTCATTGCTGCTGCTGTTCAGGTTCTTGAAATGTTTTTGGATAAATATGTGCCAGCTTTGTACAACGCTTTAGGAATTTTCCTACCTCTAATCACTGTTAACTGTGCTATTTTAGGTGCGTCCCTTTTCATGATCGAAAAGAACTATAATTTTACGGAAAGTGTGGTTTATGGCTTTGGTGCTGGATTTGGTTGGGCCTTGGCAATTGTATTGCTTGCAGGTATTAGAGAAAAACTAAAATACAGCGATATACCCGAGGGTTTAAGAGGTTTAGGAATTACATTTGTTATTGTTGGTTTAATGAGCTTTGGATTTATGTCATTTGGAGGAATACTGCTGTAATGGATATCTATTTAGGAATTTTAGCTTTCACATTTATTGTTGCTTTGTTAGTTGCTTTTGTTATGTTCGCACGTTCACAATTGGTTTCTACCGGTGACGTCACAATTGAGATTAACGGTGATCCAGAAAAAAGCATAACGGTTCCAACAGGCGGCAAACTGCTGAGCACATTAGCCGCGAAAAATATCTATTTAGCTTCAGCTTGTGGAGGGGGTGGTACCTGCGCAGAATGCAAGTGCCAAGTATCCGATGGTGGAGGATCAATTCTTCCAACTGAGCAATCACATTTTAACTACAAACAACAAACGGATAATTGGAGACTTTCATGCCAAGTTCCCGTGAAGAGCGATATGAAAATTCAAATCCCTGATGAAGTTTTTGGTGTGAAAGAGTGGGAATGTGAAGTAGTTTCAAACGACAATGTTGCAACCTTCATTAAAGAACTAGTACTTAAATTACCAGAAGGGGAAAACGTGAAATTTAGAGCTGGAGGATATGTGCAACTTGAAGCGCCAGCCTACCAAGCGATCAACTATAAAGATTTTGATGTAGCCGAGGAATACCATGAGGATTGGGATAGGTTTAAAATTTGGGACAACGTTGCGACCAACCCAGATCCAATCATTAGAGCTTACTCAATGGCTAACTTCCCATTAGAAGAAGGGGTTTTAAAATTCAACATCAGAGTGGCTTCACCACCACCAGGAACAGACTTTCCTCCAGGGATTATGTCCTCCTATGTGTTTAGTCTTAAGCCTGGTGATAAGGTCAAAGTTTTTGGTCCGTTCGGTGAATTCTTTGCTCGAGAGACAGACAATGAGATGGTATTTATTGGTGGAGGTGCCGGCATGGCGCCAATGAGATCGCATATCTTTGATCAGCTAATTAGGCTGAATTCCAATAGAAAAATTTCCTACTGGTATGGTGCCAGAAGTATGAAGGAAATTTTTTACAAAGAAGAGTTTGAGAAACTAGCAGCAGAACATGAAAACTTCTCATTCAATATAGCTTTGTCTGATGCTCTACCAGAAGATAACTGGGATGGTCTCACAGGCTTCATACACCAAGTTACTCAAGATGAATACTTGGCAAAACATGAAGCTCCAGAGGACTGTGAATATTATCTTTGTGGACCACCAATTATGAATTCGAGCTGTATAAAAATGCTGACAGATCTTGGGGTTGAGCCTGAGAACATAATGCTAGATGACTTCGGTGGTTAGAGCTTCTTTCCTAATATCCATAATATTTCTTAGTGCTTGCTCATCTGATGAGATCAGCAATTATTCAGGAGAGATTTATGGGACTTCTTACATCATCAAAACTACTGGAAAGCCGTCGAATGATCTAAAAGAAAAAATAGATGCTGAGCTCAACAGAATAGATTATGTTTTTTCGACTTACAAAGAGACCTCACTTATTTCAAAAATTAATCGAAACGAGGACGTCAAAAGGACAGAAGAGTTTACATATGTTTTAAATTTGGCAAATCAAATCGCTCAGGATAGTGGGGGTGCATTTGATCCTTATGATGAAAACGGATTGGACTTCTCTGGTATCGCAAAAGGTTATGCCATTGATCGCATAGGGCATTTATTAGAAAACAACGCAATTAAAAATTACTTCATAGAAATTGGTGGTGAAGTAAGAACTTTAGGCACAAAATACGGCGACAATTGGGTTTTTGCCGTAGAAAGACCCTCTACGGGTGAAAAAACCCCTTATATCGCATTTAAAACCCCCAAAAAAGGGATTTCTGTTGCTACATCAGGTGAATATCGAGAGCCAAATCATATTTGGGGTGATGGGCCTCGCAATATCTTGTCAACTACGGTTGCTGCAAAGGATGCAGCTACAGCCGATGCTTGGGCAACTGCTCTTTATGTTTTAGGCAAAGAACAAGGTCTTAAACTAGCCAATGAGAATGATCTTGCGGTAATTTTTATTGACGAAGATGGTGAATCGATCCAATCATCAAGTTGGAGTATGATACAACTATGACCAATGCCATTTTAGCAGTTATTGTTGTTGCCCTTTCTATTTGTGGAATGGCAATAGGATTGATTGTTAAAAACAAGCCTTTAAGCCCAAGTTGTGGTGGGGTATACCTATCAAAAGGTCAGACTTGCCAAGTGTGTGGCAAGGTCAAAGATTAAGACTTACTGATAATTATCTGCCTCATTTAGCTTTCGGCTTGTTGCAAACCCATTTGCATTATAGTCTTCATACATTACCCCTTCAGGATAATTTATGTTTGGTGCTTGCTCTCCAGCACTGCCTGAAAAACCAAACCCATAACCAAAAGAACCACCAAAATCGATGGGACAAACAAAATATGGCTGATTAAAGGTAGAAAATTGCCATGGTTCAAACAAATTTGGCAATTCGCCTGTTGATGTCTGATCGTCATCTAGGCTTGTAAAAAAACCACTTCCATCATTTATGAATAGAGCACCACCATTTTTCCAGTATGGGTAAGTCTGATCTTCTTGGGTTGGAGCATTGGTATTCCATTGCGAAATACCATCACGAACATTTGCTTGGAAATCAAAGATATCTAAATCCCCATCACTATCGTAATCAAACAGGTAAGTATTACCCTCAGGATGGCCATTATAATCATTCCTCAGGTTCACAATTCTTTCACTGGTTTCATCAATAAGAGACTCGCCATTTTGGTTAATTAGTATTTGGAGATCCCTATCTATGTAATAGGGGTCTAGTTTGCCTTGTGATATGACAATATCCGGAAAGCCATCTCCATTTATGTCACCTACATCAAGGGCATCATTTTTATTAACTTGGCCCAAAGTGCCGACAGGAAAATGAATAATATCCTCCTTTAGGATATCGCCATTATTATTAATCAAAATAAAACCATTATTTCGGCTCTCGTCATAAAACTCTGATTGGGTATTCCAACAGTCTGAGTAGCACAAGACGATAACATCATCGTCACCATCATTGTCAAAATCAATTACCTTGCCACCTCGTGAAGATGTCCATTGATTAGGTTTTATTGGGTCATCATCATTGCTAAATCTATCCCAAGGGACAAAACCAGCACCTTCTTGATTTAACAAAACCAAAGGAAAAGCACCACGTTCGCCACCCGCTACAGCCATAGTAACGAGATCTTTCCAACCATCACTGTTTATGTCTGCAGCAACAAATAAATCAACACCAGCAAGAGCTAGCACTTCCTCAGTAAATTCACCTCTATCTCTTGTAATCCTTGGAAAATTGATGAGGTTTGTTTGGTCAGAGTATTGGCCTGTTTCAGCATCACTCATTAACAATAAAATTCCGTTATCAATGGTTTCATTTAACAAGGGCCCACCACCCCCTGAGCCGGTAAGAATATCATCTAAACCATCATTGTTTAGGTCTGCTAAAAACACATCTTTGTAGGTATGAATACGGTGATAATCTTCATTGGCCATTAAAGATAAACCGCTGTTAAAGTACCCATTTCCATCGTTGACCATTAAATGAACTCTTGGACGTCTTTCAGGGTTAGCCTTATCCTCATCAGGAGAAGTTGGTTGTGCTTGCCAACTACTAGTAGATTGAGCAACTAAGTCTGGGTACTCATCACCATTAAGGTCTGCATTTCTACACGTGAGAATCTGATCACCATACCAACCAGGGGGAAATTCAATCACCTCGCCATTAGCAGATCCAGGGTAGGTGTAGCCGCCATGTTTTCTCAAAGAGAAGGTTACCTCAACTGGAGTATTGAATAGGGTATTTAAATCATTTTCTATGTAAATTTTTGAACCATCACTCTTTTCATATTTTCCTGTTAAATTTGATGGTGCAGGAGTAGGGGCTGGTGTAGGAGCTGGTGTTGGTGCTGGTGTAGGTGCTGGTGTAGGTGCTGGTTCTGGCGCAGATGAACCGCCACCACCTCCGCATGCACTTAGAAGAAAGGCTCCAAGTATAATAAATATGGTATTTTTTTGATTGAACATAAGACCCCTTAATTATGTTTATTTTTTATCTTAGCATAGAATAATTCTTTGAATTATGACCAATTTAGAGGCACTTTATTTGACCCTGTTTATCGTATTTTTTTGGGGAGTTTTTGGCTGGTTAGCACTAAAAATTAGAAAGGCTCTTGGAGAAAAAATATCAAAAAACATCGCCATACTGCTGTATGCCATTGTGCTGTTATTTCCATTGATTTTTCCTTTTGTGGTCGGTTGGGTGAAGTAGAAAAATTATTTCTTTTTTTTAGTTATCAGAAGATAACCACCACCTAAAAGAATGATCAATCCGATAAGAAAACCTGTGTCAATATAGGTATTTTACCTCAAAATTTTGCTTGTTTAGTAGAAACCCTCATCTTCCTTAGCAGTTTGTATTTCGATATCATCAAACCCAACTGAAACTCTTATAAGAATTGGGTTACAACAGATTTGACAATCTTCCACATATTCTTGATTTTCTACTGAAGGATCAATCTCAAAATACTGCATTTCCCAACAGTAAGGACATTGTGCTTGCCTTTCTTCCATAAGTTTTTTAACTAAAAAGGGCTACTTTTTACAGTAGCCCTGAAATTCATTTTTTGCTTTTTTATTTTGGATAAACTCTTACTAATAACTCATCACTGTGCTCTACAATTCCAGTTACAGCATACTCGTTAAGAGCAGCAGTAACATAACCTCCAGCAGCTTGTGATTTCTTAGCAAAATCTTTCCAACTATTAAAACCGCATGCTAAGTAACCTGCGTACTCAGGACCCCATGCGTGAATGTACTCATTACATCCTTTAAAGCCCTTTGAAAAAGCTTTTTGAAAAGAAGACATTCTTTCACTAAATTGTCCCATGGAAAGATTAGGGCCTGGCTTCCATTTTCCAAACATTACGAATGGTGGTGGCGAATCAAGCTCCACAACGACTCTTGAAAGAATATGATCGCTATGGGATGCAAATAGCTGTTTGTCATTGCTGTAATCTCTTGGTGCTTCCATTATTTTTGCAAACTGATCCATTGTTTTAAAACTACAGACCATATAGAAAGCTCTCTGAGATCCTTGAGCATGCCTGTATAAAGAACAGCTATCGTAACCGTCTTTAACTCCAGCTTTTGCCTCAGTGATTAAATTCTTTTCTAAATCGGCATACTTGCTTCCGTAAGCCATTTCATAAGTAGAAAGAAGGATAAAACCCATACTTTCATCAGATTCATGATCATCTGTGAAAGAAATAAACGAAATTATTAAAAGTAAAAAAACTCTAATACTAGTCATATAACACTCCTCACAATTAAGATTAGAGTGTTATATGTAATTAATCAATTAGCAATGTATGCTATTTTTTCTTAGAACTGTTCTTCTTCTGTTGAGCCTTTAAGAGCTGAAGTTGAGCTTTCCTCGCCTTGTACGCAGTTATTCACTGCATCAAAATAGCCAGTACCAACTTCTTGCTGATGAGACACAAAGGTGTAGCCTTTATCCGCGTCAGCAAACTCTTTTTCTTGTAGCTTGACGTATGCTGTCATGCCGTCAGATACATATTCTTTCGCTAGGCTAAACATACCATGCCACATTGAATGGATACCAGCTAAAGTAATGAACTGAAACTTGTAACCCATGGCTCCAAGCTCTTTCTGATATTTAGCAATTGTGGCGTCATCAAGGTTCTTCTTCCAATTGAATGATGGAGAACAATTGTATGCCAACATAACTTCTGGATGATCTTTTTTGATAGCTTCAGCAAATTTCTTAGCTTCTTCTAAGCTTGGTTTTGATGTTTCACACCATACAAGGTCTGAATAAGGGGCGTAAGCCAATCCTCTTGCAATAGCCTGGTCCATGCCAGCTTTTGATCTAAAGAAACCCTCTGAAGTCCTTTCACCAGTTAAGAATGGCAGGTCTCTATCGTCTATATCTGAAGTTACTAGATCTGCAGCATCAGCGTCTGTTCTAGCAATTAAGATAGTAGGGGTATTTGATACGTCTGCAGCAAGTCTTGCAGCAATTAATTTTTGCTCTGCTTCTTGAGTTGGTACAAGCACTTTTCCACCTAAATGACCGCATTTTTTCACACTTGCCAGTTGATCTTCAAAATGAACACCAGAGACACCAGCATCAATCATTCTTTTCATTAATTCAAAAGCATTCAAATTGCCTCCAAAACCAGCTTCAGCATCAGCAATAATTGGTGCAAAAAAGTCTGTCTTAGGCTCACCATTAGTATTCATCCACTCAATTTGATCTGCACGTCTAAAGGCATTATTGATACGCTTAATAACTTTAGGCACTGAGTCAACAGGGTAGAGTGACTGATCAGGATACATGGTGCCTGCAGAGTTGTTATCTGCAGCAACTTGCCAACCTGAAAGGTAAATCGCTTTCACACCTGCTTTAACTTGCTGAACAGCCTGACCACCGGTCAGTGCTCCCAAGCAGTTAATGTAGTCTTCAGTATGGAGGTAATCCCACAGCTTTTCAGCTCCTTTTCTAGCTAATGTACACTCAGGTTGCAAAGAACCTCTCAGTTTTACCACTTCTTCAGCGGAATACGGTCTTTTAACATGCTTCCAACGAGGATTTTCGGCCCAATCCTTATTTAAAGCAGCGACTTGGTCACTTAAATTCATTTATATGCTCCTATAGGCAGGTAGTGTCAGGAAATCAGTTAATTCATCGCTCAATACCAAATCCTTCAACAAAGACTTAGCTTCGACGAACTTACCTGAATCCAAAGAGTTTTGCCCAACCTCTTCTTGGACAACATTGTATTCTTCATCAAGAATTTTTTCAAATACCTCTGCTGATGCAACAGCTCCAGTATCCATTTTGATATTGTGCTTAACCCACTGCCATAGTGAGCTTCGAGATATTTCTGCTGTAGCAGCGTCTTCCATAAGACCATAAATTGGAACACATCCAACACCTCTTAACCAGGCTTCAATATACCTTAACGAAACTCTGATGTTTGCTCGGAAACAATTCTCAGTAAAATCTCCATCACAAGCAGTAATAAGATCGTCTTGTTTAATTAAATCATCTTCTCTCATGATATGCATTTGATTGGTTTTGCCGGAATCAAAGGCATTGGAAAAAACGTTATTGGCTATATCAGACAGGCCTGGATGCGCAATCCATGTCCCATCGTGTCCATTATTGGTCTCCAGTAACTTGTCGCTCATAACTTTCTCAGTAACAACTTTGTTTTCATCAGGGTCTTTAGATGGGATAAATGCAGCCATTCCACCCATAGCCATAGCTCCTCTTTTGTGACAAGTTTTAATTAAAAGTCGTGAGTAAGCATTAAGAAAAGGCTGGCCCATACCAACTTGATATCGATCTGGCAAAATGCGTGTGCTGTCGTTTTGGAAAGTTTTAATATAGCTAAAAATGTAATCCCAGCGCCCGCAGTTTAAAGCGACAATATGATCTTTAAGCTCGAACAATATTTCATCCATTTCAAAAACGGCAGGAAGCGTCTCAATTAAGCAAGTAACGCGAACAGTACCCCGCGGTAAATTGAGGGTATCTTCTGCAAAATTTATTACTTCATTCCATAATCTCGCTTCTGTATGTGACTGGAGTTTTGGGATGTAGAAGTAGGGGCCTGAACCATTATTCATAAGTTCTTTAGCGTTGTGGAAGAGGTAATAACCAAAATCAACCAAACAACCATATGGCACTTCGTCATTGACCAGCATCCCTTTTTCTTGCAAGTGGATTCCTCTTACTCTGCACATCAGGATTGCTGGATCATCGTTTAAAGCATATTTTTTGCCGTTTGCTGGGTTCTCGAAGCTAATTGTCTTGCGCACTGCGTCATAAAGATTTTGTTGTCCATGAGCAACATTTTCCCAAGTTGGACTTAATGAGTCTTCAAAATCAGCCATGAAGACCTTCACATCTGAATTGAGTGCGTTGATAATCATTTTCCTATCAACAGGCCCTGTTATTTCAACTCTTCGATCAAGCAGCTCTAAGGGAATATCTCTAACTTTCCAATCGGCAGATCTAACTTCTTTTGTAGATGGTAAAAAGTCTGGCAGTTTGCCATTATTAAAACCTTCTTGGCGACTGGCTCTGGCTTGAAGTAGCTCAGAAATTTTAGCAGAAAATTTATTGTGCAAACTTTCTACAAATTGATTGGCCTCATCAGTAAAGATACCTGATGTTTCTGCAGGTACCTCAAAATTAAATTTAACTGTCATCTTATTCCTCCTTTGACAATTCTGTTGCTAAACCTAGGTAGGAAGCGGGTGTTAAGTTTAAAAGGATAGATTTGAACTCATCATTATCAACAAGGCTATTTACCGTCTCTAAATAAAGCTCTTTGTTCATTTTCTGCCCTCTGCTTAAAAGTTTGACTTGATCATAACCATCTTTCTTTCCTTCGAGCCTTAAAAAGCTTTGCAATGGTTCCGCAAGGAGCTCGTACCTGTCATTGAGGTCGTTTGCAATAGCTTCGACATTGGCCTCAAGTTTAGTGATCCCTTTAAGCAAAGATGAAACACTCAGCTCCATATATCCGTATGCCGAGCCGATGTTTCTCAGAACCGTTGAGTCAGATAAATCTCTTTGCAATCTTGATCTCGGAAGCTTTTCAGCCAAATGGTTGAAGAGGGCATTAGCTAAGCCTAAATTGCCTTCTGCATTTTCAAAATCAATGGGGTTCACCTTGTGAGGCATTGTTGATGATCCAACCTCATTTTTATCTAATTTCAATTTGAAATAATCAAATGAAATATAAGTCCAAATATCCAAGGAAAAATCGATCAAAATAGTATTTACTCGCATAAGATTATGGAATACTTTGGCCATGTAATCATGCGGCTCAATTTGGGTGCTAACTTTAGTAAGCTTTAAATCAAGCTCATCTAGAAATTTCTCAGAATGGGTTAACCAATCAGCCTGAGGAAAAGCTAGTAAATGGGGGTTGTAATTTGCTGTTGCGCCACCCCATTTAGCAAAAAACTCTTGCCCCTCTAATGTTTTTTTCTCCTTATTTAACCGCTGTTTAAAAACATTCAATTCCTTGCCTAGTGTTGTAGGTGTAGCTGGTTGGCCATGAGTTCGTGCCATCATTGGAAGTTCAGCATTTTCATCAATCAATACTCCCAACGCTGCCTCTAGATTCTCGATCCAATCAAGTGTATTTGAGTGCATTTCTTTCAACATTAGAGCGTAACTTGCGCTGTTGATATCTTCAGACGTAAGAAAAATATGGATTAGGCTTTGGATAGCTTCATTGCCCTCAAAACACTCCGATAAAGCTAGCTCAACTGCCTTAACATCATGATTGGTTGTTTTCTCAATTTCTTTCACCCTCAGGACAGTTTCATCAGGTATAGATTGTTTTAGATTGGATAGTTTTTTTGCAACATCATCTGTTAGAAGTTCAGGTTTGAAATGATTTAAAAAATACTCCAGCCAGACAATTTCGACTTTCAGTCTGTGCTGAATTAAACCGTGCTCAGAAAATATCTCACGAGTTACTTTTGTTTTATCGTGATAGCGGCCATCGAGAGGAGAAAGGTTCCTCAGGGTTGTGTCATCCATAGACTTCGTAATTATACCCTCTATTTTCCGCCCATTTATAGTAATTTTCAGAAATTCTATCCCTTATTACAGAACCTCCAAGGCACTCATTGTCTTTGTAAATTACTGCTGATTGACCAGGAGTAACTGCAAGAACTTGCTCTTCAAAAATTATTTTGTAGCCTTTTTTTGCCTTTGTGACTTGAGCTTTAATTGCCGGACTTTGGTATCTAATCTGAACATAGCAATCAAATGTTTCTTCAGTGAAATCATTGATCCAATGAATATCATCTACATAACAACCATCACTGTATAAAAGTGGATGTTCAGCACCCTGTACGACTGATAATTCATTGGTTTTAAGATCTTTATGAGCAACGTACCAAGAGTCTTGATCTCTGCCTTTGACGCCCCCCAATCCTATTCCTTGTCTTTGACCAAGTGTAAAGTACATCAGACCATCATGCTCACCAAGAACAATACCTGCTTCATCGCAGATTTTTCCAGGCTTTTTACCTAAAAAATTTGATATAAAATTGTTGTAGTTGTTTTTTCCTATGAAGCATATGCCTACAGAATCTTTTTTTGTTGAAGTAATTAAGTTGTTGTCTGTCGCTATTTTTCTAACCTCTTCTTTGGTTAACTCACCTAGCGGGAAAATTGTTTTTGATAAATCTTCTCCAGTTACCTGATGAAGGAAGTAAGATTGGTCTTTTTTAGTGTCCATGCCACGTAATAGCTTGGTTGTTCCATCTTTACTTGAAAGCTTTGCGTAGTGCCCGGTAGCAATGTAATCTGCACCTATTTCCATGCAGTAATCTAAGAAGGCACGGAACTTTATCTCTTTATTGCAAAGAATGTCCGGATTAGGTGTGAGTCCTTCATGATGATCTGATAGGAATCGCTTAAAAACTTTGTCCCAATAATCTGAGGAAAAGTTTGCCATATGAAGGGGTATACCTATTTGATCGCATACTTCTTCAGCGTCTTTAAAGTCTGCCTCAGTTGTGCATTCTATGTTCGGAGCGCTGTTGGTCCAATTTTTCATAAAAATGCCCTGTACATCAAATCCTGCATTTTTAAGAAGCAAAGCAGTTACAGAAGAATCCACTCCACCAGAAATGCCCACTACAACTTTTTTTGCTTTTTCCATAAATATTTACATGTTGAGTCTTAATATTTAATGCAAATGTGCGTATAATCAAGCCAAATTTTTAAGGGGATAGAGGCCACAATGATAAAAGTTCCAACCACAGGTGAGAAAATCACATACAAAGACAACCAGCTAGTTGTCCCAAATAATCCAATAATTCCATTTATCGAAGGTGATGGTATAGGTGTAGACATAACTCCAGTTATGAAAGATGTCGTTGATGCTGCGGTAGCTAAGGCATATGGTGGTGAAAAAGAAATAAGCTGGATGGAAATATTTTGTGGTGAGAAAAGTGTGGAAGTTTATGGTGATGATCAATGGCTTCCTGAAGAAACTTTGCAGGCTTGCAAAGACTATATAGTTTCAATCAAAGGCCCATTAACAACTCCTGTTGGGGGTGGGATAAGATCCCTAAATGTGGCAATCAGACAAAAGCTAGATCTCTACGTCTGCTTGAGACCGGTTAAGTACTTTACAGGAACTCCTAGTCCTGTAAAAAGGCCAGACCTTGTTGATATGGTAATCTTCAGAGAAAATTCTGAAGATATTTACGCCGGTGTTGAATTTGAGTCAAACAGCGATGCAGCGAATAAACTTATCAATGTTCTTGAAAAAGATTTTGGCGTTGAAAAAATTAGATTCACAGACAACTGTGGAATTGGCATCAAACCTGTATCAGAAGAGGGTAGTAAAAGATTAATAAGAAAATCGTTTGAGTATGCTATTCAGAACGATAGAGATTCTGTTTCACTAATACACAAAGGCAATATTCAAAAATTTACAGAAGGCGCTTTCCGAGACTGGGGATATGAGCTCGCAAGAGATGAATTTGACGGAGAACCACTTGATGGCGGTCCATGGCATTCATTTAAAAATCCAAATACTGGCAAACAAATTATAGTGAAAGATGTTATTTGTGATGCTTTTTTACAGCAAATTCTTCACAGACCTGCGGAATATGATGTCCTTGCAGCACCAAACCTTAACGGTGATTACATTTCAGATGCTCTAGCTGCTCAAGTTGGTGGGATAGGTATTGCTCCAGGTGCGAACCTAGGTGACACGACTGCAGTTTTTGAAGCAACTCATGGAACAGCTCCAAAGTATGCTGGACAGGATAGAGTTAACCCAGGGTCACTAATTCTTTCTGCAGAGATGATGCTAAGACATCTAGGTTGGACTGAAGCTGCTGACTTAATTATTTCAGCAATGGAATCAGCAATACAAGACAAAAAAGTTACATATGATTTTGCTAGATTAATTGATGATGCAACAGAAGTAAGTTGCTCAGAATTTGGTAAGATTCTAATAAGTAAATTTAAGTAATTCACATGTCTCAAGACGACTTTTCAACTGGCACGGTTGAGCTAGAAGATGCTGAGCTGAAGTTCGATAAACCGCCACTCTACACTGTTGTCATTTTAAATGATGATTTCACTCCAATGGAATTTGTTGTTTATGTTCTGCAAAAATTCTTTGATTATGATCATGCGAAATCTACTGAGATCATGTTACAGATTCACAATGAAGGAAAGGGCTACTGTGGCGCTTTTTCACTAGAAATTGCAGAAACTAAATCTCAACAAATTAATCAATTTTCAAAAGAAAATGAACATCCTTTGAAAACAGATATTGAAGAATTAGCAAAAGATTAGATATATTAAATATATGCTATCGAAAAATTTAGAAAATTCTTTAAATGTTTTGTTCAAAGAATGCTCAGAAAATCTTGATGAGTTTGTCACTATCGAGCACTTGCTTTTAGTTTTAACACAAGAAGATTCAGCCAGAAAAGTCTTTGAACATCTATCTATTGATATCGATAGCCTGCAGAAAGAAATCAAAGACTACATAGGAAAAAATGTTCCAAAGTCAAAAGAAAAGAAGGAAATTCAACCCACATTAGCTTTCCAAAGAGTCCTTCAAAGAGCCATATTTCACGTTCAATCAAGTGGTAAAAATGAAGTTTTAGGCGAGAACCTTCTGGCAGCATTGTTCAGCGAAAAAGAAAGTTATGCCGTTTATATGCTTAACCGAAGAAACATTTCAAGGCTTGATGTTGTTGACTATATCTCACATGGCAAAAATACTGCAGTTCAAACAGAAGAGATTACTGAAGAAGCCCCGAAAGAATCAGAAAATCAGCCCGACTTTTTAACAAACCTAAACAACAGGGCGCTCGATGGGGATATAGATCCATTAATAGGCAGAGAAGACACACTCGAGAGATTGTTTCAAGTATTGGGTAGAAGAAGAAAAAATAACCCCATCCTTGTTGGTGAATCAGGTGTTGGTAAAACAGCTGTTGCTGAAGGCCTTGCTAAATGCATCGCGGAAGGCAAGGGCCCAGAGCTTTTTGAAGGTTATCAGGTGATGTCACTTGATGTCGGTAGCCTTGTTTCAGGCACAAAATACCGAGGTGACTTTGAGAAAAAGATGAAGGCAATGATGGATTACTTGCAGAAAAATGAAAAAATCATCCTTTTTGTTGACGAAATTCATACCATTATTGGTGCAGGATCAGCTTCAGGCGGGGCATTAGATGCCTCAAATCTACTAAAACCAGCATTAGCCCGAGGAGATATCAAGTGTGTTGGCGCAACCACTTACAAAGAATACAGACAAATTTTTGAAAGGAATAATTCACTTTCAAGAAGATTCCAAAAAATACAGATAGATGAACCTTCAATAGATGAAGCTGTTCAGATCCTCGAGGGGCTTAAAAGCAAGTTTGAGGGCTATCATGGCATAACTTATTCAAAAGAAGCGCTTAAAACAGCTGTGGAGCTGTCAAATAAGTATTTACAGGACTCAAAGTTGCCGGATAAAGCAATAGACCTAATTGATGAGGCTGGTTCTCTTAAAAAACTAAATCCAAAAGCTGGTAACAACATTAGAAAATCTGATATCGAATCACTGATTTCCAAGATCACAAAGATTCCAACAATGCAGCTAACTGCGTCCAGCAAAGAAAATCTTAATAGCCTTGAAAACAACTTACGTTCTGTAATCTTTGGTCAGGATCATGCAATTGATAGTGTGGTATCAGCCGTTAAAACAGCAAAATCAGGCATTGGCAACGATGAAAAGCCGATATGCTCGTTCCTTTTCACAGGCCCAACTGGTGTTGGTAAAACAGAGCTAACCAAACAGCTTTCAAAGTTTTTAGGAATAGATTTCATCAGGCTTGATATGTCAGAGTTTATGGAAAAACATAGCGTTTCAAAACTCATTGGCTCGCCACCAGGATATGTTGGTTATGAACAGGGCGGATATTTGACTGAAGAAGTTAACAAAAAACCGCATTCTGTACTGCTTTTAGACGAAATTGAAAAAGCACATCCTGATATTTTCAATATTCTTTTACAAATACTCGATTACGGCACTCTAGCTGATAGTAATGGGCGAAGTATAAATTTCAAAAATACCATCATCGTCATGACGTCTAACACTGGTGCCATAGAGGCTGACAGCGACTCTGTTGGATTTATTGAACAAGGCTCTGAAGACAAATTTGAGAAGGCAGTCTCAAAAGCATTTACTCCAGAATTCAGAAATAGATTAGATGGTATTGTTAACTTCAATAATCTAGAAGAGAAAAGCCTTATATCTGTTGTTGAGAAGCTTTTAATTGAGGTTCAATCAAAATTAAATGAGAAGGGGATAGACCTCGAATATGAAGATTCAGTATTAAAGCATGTTCTCAAGGAAGGGTTTGATTCTAAACTTGGCGCAAGACCTCTTGGTAGAGCAGTTGATAAGTTGATTAAAAAACCTATTTCATCCATGCTTATTGAAGATAGTGTTAAAAGAGGAAATACACTATTTATCAAGCTTTCAAAAGATAAAATTCAAATTAAAGTTAAAGATAAAGCAAAGGTTACTTAGACCTGAAGGTTATTCTTCCCTTAGATAAATCATAAGGCGACATCTCAACTGTTACTTTGTCACCATTGAGTATTCTGATGTAGTTTTTTCTCATTTTTCCTGAGATGTGAGCGGTTATAACATGGTCATTTTCAAGCTTTACCCTGAAAACTGTATTTGGTAGCACTTCAGTGACTACACCTTGCATCTCTATTGTGTCTTTTCCTGCCATGTGTTGCCTATTTTACTAGCTTAGCTTTAAATGTCACTTAATCTATGGAAATAACTGAGATGAATGGAATTAAAGCTTTTGACTTGAAAGATGCAGATGAGGCAATACTAAAAAAGATTTTTTTTCTGAACGAATCATATGCTCCATTTCTAGGGCCTTTAGAAAAGATTGATAACTTAAAAAGATTGCTCTCGATGTCTAAATACAGCACCTATATAACCATTAACGATGAAATCTGTGGTTTCATGGTTTGTTTTGATGAAAAGTCTTCCTATGAATCAAAGAATTATGGGTATTTCAAAAAGAAGCATAATAAGTTCTTTTATGTTGACAGAATAGGTATTGCAAAGAGCTTTAAAAATAAGGGTTTAGGGACTTTTTTATATAAAAAAATTATTGATTTAAATAAAAATGACAATATAAAAATATGTGCAGAGGTTAATGTAAAACCATTCAATGAAGAATCAGTAAATTTTCATGAAAAAATGGGGTTTAAAGCGGTATCTGAAAAGGAATTTAGTCCTAATTATGCAATAAGATATTATGAAAGAGATATTTGTACAGTCCGAGAAAACCATAAAAGTCAGTAAATATAGGCTATTAGAAGAAATTAGGAAGCCAGGCAATCTGGTAAACTTTCATCCTTTTTGCAAAGAAAATCATGTAGAGAAATGGTCTGGTGAAGAATCCATAGATTATGTTAAGTATTTAAATAATTTGACATACAAACGTAAATTTCTTGAATGGAATAATTCAGGATATACCCTAGATATAGGGGTAGACAGCAAATTAGCGAATGTACGATGGTTGGTAAAGGGAGATAAAAAATCATCAACATTGAATATAAAAGTAAAACCAATTATTCCATTTAAAAACCCATTAATAAGATGGTTAGCATGGTCTTTTTACATAAAACCGAAGCTTCAAGCATACCTTAATAGTGTTGTAGGTGGACTAAAGCTATACATGGAGACAAATAAACCCGTAGAGAGGAATGTATTTGGAAAACATGCATGGTATTCATAAAACCTTCAATATTATGTTAAATAATTTAAATCTCTAAAATATCCACAAACCTAATAACCAATGTATAAAGGCTTTTCCAAGCTTTTGTTAATAACTTATTTTATCATATATTATTTAACATAATATATATTATGCGAAGTTATATATGTGTGGATAAAAATGTGGAAAAAGATGAGACCTTCCCTTTCTTAAATTTGTTATATTTATTTTTTGGTAAAATGGAGTTTTTCGATACTGGAAATTAGTTGGTATTTTTATTCCCTTTTCTTAACTTTTTATTTTTTTTACGAATTTCTATAATTTTTGTGTTTTTATTTCTTCTCTAGATTGTTTCTCTGAAATTTATTTAATGCTTCACCCTTCTTTTTTAAAAAATTGCTTAAATCACGAATTTGAAGCTTAAATCCATTTTTTTGTATTTTTTTCTATATTTTTGAAGATTTCTTTTGAATTTTTAGTTTCTTTATTATATTTAATAATCAATCGTAACTTTAAGGACTACTATGAAGAACAAATTAGCTATATCAATTTTTTTAACAATTATCTCATTTCCTATACTTGCAGATCTTTCAAAACCTACATCCTATTCAAAAGATCTATACCCTACTCCGATTCTTACAGGTAAATACAATGAATCTATAGATCATCCTGATCAATTTCTTGATTTTGGTTATGCTGAAAGGGTTGCAAATCCTGCTCAAATTTCAGCCGCCGTATTAGCTTATGCTCAACAATCAGATCGTATTAAGGTAGTTGAATATGGCCGTACACATGAAAATAGGCCGCTTTACGCTGTATTTATTTCATCTCCTAAGAATATTGCTAACTTAGAAACTATAAAAGCTAACCTTAATCAGCTTACAGATGCCAGAAACACTACCGATTCAAAGGCTAATTCGATCATAAAATCTTTGCCTGCAGTTGCATGGATGGCCTACTCTATTCATGGTAATGAGACATCGGGGGCTGATGCTGCTCTTGGAATAATTTATCACCTTATTGCAAGTGAAGATCAAGAGGTCGTAGATATGCTCTCTAATATGGTTGTTATCGTTGACCCTATGATGAATCCAGATGGAAGAGATAGGTTTGCAAAATCATTAGAGCAATATCGTGGAACTGCGCCGAATTATGATGATCAATCCATGCTTCATACAGGAGATTGGCCATATGGACGTACAAACCATTATTTCTTTGATCTTAATAGAGATTGGTTCTATCTAACACAACCTGAAACACAAGGTCGAGTACCTTTAATTAATGAATGGAGGCCTCAAATTCTAGTTGATGGTCATGAAATGGGTGCTCAGGATACCTTTATGACAGGACCTCCAAGAGAACCAATTAACACAAACATTGATAAAGATCTTATTAAGTGGGGAAATGTTTTTGCAGATGACCAAGCCAGAGCATTTGATGACAATAATTGGAGATTTTACACCGGAGAATGGCATGAAGATTTGTACCCTGGATATTCTTTTTATATCCAATTTAGAGGTAGCCTAGGCATTCTATATGAGCAATCAAGAATGGCTGAAGATGGAGTTAGGAGACCTGAAGGCACCATTCAATCATACAAAGAATCTGTGCATCATCAGTTTGTTAGTACCATTGCCAATTTAAAAACTCTACAAATGTACTCTCAAGAAATGTATCAGGATTATTGGGATGGCAGAAAATATAACGTTTCAAAGAATGGTGAGTATGCCAACCAAACCTTCGTTATCTTGCCTACTGATAACCATGGAAGACTTAATACCCTAGCTGAAAAACTAGCAGCTCAAGACATTGAGATGTTCACAAATTCTCAACCTCTAAATGTCGGCCCTACCCTTCAACAATCTGGAGAAACAGTTGAAAATTATGTCATTCCTGCTGGAAGCATGATTGTCCCAAATCTTCAGCCAGAAGCTCCATTAATAGCAGCTATCCTTGAATTTGATGCTGAAATTATTGAGCCTGTTCTCAAAGAAGAGAGAAGACAGACCCTAAAAAACGGTAGCTCAATAATGTATGACACTACCGCTTTCAACCTAACAATGATGTATGGATTAGAAGCTGTTACAGTTAGCCAAAATTTACAAAGAGGTTTAACTAAATGGAAGCCAACAAAAGGAAGTAATACAATCAATCAAAATGCTCTGATGTGGGTTGTAAACGGGGCTGATGACCGCTCTGTAGCGTTCGCAGCTAGATTAATGGAGCTGGGTGTTGAGGTAAGAATAATTGACAAGGAATCTTATCTGTCTAACCAAAACTTTACTCGGGGCAGTGTTGTCGTTATTGGGATGGATAATCCAAACTACAAAGGACTTTCAGACACGGTTCAAGGCGTTGCATCTGAGCTAGATATAGCAGTTTCCTCTGTAGACTCAGGATTTGGAGCTGAAGAGCTTCCTGATTGGGGTGGAAGACATTTTAGGCTGCTTGAAAGACCTCAAATAGCCATTCTTAGTCATGAAGGATTTAGCTCTTACGATGTTGGGGTTAGCTGGTTCTCATTAGACCATCATCTAGGTATAAGACATAGCCAACTAAATGCGTCAAGTTTCTATGGTGATTTACGTCGATACAACACAATTATTATGCCGAGCGGAAGAGGTTTCTCTGGTGCTCAAATGAATGCCTTAAGAGACTGGGTTGAGCAAGGCGGCACGCTTATTGCGCATAACTCAAGCACAAGAAGCCTAACCTTTGAAAATGGAATTGGTTCAGTAAAACAACTATCAGATACTTTTGATAAAAGTGCTGACTACAATATTGAATTACAGAAAGAGTTTGAGGCTCTTAATGTGGTAATTGATGTTGATAAAACTAATGATCATAAAATTGATTTCGATGTAGCGTACCCATGGGAAGCAAGCACATCAAAATATAGTAAACAAGAACTAGAAAAACGTGATAGATGGCAGTCTCAATTTATGCCTTCAGGATCATTTGTAGCTGGCAGAATAGATAATGAACATTGGTTGACATTTGGTACACCTGATACACTGCCCCTTCTCTACAGTAGAGTTCCTGTTCTCATGACTAACTCTAGCTCTGAGGCAGTCGTTCGTGTTGGTGAGATAGTGGATAGTGATGCTGAGGAATACCGTTCTATCAATTGGTCAGATATTCCTCCAGGTAAAGATCTAAACGTCAGAATGAGTGGATTAGTATGGCCAGAAGCAGCGCAAAGGATTGCAAACTCAGCATACTTAACTCGTGAGAGAGTTGGACGTGGTCAAGTCATCTTATTTTCAGGTGAACCTAATTTCAGAGGTGCAGCCCTTGGAACTAATAGGTTATGGCTTAATGCTGTAGTCTATGGAGCAGGTTTAGGAACTTCAAGTAGAATATCTCCTTAGGAATATACAAGGGCGGTTGATTAAAAACTGCCCTTTTATCCTATAAATTTAATAATTTCTTTAGCAGCATCTCTGCCATGAGCTATCGCATGCACGGCTAAACTTGAACCTATTATCATGTCCCCACCTGCAAAATATTTAGGATTGGATGTCTGGTAGTTAAATTTGTTATTGTTCAATTCCACGAGTCCGGTGTCTGAGATCTTAACATTCTTATCTAGAACAAAATCTGGTACATCTGCTTGATATCCAAAAGCAATAACTAACTTATCTACCTCTATAGCTTTCTCAGAGCCTTCAATTAGCTCTGGACGCTGTCTTCCACTGGCGTCTGGCTTACCAAGCTTAGTTTCACATACTTTCAAGCTGGTAATTGATCCATTGCCCTCGACTTTCAAAGGTTGGGTATTGAATAGAAAATCAACGCCCTCCTCCATAGCATGTTTAATTTCACGAATGGAGCCTGGCATGTTTTCTTGATCTCTACGATATATACAAGTTACGCTTTTTGCTTGTTGACGCACAGCAGTCCTCACACAATCCATAGCGGTATCTCCACCTCCCAGAACAGCGACTCTATGATCTTTAAAATCTATTTTTTCTGCATCATCCGGATCCATCAAATATTCTGTATTTTTAATGAGGTATGGTAATGCTTCCACAACACCTGTTTTATTGGTACCTTCAATCTTACCTTTGATTGATTCATACGTTCCCAAACCTAAAAATATGGCATCACTTTTCTTATCAATTTCTGCTACCTTCTTTGTATCAACTTCTGTATTTAAGACAAATTTCACGCCTAATTCTTCTAGCATTTCTCTCCGTTTCAGGACGATGCTCTTTTCAAGCTTAAATTCTGGTATGCCATAAGTTAATAAGCCGCCTATTTCAGGGTTTTTGTCGTATACAGTACACTTTACCCCTCTTCTGATTAAATTTTCTGCACAAGCAAGTCCAGCGGGACCTGCACCAATTATGGACACATGTTTCTTGCCAAATTTTTCAACATATCGCTTTGGTTTCCACCCCATATTAATAGCTGTGTCGGTGATATGTTTTTCTATTTGTCCAATAGTAACTGCTTCGAAACCTGTATTCAGAGTGCATGCACCTTCACACAGCTTATCTTGTGGGCAAATCCTTCCGCATATCTCTGGAAATGAATTAGTTTGATGACATAAATCAGCAGCTTCTTCATATTTACCTTCATTTGCAAGCTTTAACCAATCTGGGATGAAATTATGCAAAGGACATTTCCATTCGCAATAGGGATTTCCACAATCTAAACATCTACTTGATTGAGCTGCTATATCATCGTGTGTCTGAGGTTCGTATATTTCCCCAAAATTGGCTTTTCTTACCTCTAAGGGCTTTGTGTCAGGGTCAATCCTTTTAATGTCTATAAACTCAAAATTTGTTGACACTATGCTGCCTCCTCTCTTGTGTTTTTAATAATTCTTGCCAGATTCTCAGCATATGGCGTAATAATCCAGAATAGGTTTTGGTATTTTTCAAAATCTTCTAGGATTTTTTTTGCTACTTCGCTATTGGTTTCTTTAATAAAGAAGGCAATTCTATCTTTTAGGTATGATCTATGAGCTTCCATATCTTGGCTTGTGATACGGTTAAAAGTAATGAGGTCTTTGTTACACCTATCAACGAAACTTCTGTCCTCATCTAACACATAAGCAAAGCCTCCAGTCATGCCCGCACCAAAATTGTTACCAACTGGCCCAAGAACAATCACTTCGCCGCCTGTCATGTATTCACAACAATGGTCACCGCTGCCCTCAATAATTGCTTTTGCACCAGAATTCCTTACAGCGAACCTTTCACCTACCGTACCATTTCCATAGAACTCCCCACCTGTGGCACCGAACAAACAAGTATTTCCAGCTATGATTGACCTCTCTTCTTTAAGGGTTTTTGGTTTAAGAATAGTAATTTTTCCGCCATTCATGCCCTTGCCAACATAATCGTTAGCAAGCCCATTCAGCTTTAAATCTACTCCTTTTGAATTCCAACAGCCGAAACTTTGTCCGGCGTCACCTTTGAAATTAAGAATAAGTTTTTCAGGCAAACCCTCACTTCCATATTTTTTTGCAATATTTCCTGCGACTTCAGCCCCTATTGATCTTGCAGAATTAGTAATTTTAAAACTAAATGATCCTCCCTTCCCTTTGCTAATGCATTGTTTAATGGATCCAGATATTTTTTTTGTTAGGCTGTCATCCGTTAAAACCTGGTTAATATTATTTTTATGGATAGTATTTGATTGGGTTTTATTTGGTCTAAATCTTTCTTGCAAAACGCTTAAATCTAAAGCATTTGCTTCTGTTAAATAATCACTTTTTAAGCTTAGTAATGAGCTTTTTCCAATTATTTCTTCTAGAGATTTATAACCCAAACTTGCTAATATTTCTCTTGTTTCACGTGCTATAAACCTGAAGAAGTTTTGGACTTTTTCAACCTCACCAGCAAAGTGCTCATCTATCAATCGTAATTGCTGTGTAGCAACCCCAGTAGCACAATTATTTAAATGGCATATCCTCAAATATTTGCACCCCATAGCAATCATTGGAGCAGTACCAAAACCAAATGAATCCGCCCCAAAAATAGCAGCTTTTGCAACATCCAATCCAGTTTTCAATCCTCCATCTGTTTGAAGCTTTACGTTTGTCCTTAAATTGCTTTGTAGCAAAATATTTTGTGTCTCAAACATCCCAGTCTCCCATGGGGATCCTGCATGCCTGATTGATGATAATGGGCTAGCACCAGTTCCTCCGTCATGTCCTGAAATGGTTATAAAATCAGCATTTGCTTTGACAACTCCGGCTGCAACAATCCCTACTCCTGGTTCAGAAACTAACTTTACTGATACTTGAGCTGACTGGTTAATTTGTTTTAGATCATAAATGAGCTGAGAGAGGTCTTCAATTGAGTAGATATCATGATGTGGTGGAGGTGAAATCAAAGTTATGCCTGGTTTTGAAAAACGCAGTTTGGCAATATATGGATCCACTTTACTTCCTGGGAGCTGGCCACCCTCTCCTGGTTTTGCACCCTGAGCAATTTTAATTTGAAGAACCTCTGCATTGGTTAAATAATGTGGGGTCACTCCGAATCTTCCTGAGGCAATTTGCTTTATCTTTGATTCTATATTTGCTCCATACCTCCTTTCATCTTCTCCTCCTTCACCTGAGTTTGAACGACATCCCAATCCATTCATTGCCGCTGCAAGAGTTTCATGAGCTTTGGGAGACATGGATCCAAGACTCATACCTGCTGAATCAAACCTTTTTAAAATATCTTCTTCGGACTCAACCTCTGAAATATCAATAGGATTTCGAGATGATTTAAGTTCAAAATAATCTCTTAGAGCAAGCGGTTTTCTATGATTAATTTTATTTGCATATTCTTGATAACCTTCGTAAGAAGATCTTTTTAGTGACTCTTGAAGAGTTATGACAGTGCCAGGATTAAATGCATGATCTTCCCCATTATTTTTGAATTTATGCAGTCCTTCAGCAACGTCATTTGAATCATAATCACCTTCGATAACTGACATAATATCATGATGAATATCTTCAAAACCCTTTCCCTTTATGAGTGTCGTATTTTTAGGAAAACAAAAGCTATTCACTTCATTAGAAAAACCAATCACTTCAAACAATGCTGCGCCCCTGTAGCTTGATACATTTGAAATACCCATTTTTGACATGATCTTTAACAATCCTTTGTTTAAGCATTTTCTGTAACTCAAACAAAGCTCGTTTGAGGTCATATCAGTTTTTAAATCCTTGGCTATCTTTAGCACTGTTTGTAAACCAAGCCAAGGATGGACACATGTAGCTCCAAAACCAATTAAACAGGCAATTTGATGATTGTCTCGAGCTGAAGCAGTATTAACAATTATGTTGCTTAAGGTTCTTAAATTAGCTTTGATTAGCTCATTATGTAGGGCTGAAGTAATTAACAGCGCTGGAATTACTGGTTTCGAAGGCGATGATTGCTTTTCATCAAGAACAATCAAACAGTTTCCTCGTTTAACATCACTTATTATGATTTCCACAAGTTCTTTTAGTGCCGCTTCCAATCCCTGTTCTGTGCAATATTCCAATGAGTAACGCTCAACAGGAAATTTCTTATTTTTAAGCAATAGATTAAATTTTTTATGGGACAAGATTGGCGAATTCACTACCACTCTGAGGGCATGCATCTCTGTTTCCTCAAATATGTTAAGTTCAGGTCCTATACATGTCTCAAGAGACATCACTGATTTTTCCCTCAAGGAATCTATTGGCGGATTGGTTACCTGTGCAAAGCGCTGTCTACAATTATCATAGAGTGATCTTATCTTGGTACTTACGGGGGAAATAGGCACATCGTCACCCATGGATCCTGTTGGTTCATTGCCTTCAAGAGCATAAGACTTAAGAACTTGCTTTTCTTCGCTAGTGAGACAGAAATTTTTTGCTGATTCATCGAAATAGCTTTTGGATACTTCTCGCATTTGAGGTCCTGCGTATTCATGTAGATTGCTTTCAAGATGCTTAGCTCGGTTTTTCAACCATTTTCTGTAAGGGTTTTTGGATGCAAGATCTCTATCAACATCAATATCTTTAAGCTCTATGCATTCTTTTCTATCAAAGAGAAATAGTCCACCCGGTCCCAACCGATCAGTTTGAACACGTTTTAATGAAGGCAAATGATTAGAGCCCACTTCAGAAGCAATGCAAATAGTGTCATCATCGAAGTATTCAATTCTTGCAGGCCTCAAACCATTTCTATCTAAGAAACAAGAAATGTAATCACTGGATTGATAACAAATCAGTGCAGGCCCATCCCAGGCTTCCATATGCATAGAATTATATTCATGGAATGCCTTTTCATCCGGGTCCATTAAATCTGTGTTTTGCCATGAAGGTGGTATCAGCATTCGAGCCGCTCTTGCTATGGAAATTCCACCTTGAGTAAATAATTCAAGAACATTGTCCAATGACGAAGAATCGGAACCCTCTTGGTTAACTAGGGGTTGATAGTCATCAAGATTGCCAAGCTTTTGAGACACAAAACTGGCAGTTCTAGCTTTTGCCCAATTCCTATTGCCTTCTATCGTATTTATTTCGCCATTATGCGCCAAGACCCTATAAGGTTGAGAAAGATGCCATTTTGGAGAAGTGTTTGTGGAAAAACGAATATGAAAAGTTGCAGATGCCGATCTAAATACTGGGCTTCTAAGATCAGTAAAAAAATCTGCGAAATATTCAGGAAGGACCAAACCTTTATAAACAATAGTTTTTGATGATAGAGATAAGCAATAAAACTCTTTCTCGGGGTCAAAATTATTATCAATTAAACGTTTAGTTTTAAAGAGTTGTATTTCTGTTTTGTCATTATCTTGATCTTTGATTTTTGGCACTAAAAAAACCTGTACTACTTTTGGGCAGGATTTCTTTGCTAAATCACCAAGAATATCCTTATCTACTGATAGCTCACGTAATGCTAGAATCTGAAATCCGTGTTTGGATAGAATTTTTTCTATTTCTGTTTGAAAAGAAACAAGGTCTTTGGCAAAAAACATGCCAACAGAAAAATTTGATGGAAGAATTATTTTTTGCTCATCAAGGATAATTTTTTGGAAAAATTTATGGTCTAAATCGAAGAGAATTCCACAACCATCTGGAGTTTCACCATCATAGCTTACAGCCCCTCTATGCCGCATATTATGAAGAGACATTAAAGATCTATGCACTATCTCATGGTCAAAAACATTATTTTTACTGAATATTACGCCTGTCCCGCAATTATCGTGATGTTTGAGACTCTTTAAGTAATCTGTCATAAATAAATTTGATTAACTGATTTTTTGCTGTTGACAAACTGATTATATAATATTAATTTTGATAATGTTATTTTATAACTAGTATTTATGACGATGTAGCAATACATCTCCCATACTCCATGGGTAAAAAGGAGCCCATATAACATGGGTTAAAAGTTAAACCATTCTCCATGGTAAAAAAGGAGCGGCTAATCGTTCATCCTAACTTACAAGGACGGAAGTAGGCTTCATGCTGAAGGAACGCGCTTTAATCCATAATGTGAAGGTTTGATCCCTTTGATTCATTAATGCTTTTTATATTTTTTATAAGGAGATGTTTATGAAAAAAGGAATGATGACTATTGTCATGTTTCTAACTTTATATACTTTCGGAGAAGTATCTTCGAATTTTACGTTTTCATCCAACTATTTCTGGAGGGGTATGACCCAAACCATGGATAGTCCCGCTTACAGTGGTGGATTTGATTATAGCCATGAGTCTGGCTTTTATGCTGGAACTTGGGGTTCTAATGTTTCTTTTGGTGGCGCTGGTCTTGAATTAGATCTTTATGCTGGTTACGCAGGCGAAACTGAAAGTGGTATTGGTTACGATTTTGGATATATCAATTATGCATATCCAGAAGTTGATGATGCTGACTTCTCAGAGATGTATGGGTCTCTATCTTATGAGGGATTTGGTTTTACATATTACGTGGGTGATGAATTTGGTGACTACTATGAGTTTTCTTATGGTGTTGGACCTGTTTCTTTCTCATACGGTGATTATGAAGACACTGGCTCAAACTATCTAATTGGCTATGCTTTTGCCCTTGGTGGGTTCGACGCATCAGTAGCATACAGCTCTTTTATGGCTGAAAGTATGACAGAGATGGAAGACGAAGATGGTCTGTTTTTCACAATTGGAGCGTCATTCTAAATAGGGGGCACTATGGAAGTCGAATACGCGTTAAATACGTTATATATGCTAATTACTGCAGCACTAGTCATGTGGATGGCTGCAGGATTCACTATGCTAGAAGCAGGTCTTGTTAGAAGAAAAAATACTGCTGAAATTGTTACTAAAAATATCGGTTTATATTCAATAGCTTGTTTTATGTATCTTCTATGTGGCTACATGGCCATGTATCCAGGTGATGCCTTTGCAGGTGGATTTATGCCTGCTTTTGATTTTGGTTTTGGGGATACTGTTGCTGACACAGTCGAAGATGGCTATGGCTACTCAGAATCTGCCGATTTCTTTTTCCAAGTAGTTTTTGTTGCTACAGCATGTTCAATCGTTTCTGGAGCAGTTGCTGAAAGAATGAATCAATGGCCTTTCTTTGCATTAGTAGTTTTTATTGCTGCCTTCATATACCCAGTACAAGGTTACTGGAACTGGGGTGGTGGTTTCTTAAAAGCTGATGGTTATTCTGATTTCGCAGGTTCAGGGACAGTGCATTTAGCCGGAGCAGCATGTGCTTTAGCTGCAGCGCTATTTATAGGTCCTAGACTTGGGAAATATGGCAAAGAGACTGGTAAGCGTTTTGGAATGTTTCCTATAGCTCAAACCAAAAAGCTATATGGAGCAAATATTCCAATAGCTGCTTTAGGTACTTTTGTACTATGGTTAGGCTGGTTTGGTTTCAATGGCGGATCTCAATTAGCTATTCAAGACGTTGAAAATGCTAATGCTGTTGCTCAGGTTTTCTTGAATACAAATGCTGCTGCTGCAGGTGGTGTAATTGCCTGTTTGGTTGTAGCAAGGGTATTTTTCAAAAAGACTAATATCATATACGCCCTAAATGGAGCTATATCTGGTCTGGTATCTATTACAGCTGACCCATTATCACCTAGTGGCTATGAAGCTACATTGATTGGTGCATGTGGAGGCTTGCTTTGCTATGGATCTCTAGTTGCTTTAGAGCAATTCTTTAAAGTTGATGATCCTGTTGGAGCAATCTCAGCTCACGGAACTGCTGGAATATTCGGTGTAATGGTAGTGCCATTCACCAATGCAGATGCTAATTTCGGATCCCAATTCTATGGTGTTGTATCCATAGTTCTGTGGGGTTTTGTTCTTACTTATGCATTCTTGTTCTTACTTAACCTCGTAGCGCCAGTTAAGGCGTCTGATGATATTCAGAAGAAAGGATTAGATGCAGAAGAAATTGGTATAGAAGCATACCCAGAATTCTAAGAATGGAAGACGAGAGAAAAGCTAAATCCCTACTTATTGCCCTTTGTTTTGTTTTTGGTTTTTCTCTCGGCTTTTATATAACAATTTTAACTGGAACTAATACGCTTCTGAGTTAATTTTAGATAAGATGGTTTTATGAGAATTAAAGCCATCTTTCTTTTCTTCCTTGTTTTATCAATTAAAGCAAGTGATTACCAAAATAAATCAATTTATGAGCTTCAGGAGCTAATAGAAGCCTCAGATAACAAGAAATTATTCATTGATGATTATCTAAGTTATTTAGAGACAAATGACGTTGTAAATTCAATAAATTCGCTACACAGTTCAAATGAACTATATAAATCCTATGTTTATTCCAGAAGAACACCCTGGCGTGGTGTTCCCATCTTTATAAAAGACAATATTGATTCGTATGGGTTAGCGAATACCGCAGGCTCATTACTGATGTCAGATAACTTGCCAAGAGATGATGCTCAGCTGGTAAAAAACTTAAAAAAAGCTGGTTTCCTGGTGGTTGGCAAAACCAATCTTTCCGAGTGGGCAAACTTCAGAGGGCAAGGATCTGTAAGCGGTTGGTCAAGTTTTGGTGGACAAACTCTCAATCCTTACAATCTTGAATACAACCCTTGTGGCTCAAGTTCAGGCAGTGCAGCAGTTGTTGCCGAAGGATTGGCGCCAGTTTCAATAGGAACAGAAACCAATGGCTCAATAACATGTCCAGCTTCTATGAATGGTGTTGTTGGTATTAAACCTACGGTGGGATTGGTAAGTCGCGATGGTATTATTCCAATCTCAGCCACTCAAGATACTGCAGGACCAATGGCCCGAACAGTACTTGAAGCTGCTGAAGTGCTAAAAGCCATATCAGGCCGAGATCCTAAGGATCCAGCAACCCGTAATATACCTCGAAATTACAATTACGATACATTAATTGACCTTGATAAGAATTATCTAAAAGACAAAAGAATCGGAGTTATTGTGCTTGGGAACAATGCTAGTGCGACAGAGATTGAACTAGACAAGAAAGTTCGAGAAAACATAGCAACAGCAGGCGGAGAAATCATTGATATCACCCTTGATGCTTTTACTGATGATGATTGGTCAAAGGCCTTATTTCTCCTCTTTTATGAATTCAACAACGGTTTAAATGAGTATCTCAAACAGTCAAATTCTGAGCATAAATCTATTGATGACATTATTGAAAACAATCTAAAAAGAAGGGATGAGATTCTTAAATATTTTGGGCAAGAACTTATGATAGAGAGCTCAAAAGCTGCGAAAGGCAAAATCTATGAGGGAGAAAAAAGTGAACTTATTTACGCTGATGCAAATGCAGTAACACTTAAAGCTCAATCAATTATTGATAAGACGCTTAAGGATAATTCAATCGATTTATTCGTAGGTTTAACAAGAAATCCTGCATGGAAGATTGATTATGAAAATGGTGATAATTTTTCAAATAGTTGGGGCAATGGTTCATTGTCAGCCATTGCAGGCTACCCTCATATTACTATTCCATTATCCTATGTTGATGGATTGCCGGTTGGTGTGTCATTTATGGCTTCTAGCTGGGAGGAATCAAAGATAATTAATGCGGCTTTTGCTTTTGAGTATGTAAATAACTTTATACCGCGCCCTATCAGAGACACGAAGTAATTCTTAACTTTGCTATATCTATACTTAGATTATTAGGTGAGTTAAGGGATTTTTTTATGTCATTTAGCTCAAGAATTTTCTGCAAATTGTCTCTAGCTTCAGTTCCATTAACTTTTTTCTTTCTGTTGAAGATTAGGTAATCAACAAATGTATCTAACTCCAACCTATCTTTACTTGAAATCTTTTTATCAGAAATTTGTTTACCGAAACCATTCAATGCGTCAAGAATTTTTTCATTGTGGCCCTCTAGAATCCAGGGGTTATAACTTATAAATTCCATCAAACCTTGTTCAAAATTAATACCCTTATCTTTTGCATAGATCATAACCTCTTCAGGTGATGGTTTAGCAATTTTTACTTTATGAAATCTGCTTAAAATTGTAGCGGGCACTGCATTAAGGTTAGAGGTAGCAATAATAATATAAATATTCTCATTAGCTTCCTCAGATACTTTTAGCAAAGCATTGTAGCCATCAATCCTAATCTGTTCTGCGCTTTGGATATACAACACCCTGTTCTTTGAGGTATTTAAAGTCAAAAAGTCTTTTGGAGCACGAAGCTGATCCATGGTGATAAAAGATTTGCCTTCATCGGCTTTGAGTAAATAGAAATTTGGCGAAGCAATCTGATCCAATGCCAAATTATGATAATCTTTCTCATCAATCTGAGATATCAATTTCTTAATAAGCAGATCTACTACAGCAACGACATTAGCTCCCTCTGAGCCAAAAAATATTGTTTTAGGTTCAAATTTATTGTGGTTCTCTACAAAAGATTTAGTCCAGGGAAACATTTAATTTGTTGCTTATAATTTTCTTAATTGATTCGTGTAGCTCGTCTATAGTTTTTTTTGCATCCAACACAACAACTCTTTCAGGATTGTCATGAGCAATCTGAAGATAGCCTTCTCTCACTTTTTTGAAAAAATCTATTGATTCACTCTCCATTCTATCCATTTCTCTATCAGAGATTCTTTCTCTGGAGAGTTCAGCAGAAATATCCATGTAAAAAGTTAAATCAGGCGATAGGAGCTGAGAAGAATCATGAATTAATTTAACAAAGTTATGATCTAGGCCTTTGCCATAGCTTTGGTAAGCCAATGTTGCATCTGCGTACCTATCAGCAATAACAATTGCACCATCACTAAGATTTTGTCTTAAAAAGTTTTGGTCAAGGTGTTTTCTGGATGCGTATAATAAAAACGCTTCCGTAATAGGATCAACAGTTTCAGTGGTTTTCTCTAAAAAAATATTTCTTATTTTTTCTCCAAGCTCTGTCGTACCTGGTTCTCTTAGTTTTTTTACTTGATAGCCTTTAGCTCTAATGAGTTCCTCAATTAGCTCTATCTGGGTTGATTTACCAGATCCCTCAATACCTTCAAACGAAATAAACACAATCTATATTATTTACTGTAAATGTATTTTTTGACAGCTTTATTATGCTCTTCATAAGTTTTAGAGAATACGTGTGAGCCATCACCTTTTGCTACAAAATAAAGGTAGTTTCCAGGCACTGATTTAATTGCTGCCTCAATAGCGCCTTGAGATGGATAACATATTGGGCTGGGAGGTAATCCATTTATTCTGTATGTATTAAACTGATTGTTATCATCAAGAACTGCTCGTCCAATTTTGTCTCCATACTCACCATAATAACCGTACGCAGAAGTTGGATCAGCTTGTAATCTCATGCCTTTTTGGAGCCTAAACAAGAACACAGAGGCAATTGTTGGCATTTCTGATGCTAACAACGATTCTCTCTCTATAATTGAGGCCAATACCAATGCCTCATCAATTGATTTTAATGGGTTGCCTGATGGCTTCTCTTTCCATATTGATTCTAAATAATCGTCAAGGTAACTTCTTGAGCTCTCTAAAACAGCTATGAGATCTTCTTGGGTTGAAAAGAAATAAGTATCAGGGGCAATTAATGCTTCTTTCAAGAATAATCCCTCCAATACTGGATCCAAAGATTCACCAATGTCTTCCTTAGTAATAATTTCTTTGAGTTTCTTGAGGTTATTTTTGGCAACTGTGCCTTCAATGACTGTAAATTTAAATTGCTGTACGTCACCATTTTCAAAGGCATTTATAAGGTCTTTGATAGAGTAATTGGGTAAAATATTGTACCTGCCGGTTTTTATGACTGGTGCTTCTTTGAAGATGTAGTTAAACCTTATCCACCAGGTACTATGAAGATCGTACTTGTCTTCTAATTTAGCTAAAACTGAGTAAAGATTTTCACCTTTTTTTATAACAAACGAGGTGTTTGTTTCAGATAAGACTTTTTGATTTAAAGAAATATGGAGCTTTATTTGTAAAAATAAAACTCCAAAGAATATTAGTAAAAGTAAAGCTTTTTTAGCTGTTATTTTCGATCCAATCGACAGCACTCTGAATAGTTGTTATGTTTTCAGCTTCATCATCAGGAATTTCTAGTCCAAATTCCTCTTCAAAAGCCATTACAAGCTCAACAGTATCTAAAGAGTCAGCACCTAAATCTTCAACAAATGATGATTCGGATGTAACGTCATCCTTACTTACAGTTAATTGGCTGCAAACAATATCTACAACTTTATCTAATACTTCGCTCATTTTTACTCCTTTGGTAAATTTGTAAAGACATACATTACTTCATAAATAGGCCGCCATCAACTACTAATGTTTGGCCTGTTATATAGTTTGAATGTTCTGAAGACAAAAAGTTCACTAGAGGCACAATATCTTCTACATTTCCTGCCCTTCCAAGTGGTATTTTTTTAATTAGCTCGTCATTTAAAATATCTTCGGTCATTTCTGTAGCAATGAAACCTGGTGCGACTGCATTAACTGTAATATTCCTTGAACCTAACTCTTTTGCCAATGATCTGGTAAAACCATCCATTCCAGCTTTTGAGGCTGAATAATTGGTTTGGCCAGGATTGCCCATAATGCCTGAAATGGAGCTTATATTAATTATTCTTCCCCACCTACGTTTTAACATTCCCTTGGCTACAAGTTTTGTAACCCTGAATGTTCCGGTAAGATTTGTTGTAATAACATCCATCCAATCTTCATCTGACATTCTAAGAAATAAATTGTCCTTCGTTATCCCAGCGTTATTAATGAGAACATCTGGCTCAAATGCATCTACAGCGCTTTGAAAGGAATCTATTGAATCTTTGCTTGATATATCCAAGCTGTGCACAGTTAGTAGTTTGTTATCAAAAGGAAATTTTGAAGAATCACGGCACGTCGTTAGCACTTCATGACCTTCATTTAGAAATGACTCAACAATTGCCTTGCCAATTCCCCTGCTTCCACCAGTGATTAAAATCTTTTTATTTTCCATATGTAGATAATAGTTCTTTAAATTTATCAATGTTATCCAAAGAAGCAAATTCACCTGTAACTCTATTTTGTTTTGCAAGCCCAGAAAGCACTTTATTGGGACCAAATTCCAGGTGCATATCAAGTCCATACTTTTTGAGCCTATTCATTGAAGAAACCCATTGAACAGGCTTAGATACTTGATACGACAAGTTTTCTGCAATTTCAGCAAGAGTTATTGGAACCTTGGCTTGAAAATTTTGAATAATAGGGAAGTCAGGCTTATTTAGACTTATTTCATCCAGTACAAGCTTAAGTTTTGTAGAGGCAATGCTCATTAGGCTTGAGTGAGACGGAACTGATACAGCTAAATCAACTACCCTCTTTGCTCCATTTTCTGCAAGGTCATTTTTTACTGACTCTATCTCATCAGCATTACCTGCAATCACAGTTTGTGTTGGTGAATTAAAGTTAACAGCTTCTAAGAATTTAGCTTTTTTGTTAGTTAATATTTTTTGCAGTTCTGAACCATCCAATCCAAGCACAGCAGACATTTTTGTTTTAGTGTCACCTTTGCTTTCAATCATAAATGTAGCTCTGCACTTGATGAACTTGAGTGCATCTTCAAAACTCATGCCACCAGAGCATAGCAAAGCTGAAACTTCGCCCAAACTATGGCCAGCAGAAATTTTTGGCATTGGACAATTATGTCTCTCCCAGACTTTAAATAATGCATAGCTCATAAGCATTAAGATTGGCTGAGTGTAGTATGTATCCGATAATCTTGGATCCTCTGTGAAAATTATAGATTTGAAATCTTCTTTGTAGTATTCCTCGCCTAGTCCTAGTATTTCGCTAAATTCAGAAAACTCCTCAAAATGCTCTTTGAACATTCCAGTATACTGAGACCCTTGGCCAGGGAATAAGAATGAAAAACTCATATGAATTTATTGCTGGATTTCTTCTTCAGGTTCTTTGGTTTTTTTCTTCAGATCTTTAACCAATCTTCCTTTATAAAAACCATCCGCTGACATGTTGTGCCTTAGATGCTTCTCACCTGAAACCGGATCAGTAGACAATGAGTTTGAATTCAGAGCGTCATGTGAACGCCTCATTCCTATTCTACTTCTTGTTTTTTTACTTTTTTGTACAGCCATGAAGTCGCCATTTTAAATCTTTTATTTGATATTGTGAAGCTAATTATAAAATTGTTAAAAGTCTTGTAAGATTAACCTATGATAATTGTTACAGCTGATTCGATACCGGGGAAAAATATAATAACCACAATTGGGCATGTCAAAGGAAGTTCTGCTCGTGCCAGACACGCAGTTGCAGATGTTTTTGCCAGTCTAAAAAATATTGTAGGTGGAGAGGTCTCTGAATACTCCCGCCTCTTACAACAAACAAGAGATCAAGCAATTGAAAGAATGGTTAAAGATGCTGAAAGTAAAGGAGCAAACGCCATAATTGCATTTAGAATACAAAGCAGCACTATCGCCCAAGGTGCGTCAGAAGTCGTTGCCTATGGAACTGGTGTATTTATAGAAGACTGAGGCTAGTAAGTGTCTTCCTCTAACTCTAGTGGGCTAGGGCCAAACCTATTATCGTCATAATCACCTTTTCTAAGGAATGTAAGGCAGTAAATAATGACAATTAAATTTCCGAGAGCATCGAGTCGAACCATTGATTCAACTGCTGAAGGGGCAATTGTTACATAGATATTTATTCCGGAAGCAACCAGATACGGCAATGACCAATAATAGCTTAAATCAAGATCCTGAAGCCTTCGAACAGTAACAGCGAAACCAGGAAGGAATAAAGCTAAAGCCAATACAATTGAAACTACCCTAATAGATGTCCCAAAATCACTATTTAGTATGAATGTGGTTGCGTTATCTTCGCTCAATGTAGCAACATATTCCCAGTCAACATTACCAAAAGTAAAAAAGACGGTCACTGTTGATACTAAAAGTGATACTAGAAAGCTAAATAATAGAAAATACCACCACTCTGCTCTGCAAGCTCTACCTTTAAAAGTTGAATACTTCTTTATTAACGAAGAATTTACTGCTTGTCCAAAATTCATTGTTTGATTGTATGTTTATTTGATGTACACATCAAACTTAACAGACTTTCCTTTAATTTCTAAATTTGGTTTTTTTACACTAACCGCTCTGCCCTCTTTTTTCACAACTAAGCGTTTGTAATTTACTGCTGCAAATAGATCGAACAACTCATTGCCGTGATCATCTAAATACATATCTAGAAATGTCATTGTCTTATTTCTGGCTAATTTTTTTTCAGAATTGAACATGGGGTCGATGTAAATAGCGTCATAATGCTCTGCTTGCTCAAGAAAGGCCCTTGAATCCGATTGTCTTACAGTTATCCTTTTTACAGCATCAATAAAATATTTTGTTGGTGGCAAGCATCTAAGTGCTTCTTCAAAAAGTATTGTTAGTCCTTTATTTTGTTCTACATATGTAACATTTGCGCCCAATAGTGCCAATATAAATGTGTCATGGCCTAGTCCTCCAGTGCAATCGAGGATGCTCATTGAGCTAATATTTTTACCAAATGCCTTTTTTATAAGGTTTTCCGTTTGATATTTCTGAATTCTTGAAGCAAATTTCCCCTTCACGAAAGAGTTGCTTATGCTGTGATCTAAAAAAAATAGCTTCGATTCATCTGAGATTTCAACATAACAAGGTGTATTAGGTAAATTTGTATTTAATTCGTATTTATTTGCGTAATGAGATGCTGTTTTTTTATACCTTTCTTCTACAAAATTTATTGTTTCTATATCAGACATAGAATTAAGATCCCAAGCAACACCCTGTATAGGACAAATGGAGTATAGCCAATAGACTTTACAACCTTTAAAAAGATATCAATTGATACATATGCAAATATAAATGTCGTTAAAAACCCTGTAATTGTTGTTAAAATGCTTATATCTGTATCTAAATATCTTATATCTAAAAAACTGAAAAAAATTGCTCCTGCTATAGTGGGTATAGATAGCATCAAAGAGAATTTTGCTGCATCCGTCTTATTAAAACCTAAAAATAATGCTGCAGTTATTGCTGTGCCTGATCTAGATGCGCCAGATATTAAGCTGAAGCATTGAAATAACCCTATAAAAAAAGCTTCCCAAACCTTCATCCTGCCATTTTGCTTATTTTCCTTGCCTACATAGGTGCTAATCAGCAGTAAAATTCCAAATACTATATTTGCTAAGGCAATGCTACTCAAAGTCCATCTATAGTCTCCTAACCCTGGAATTAAGAGTGCTGATGCCACTAGAGGCATTGTTGCCAGAACTAATAATAAAAACATTCTAGATTTGTAAAAATTGATGTCTAAGAATTCTTTACGAAAAAACAATAAAACTGCTGCCAATGTTGCTGCATGAACTGTAATATCAAAAAAAATGCCTTGATCTGGCCAGCCAAGCAATTTACTGGGCAATAAAAGGTGTGCTGAGCTTGATATAGGAAGAAACTCTGTAATAGCTTGAATTATGCTTAGAATAATTATTTGTAAAAGATCTACTTCACCCATTTAATTTTCTGTATTGAAGTTCTTTAATATAGTTTGGTTGATTTGAAGTTAAGTGATTAGCACCTTCGCTAACCATATCAACGATATTTTTTGCGATTATGTTGTCTGGTAGTATCTCTAAATTCTCTATCTCACTTATTGGTTCTGTAGAAACAAAGCTAAGCTTCTCATCAAATGTATTTATATTGGCGGCATAAATTTCTTTGTTATTTTTTAGGAAGTAAAAATCATTTTTATTGCCTTTTATTACTGGAACTTTATCGCTTTTTCCCCAAGCTAATGCTGTTAAATTTGAATAAGCAAGAAAGTCCTTTTCAGTGATTAGCTTCAATGTGCTGAGGAAAGTGTATGCTAGCCGTGCTCCTGTATATGAGCCAGGACCTGCTGCATAGGCAAACAGATCAACTTTAAAAAAACTAAAATCAGGCAAAGATGTTTGAATGTCATTTATTTTTTTACTCCAATCATTTCTCTTATAGCGATCAGATTCATCAAAAATAAAGTCAGTTACTACACCATCATATTTAATCGAAATGAAGTGTGTATCAGTTGTTAAATCAATTGCAAAAATATTCAAGTTAGTAGCTTTCCAATATCAGTTCTAACCTCATCAAGAGTTCTAGAGGCATCTATTTCATGGAAATCCTGTCCCTTAGTCTTATAAAAATTTAACAGAGGCTCTGTTTCCTCATAATAAACCTCTAATCGCTTTTTAATAACTTCCGGATTATCGTCTTCTCTTTGGATTAGAGCTTCGCCGGTTATGTCGTCACAACCGTCAATTTTAGGTGGGTTATTCTTGATATGGTATGTTCTGCCAGATGGAAGGTGAACTCTTCTTCCTGACATTCTTTGTATAATTTCATCTTCTGAAATCTTCAAAAAAATTACCTTATCAATTGATACTTTTGCATCATCAAGAGCTATGCCTTGATCAATATTCCTTGGGAATCCATCAAGCAAGAAACCTTCTTTGCAATCTTCTCTGGAGATTCTATCAACCAACATTTCAACAATTATTTCATTTGGTACTAATTTGCCTGATGAAAGAAATTCCTGAACTTTTTCTCCAAGTGGTGTATTAGACTGCCCTACCTCACGCAAAATTGCCCCTGTAGAAATTTGGGGTATTTTGTTTTCTCTTTCAATTATTTCGGCCTGGGTTCCTTTTCCGGCACCAGGCATGCCAAGAAGTATAAGATTCATTTTTCTAAAACAATAAAAGACAAAGTATATCTGGCTGTATTTGTTATTGATAGATGAACATTAAAATTTGCTGAATTATTAAAAGATAAATATGGCTTGCCAAGATTATTTTTAATGACAGATATATCAGGTGGATAAATGCCTCTAAAACCTGTTCCTAATGCTTTAACGAGAGCCTCTTTTGCTGTAAAAGATGAGCACATTTTTTTTATTTTTTGCGATAATGTAAGTTTTTCAAAATCCTCAAGCTCAGATTTTGACAAGATTTTCTTTGCAAACCTTCCTTTATACCTCTCATAAAGATATTTAACTCTTTCGTTCTCAACTAAATCTGTACCTATAGAATGAATCATTTAAAAAATACTCTACTTTGTATATTAAGTTCTGAAAAATAGTGGTCAAATGTTTGTCTGGTTATGACTTTGCAAACTCGCAATGACGATTCAGAAAAATCCATAGAACTTATTCCAATAAGATCTTTTCCAGTGTGCCCATCACTACACTCGTAAAATCCACTCTCAGGTCGATAACTATATTTTTTTTCTTTCGAAATAGGTTCACCGTTTGAATATTCAGATTCCAAATTTATTTCGTAACCTAACTCTGATAACACTTTTAACTCAAAGATCCTTAAAACTACCTCTATATTTTTTTCAGCTTTTAAGTTTTGAATACAGTCTTGGTATATTTTAAAGAGTTCTGTTGATTCATCGGAATAAGGCAGTAAAAAATTTATTAGTTCATTAACATAGAAGGCAGAGAAAAGGTTTTCACTTTCAACAAAATCTTTGTAAGGCTCAATTGACTCAGCTAAAAAAAGGGTTTTAAGATTGCTCCTTCCGCCATAATCAATATTAAGTAGCTGGAAAGGTTCAAGGTTGCCAGAAAATTTTGATTTTTTTCTTTTAGCTCCCTTTGCAACTGCATCAACCTTACCGTTTCTCTCCGTAAGGAATGTAACTATAAGGCTTGTTTCTTTGTATGGTTTTGAATGAACGACAAAAGCTTTCTGCTTGTTAGTATCCATTAGTTCTTAATACCAAGACTTTCCAATGTTATAGGATTGTTAACCCAATTTTTTTTAACCTTGCACCAAAGGTTCAAAACGACTTTAGAATCGAGTTTTTTTTCAAGATCTTTTCGGGCAGAAACACCAATTGCTTTTATTTTTGAGCCGTCTTTACCAATTACAATTTTCTTTTGACTTTCTTTGAGGACAAAAATAGTTGCGCCAATCGAAACTTCATTTGCGTTCCGATCAAATGTATCAATAGCAACTGCAGTTTCATATGGCAATTCATCTCCCAGAAGGCGAATTACCTTTTCTCTTATTATTTCTGATATTTCAAAGGTTACGCTTTGAAAGTTAAATTCTCCATCAGGGTAGAAAAAATCATTTTCTGGCATAAGGTTGTTTAGCTCTTGCTCAACAATCTCTATACCTTCAGATTTTTCTGCACACATTGGAACTACAGCATCAAAACTGAAATCACCAAAATGCTTTGTAACAAACTCATAGAGATCGGGTTTATGCTTTACCAAATCAATTTTATTTATAGCTAATATTTTTTTTGCATCTGAAGTTTTCATTAACTCAAAGCACTCTCGATCAATATCATCAAATTTTGTGCCGGCAACCATAAAAATTATTACATCAACATCATGTATAACTTCTCCAGGTTTTTTTCGTAGGATTTTATTCAATGCCTTGTCGTTTTTCTTATGTATCCCTGGGGTATCAATGAAGATAGTTTGCAGATCTTTTGAAGTTCTGACTGCAAAGATATTAGATCTTGTTGTTTGTGATTTGCTTGATGTTATAGATACTTTTTCTTCAAGAAAATTATTTAAAAAAGTAGATTTTCCAACATTGGTTTTACCAATTATTGTTACGTACCCACATTTCGTCATCAATTAATATTCCCTGCTCTTTTGAAATTAGGCCAGCCACCTGATTCCCATGAAAGCCAGATATAATCTGCTCTTCCCCAGATTACTTCCTCGCTTATTACTCCCCAAGCCCTACTATCATTTGAATTATCTCTGTTATCTCCGCTTACAAAATACATACCTTGTGGAACTTCCCATGAACCGGTTGAGCTATTTCTATTCATAAGCCTAATAACATAATCTTTGTTGTTGGTTTCACTTACCAGCCGAGCCCCACTGGAGTCAAAATCGATAAGCTGTTGCTCAAGCACTACACCATTAACATAGAATTTTTTATTGATGTATGTAACTTTGTCGCCTCCTTTTGCAATAACTCTTTTTACAAAAGGAACTGTAGGCTTGTGCGGAGGAAAAAAGACTACTACTTCTCCAACATCAGGACCTTTTGAAAATAATTTTTTTCTTCCTGAGAAAGGCACCTCTAGGCCATAAGCATTTCTATTGACTAGGACAAAATCTCCTACTTCCAAATTTGGTTTCATGGAGGAAGATGGGATTTGCCAAGGCTCATAGATATAACCTCTAATTAAAAAAACTAAGAAAATATTGATAAACCAACCACGACTCTCTTTAATTATTTCCTGATAGCCACCAATTTGTGAATGGATGAGAATAGATACAGAGAAGATTGAGTAAAATGCCAGCAAATCTCCAATATTCCACTGTCTAACAAACAGTATCCCAATAATGAGTATTGAGATTATCAAAGCTAATCTTTGTAAATTTCTGTGCAGCTTTTCTTGAAAATTTCCTGTGACTTTTGCCCAATACCAATGAATTGAAATCGCACAGATTGCGAGGTTAAGAAGAATATATACGAATACATTTGAAATTGGCTCCACTAAAGTAAAAAAAATATCCATTATTTTTTCTCAGTAGACAAGAAACTTAAAAAAGCTTCCTGTGGTAAGGCAACTTTACCAATTTGTTTCATTTTTTTCTTACCTGCTTTTTGTTTCTCTAGCAATTTCTTTTTTCTAGTGACATCTCCACCGTATAGTTTAGCAGTTACATTTTTTCTGAAAGCTTTTACGCTCTCTCGTGCAATAATTTTACTGCCCAACATGATTTGAATTGGTATTTCAAACATTTGTCTTGGTATTACATTTCTTAGCCTTTGAGCGATATCGCGTCCTTTCCTTTGGGCTTCTGATTTGTGCATTATTGCTGATAAAGAATCTACGACCAAACCATTTATAGCGACATCTACCTTAACTAAATCAGCTTTTTGAAATCTATCAAAGACAAAATCAACAGATGCATACCCTTGGCTTTTTGATTTAAGAATATCAAAGAAATCCATAACTATTTCGGATAATGGCATTTCAAAAATTATTGATACTTGTCCACCAAGATACTGCAAATCTTTTTGAACACCTCTCTTTGACATAGCAAGCTCAATTACATCACCTACATATTTATTTGGACATAAAACTGTAGATTTAATTATCGGTTCCCTAATCTCTTCAATTTCATTTGGGGTAGGAAGTTCAGCTGGTGAACTAATGGACAATTCTTCTCCATTTGTTTTCAATACCTCATATGCAACACTTGGTGCAGTGGTAATAAGATCTAAATCATATTCTCTCTCAAGCCTTTCTTTAACAACTTCCATATGCAAGGTGCCTAGAAAACCGCACCTAAAACCACTCCCAAGTATTTCAGAATTTTCTGGTTCAAAAACCAAAGAGGCATCATTTAGGTTTAATTTTTGTAGCGCCTCCCTGAAAGCTTGATAGTCATTTGATTCAATCGGAAAAAACGATGCAAATACTTGAGGCTTTACTTCTTCAAAACCATCCAGCTCTTTTGTTTCTGGAAATTTAGCAGTAACTAGAGTATCGCCAACTGGAACAGATTTTAAATCTTTTACACTTGCAACTAGATAGCCAACCTCGCCTTGATTTAAAACATCACAAGGAACTTTCTTGGGTGTGAATTTGCCAATTGTGTCTGCAGTAAATGTTTGTCCAGTAGATTTCACAATAAACTTATCACCTTTTTTTAGCTGTCCACTAAAAATTCTAATTAGTGATATTACGCCAAGAAAATTGTCGTACCATGAATCAATAATTAAAGCTTGCAAATTTTCTTCATCAGATTTTTTAGGTGCTGGGATTTTGTGCGCAATTTGCTGCATAAGTTCATTCAAATTTGTTCCGTCTTTGGCGCTTACAGATAAGGCTTCTGATGCGTCAATGCCTATGATTTCTTCTATTTCTTTTTTGACTCTTTCAGGTTCTGCTTGTGGAAGATCAATTTTGTTAATAACGGGTATAACCTCAAGACCCAGGTCAATTGCCTTGTAGCATGTTGATAATGTCTGTGCCTCCACACCTTGAGAGCCATCGACAACAAGTAACGCGCCCTCACATGCTGCTAGTGAGCGAGAAACTTCATAAGAAAAGTCTACATGGCCTGGAGTATCTATTAGATTGAATTGATATTCTTGGTCGTCTGTATATGTTAGTGCTACGGACTGAGCTTTTATAGTAATGCCTCTTTCACGCTCTAATTCAAGCGTATCAAGCACTTGAGCTTTCATTTCTCTTTTTGATAAGCCGCCACAAAACTCAATAATTCTGTCTGACAGCGTTGATTTCCCATGATCAATGTGGGCAATGATTGAAAAATTTCTAATTTTATTCAATTTCTACAGGCTCAAATATATTGGTTCCATTTCGGTTACCAATTATAAGAATTATGTCGCCTGTATCAAACGAATCAAGTGCATTTTTAAAATCTTCAATTGAGGCAATATTAAAGCTTGTGTTTCCAGATTTCACTTCTGTAATAATATCCCCCCTAAATAAAAGCCCAAAAGCTGGTGAGGAAGAAAGAACTCTGAGTACTCTTACTCCTGCTGTGTCATCTAATGGCTCACGTTCATCTTGCAAGCTTCCAAGTTCAAGCCCTAATGGAAGCGATGGATTTTTAGGTGCTTCTGGTGCTGTCTCAGTAGTTTCTTGATTTGGAAAAGTTCCTATCTTTACGTTGACTGATATGTACTTGCCGTCTCGAAAAACTCTTGCATTTACATTTGTGCCAGGTTTTGTTCGCCCAACTGTATGCTGCAAATCTTTAAAATAAACAATTTCTTTTCCACCCATTGCAACAATAACATCACCTGGTTTAATGCCGCTTAGCTCAGCAGCACCATCCTTAACGACAGCTCTTACAAGAGCTCCAATAGGTTTTTCCATACCAAGTGCTGTTGCTAGGTCACTTGAAACCTCGCCTCCCTGAACACCCAGATAACCTCTAGAAAACTTTCCATCAGTTTTAAGCTGTTCAACAACTTCCATGGCAACATTTATAGGTATTGCAAATGCAAGACCTTCATTACCACCTGAGCGTGAATAAATTTGAGAGTTAATCCCTATAACTTCTCCATCTAGGTTGAACAAAGGTCCTCCAGAATTACCTCTATTAACGGCAGCGTCTGTTTGTAAATACGGGACATAGTCACCAATTCCTTGGCCGGAGGTAGTTCCTCTGCCAGTTGCACTAATAATCCCAAAAGTTACTGAAAAATCGAAATTGTACGGAGATCCTATAGCAATAACGCCATCACCCTGCTCAACTTGATCTGAATCACCAACAACAACAGGAGCAAACCCATTAGAATCAATTTTTAATAAAGCTATGTCACTTAGTTCATCAGTTCCCACAATTTCAGCTTTAAACTCTCTTCTATCTAGGAATCTAACAATAACTTCATCTGCATCCTGCACTACGTGATAGTTTGTAATAACATATCCGTCTTTTGAGATAACGAAGCCTGACCCTGTGCTCTTAGCTTCTCTTTCTTGGCCCCTTGGGTCTTCCATATCCGGCATAGGAAAACCAAATTCTCTAAACAACTCCTCTGGAAAACCACGCATTGATCTGCCTGATGACTTAATAATTCTTGTAGATTCAATATTAACTACTGAGTCAGATTGCTGTTTTACAAGATCAGAAAAATCAAAATCATGTGCTTGTAAATTTAAGAATAGGAAGGCAATTAGCCCAAGTAGTATTTTTTTCATTTATAAGTCCTAATGTTTTACTTCAATAGAATTAAGGATTTTTTTGCCTGATTCAATATCAATATCACCGAATACTGCAATTGTATGAGGCTTGTCACCATGATAATGAGTCTTTTTTATTAAAACAAAATTTTCTCTTGTATATGTGCCGTCTGGTAGATTTAGAGTATTAGGATTATTGATAAATACTGAGAATTGTTTTTTGTTAAGCCTGTTTATAAATCTATTCCTAGTGTTTGGGTCAGTATTAAAGCCGGCCGGAACCCATTTAGGTGTATAAGCCACTGGCATCAGTGCAGAGTTATCTTGAGCCCCATAATGTCTTGAGGCAAATTGCAAAATTTCTGCGTTTTCAATGTTATCCAGCGTTTGTTTAGCTTCTACAGACGCAATACTCTGCTCAATTAATATATTTCCTGGTGATCTGTCTTCATTTTCGTTTAGTGCATTTGTAAGAACTGAATAACTCATTACTGCACCTACTGCGAAAATCGTAGCTGGTAAGACCAATCTTTGTGTAAAAATTGAGAATAAGTTTTGAAGCGTAAGGTTGGATAAATTTCTTTTTATAGATAGGGATTTTAAATTTGAAGAAGTATGGCTTAACTCAACCATTTGAAAATAAAGGTTTTTTAATTCTGGTTTGCTTTCCATTTCGGCGATTAAAGCATTAACTTCCGTTCTTGAAAGCTCACCATCTAAAAAGGATGATAATCTTGCAAAATCATAGTCTGATATCGTTTTCATAATTTGTCTTTAAGGTTCTCCAGTAAGTATTGTCTTGCTCGAAAAATTCTTGATCTAATAGTTCCAACTGGAACACCAGTTATGGCAGCTATTTCCTCATAGTTTTTTGAATCAACTTCGCACAAAATGTAAGCTGTTCTTTGTTCTTCAGGAACCTCATTTAGAAGATTTTGAACAATATTTGTTAGCTCATTACTCTCTAATTCTTCTTCAATATTATCCTTAGCTGACAGAGTAGTTTCAAAAACTTCATCAATTTGATTTTCTCTGGAAGAATTAATCTTTGTAATGGCAAGATTAAAACCTATCCTGTATAACCAAGTGTAAAAATTTGAGTTACCCTTGAATGTATCTATTTTCTCCCAGGCACGCATAAATGCCTGTTGTACAATATCTTCAGTCTCATGGTAATTCTTTAGAATTTTAAATAATGAATGATGCAACCTTGTTTTAAAGGTTGTGAACAATATCTCAAATGCACCTGAGTCACCATTTTGTGATAACTCAACCAATTGTGGAATATTATCTTTTTTCATCTCTTCTTTTGATTATTAACACATTAATTAGTTCATTTATTCATATAAAAAGTTTTTAAGCGAGGAAAATTTATTTTCAAAAGCATCTCTTTGCTTGAAGATTAAGTCAAAAATTTCTTGATCATTTAAATTTAGAAGATCTTCTAATTCTTCTTTTTGCACTTTAGACAGTGTCTGGTACTCTGCAAAAATTCTTTTTAGAATTTCAGTTGTTTCCTTCATACCTCTTCTTGCTTTAAAATTTAATTTTTTAAAGGTTAAATCACTTTCCATGAATAAATTTTATCAATTAGACAAATATTGCGCCATTAAAATTAATGGGGATAGAGGGCGCGAATTTCTACAAGGCCAAGCTTCCTGTGATCTCAATACCAATGCTAAACACTGGACTGGTTTATTTTGTGATGAAAAAGGGTTTGTCTTATCAAATGCAACAATAGTATTGGATGGTAATTTTTATTTAGTTGTAAGAGAGTGCGTTGGCGAAACCTTAATTAATGATTTAACTAAATATGCTCTTTTTTACAAATGTAGTTTTGAAATGACTAACAAAAAGGTCTTTGCTGAAGTAACAAATACAACAATTAGAAAAGGTTTTAGACATTCACAAGATCCATCTACCAAAACTTCTGACTGGGAAAGGGTGTGTATGGAAAATTTTCAATATGATATTGATTGTGAGATGTTTGGAAAATTCAGACCACAAGAGCTTGGTTACGATTTAGAAAAGTTCATTTCGTATGAAAAAGGTTGTTATAGGGGTCAAGAAATCATTGCTAGGGTTACCTACCTTGGCAAAAAAAATAAGGCTGCTGTGATATTTGCAAATGCAAAATCACCAATTACAGATGTTGCAGGCAAGAAGATTGGAAAAGAAGTTTTTTCAAAAAATTTTGAAAACCTAACCCTCCATCACTATTACATTGAAAAAAATGACTACTTTGTTGAAGGAGAACAGATTAGCCCGTTTGCCAGTCAATGGTAGTTTGATTAATTGACTTGAGAATCTCATTAGCTTTTGAAAAATGTTTGCATCCAAAAAAACCACTTGAAGCTGATAAAGGTGATGGGTGTGCAGCCTCAAGAATAAAATTTTTCTCGCAAATCAAATCTTTTTTTTGTTTTGCATGATTCCCCCAAAGCATAAAAATTATATTTCCTTTGGCTTGGATCAATGAAACAACTTTATCAGTAAATAACTCCCAGCCAATTTTGGAATGAGATCCAGGATTTCCTTCAACAACAGATAAGGAAGTATTCAATAACATCACACCTTGTTTTGCCCAATGTGATAAATCACCATTTGTGTTCGAAATTGCTAAATCATTTTCGATTTCAATAAAAATATTTCTGAGTGATGGTGGCAATTTATGATTTCTACCTACTGAGAAAGCTAAACCATTTGCTGTATTTGGTGAGTGGTAAGGATCCTGACCAACAATAACAATTTTTGTTGTCTCAAACTTGCAGAGCTCAAGAGATTTAAAAAATTGTGAGGGGTTTGGATGTATTTTTTTTCCTGAATTATTATCATCAACTAGGCGTTTTTTTATGCTCTTAAAATAGTTCTTTTTAAACTCTTGTTCTAAAAAATTATTCCAAAAATTTTCTTCTTCCATGAGACCAAAAATAACACATTTTTTTTATCCACAGAAGCTGTGGATAACTTTGGGGAAAACACACCCTTTAACAACTACACCCCTTAAGGAAGAAAGCTTTCATAGAATTGTACAAAAAATGAGCAATATATACTAACCCACTATTTATAGGCTATTCGAGAGACATACATTCAAAAAACATAAAATGGCTGATAAATGGCATTAATTTTTGAGTGATGATCATTCTTGTGTGAAAAGCAAGAGTTTTGGTGAAAAAAAAGTCACTTTTTTTAGTAGCAAAGTCTTGCATTTGTAACACCTTCGATTTTCTCTAGCTTAGAGACAATCTCAGGTTTAATTTCATCATCGGAATCGATGATATTGCATGCAATTTCTCCCCTACTTTTGTTAACGAATTCAGAAATATTTACTCCTGCTTCTGCTAAGCCTTCGGTTATCTGTGAAATGATGCCAGGTTGATTATTGTTTGTAATAAATATCCTATGTTTTGCAACTTTCTCAGAAGAGATGTTTGGAAAATTTACGCTATTGTTGATCTTTCCAAATTTTAAAAAATCTGAAATTTGGCTGCAGGCCATAACGGCACAATTTACTTCACTTTCTTTTGTGCTAGCACCCAGATGAGGAAAAATCATTACATCTTTGTGCTGAGAAATTCTTTCCAATAATTTTTTTGTTGGAAAATCAGTAACGTATTTGTATATTTTATTTTGGTTTAGGGAATCAATAAGATCTTCTTCATTTACAATTCCCCCTCGTGAAAAATTTAATAGAACAGCATCGTCTTTCATCACTACAAATTTCTCTTTATCTATAATTCCTTTTGTTGCGTCATTGAGTGGTATGTGAAGAGATACATAATCGCTGCCTGTTAGTGCTTCCTCTATGGTGCTACATCTCTTTAGACTGCTCGGCAAACCTAAAGCAATATCAACAGTCAAACCGGGATCAAATGCCTTTACCTTCATCCCCATATTTATTGCTTGATTTGCAACAAGTGAGCCTATTGCTCCCAAACCTATAACACTTAATTGTTTGCCTCTTATTTCTTGTCCCACAAATTCTTTTTTCATACCTTCGATCTTTGTGTTAATTTGTTCGTCCTCCATCTTCTCAATATCAATACTATCCAGATTCTTATTTCCGGAAACAAGATCTCGTTTGGATAAAATCAAGGCACAGATAACTATTTCCTTAACGGCATTTGCATTTGCACCCGGGGTATTAAAAACAACAACCCCCTTCTCACTGCATAGCTCAACATTGATGTTGTTTGTGCCGGCACCAGCTCGCGAAATTGCATGAAGGTTTTCAGGAACTTCCATGCTTTGGAGATTATGGCTTCTCAGCACAATGCCTGCTGCTTCATTTAACTCTGAAGTAAATTCAAAATTACCATTTTCTAGGACTGATAAGCCTGCTTTATCAATGTTATTTAGTATCTGTATTTTCATAAAAAGAAGTTTTAAAGAATACACATTTAAAACCATAAAAGAAACGGGTTTCGCAGATTATTAACAATTTTATCCATAAGTTATCAACAGGAAAATCCCAGCATATTGTGCTCAACATGAAAATAAACACAACATATTGTGTTGAAATGCTTGCTTGTAGTAAAAAACTGTTGAAAAATACAGAAGATAATCATGGATCAACAAATAACACAGACACAAACCGAAAAAGAAGAATTATCCCCTAATCTGGTGATGACTCCAGGAAAGATGAGAGTCATAAAAAGAAATGGGAAAGTAGTATCTTTTGAGGAAGAAAAAATAAAGGTCGCAATAATGAAGGCGTTTCTTGCCGTTGAGGGCGGAACAGCTGCAGGCTCTTCACGGATCCATGAAGCGGTTGAGCAAATGACCAAAGATATTGTTGATGTTTTTGAAAGAAGAATGCCTTCCGGCGGAACAATTCATATAGAGGAAATACAAGATCAAGTTGAGTTGCAACTAATGAGAAATGAACATCATAAAGTCGCAAGAACTTATGTGCTTTACAGAGAAGCAAGAAAAAATGAAAGAGTTGATGAAGAAAAGCCCGTTGAAGTTGAAGGCAATGTAGAAGAAGTAATTAATGCAGCAGTAGAAAAAGCTTGCGCAGGCCTAGAAAATGTTGATGCAACATCACTGGCACAAGAAATAAAGGGCTCAACCTATGAAGGCATATCACCAAAGGATTTAGCTGAGAGCATGCTTATGACCGCTAGAACACTTGTTGAGAAAGAGCCAAATTATTCTTATGTAACAGCAAGACTTCTTTTAAATAATTTAGAAAATGAGGTTAGTTCCTTTTTAGGCTTTGAAAGAAGGGCAGACAGAGCTGCAATGTACAAGGAAGCATTAGTTAAAACAATAGATAAAGGGATAGAAGTAGGCTTTCTCAGTGAGGAATTAAAAACTTTTGACCTTGAAAGGCTAGGCAGCGCGATTAAAGAGGAAAGAGATTTCCAGTTCACATACCTTGGTCTGCAAACTCTTTACGATAGATATTTCATAACATTTGAAGAAACTAGATACGAAATGCCTCAAGTTTTTTTAATGAGAGTTGCTATGGGGCTTGCTGTACAAGAAAAAGATAAAAACGATAGAGCGGAAGAATTTTACAACCTCCTATCAAGTTTTGACTATATGAGCTCTACCCCAACTTTATTTAACTCTGGAACAAACAGACCTCAACTTTCATCATGTTATCTAACTACAGTACCTGATGATCTTTCCGGTATTTACGGCGCTATAAGAGATAATGCCCTTTTGTCTAAATGGGCAGGCGGTTTGGGCAATGACTGGACAAATGTAAGAGCTCTGGGTTCAAGAATCAAAGGAACAAATGGGAAAAGCCAAGGCATTGTGCCATTCCTAAAAGTTTCAAATGATACGGCTGTTGCTGTTAACCAGGGAGGCAAAAGAAAAGGTGCTTTCTGTGCTTACTTAGAATGCTGGCACTTAGATGTTGAAGAATTCTTAGATCTAAGAAAAAACACAGGTGATGATCGAAGAAGAACGCACGACATGAACACAGCGAACTGGGTTCCTGATTTATTCATGAAAAGGCTGGAAAGTGATTCAGATTGGACATTGTTTTCTCCTTCAGATGTGCCTGAATTACACGATATATATGGATCAGAGTTTGAGAAAAGATATGAAGAGTATGAAAAGATGGCAGCGTCAGGTGAACTTAAGCTTTATAAGACCATAAAAGCAAAAGACCTCTGGAGAAAGATGCTATCTATGCTTTTTGAAACAGGCCACCCATGGATTACATTTAAAGACCCATGCAACATAAGATCACCACAAGGGCATGTTGGAACAGTTCACTCATCAAATCTTTGCACTGAAATAACACTTAACACCAATGAAGACGAAATTGCTGTTTGTAATTTAGGAAGCATAAACCTTCCACAGCACATTCAAGATGGAAAGATCAATGTTGAACAACTTAAGAAATCTGTCAAAACAGCTATCAGAATGCTTGATAATGTAGTTGATATTAACTACTACCCTGTTCCACAAGCAGAAAACTCAAACAAAAAACACAGACCAATTGGTCTTGGCATGATGGGTTTTCAAGATGCACTTTACAAACTTGGTATTTCATATAATTCAAATGAAGCTGTTGAGTTTGCAGATAGATCAATGGAGCTTATCAGTTATTTTGCTATCGAAGCATCAGCAGAGCTTGCAAAAGAAAGAGGCACATACGAATCATATGAAGGCTCATTATGGGATCAAGGTATTTTTCCAATTGATTCAATTGAGTTATTGGCAGAGCAAAGAGGCAAAGACTTTATTGACCAAAACACAGACACAACTCTTGATTGGGAAGCCCTCAGAGCAGTAGTTAAAGATACAGGCATGAGAAACTCTAATGTCATGGCAATAGCGCCAACTGCAACCATAGCCAACATAACTGGCGTTTCACAATCAATAGAGCCGACATATCAAAACTTATACGTGAAATCTAATCTATCTGGTGAGTTCACCGTTGTGAACCCATATTTAATAGAAGAACTTAAAAAGGAAAGTCTGTGGGATGATGTCATGCTAAGTGATCTTAAATATTATGAGGGATCCTTAAGTCAAATTAATAGAATACCAGAACACATTAAAGAAAAATTTAAAACAGCATTTGAAGTTGAACCAAGATTTATCGTTGAATCTGCAAGCAGAAGACAAAAATGGATAGATCAGGCTCAATCTCTAAATTTATATATAGGGAATGTTGATGGGAAAAAACTTGACGTCACATATAGAATGGCTTGGTACAAAGGTCTTAAAACAACCTATTACCTAAGAGCTATGGGTGCTACAGCAACTGAAAAGTCAACTGTTGATAGAAGCACTCTAAATGCTGTAGAAACAAAACAAGAACAAAATGTCGCTGCACAAGCACCACAAGCTTGCAGCATACTCGATCCAGATTGCGAGGCATGCCAATAATAGGAGGAAATTATGTTAAGTTGGGATGAATTTTATAACGAAGATGCTCCAGTAAAGAAAGAAGAGCAAAAACAACCAGAGCCAAGGGTTGCAGAAGCAACACAGGCTGAAGCTGCACCACAAGAAAAGGCTGTAGAACAAACAACTCAAGAACCACTAGTAACTGAAGATATCAGTTCTCCTGCTATGCAGAACGTTGAAAATTACACAACCATGAAAAACCCTACCGAAGCAGAATTGCAAAAAGTTAGGGAGAGAATGGACAAAGTTCTTGAAGGTAGGGTGCAAGTTGGACAAAAGGCCATGATTAATTCAAGGGCAGATCTCAACCAACTTGTTCCCTTTAAATATAAATGGGCATGGGAAAAGTACCTAGACGGAGCTGCAAACCATTGGATGCCACAAGAAGTAAATATGACTGATGATATAGCTCTTTGGAGGTCTGATGATGGTCTTACCGAAGATGAAAGAACTATTATTAAAAGAAGTTTAGGCTTCTTTTCAACTGCTGATTCATTGGTTGCAAATAACCTTGTTCTTGCAGTTTACAGACATATTACAAACCCAGAATGCAGACAGTACTTACTTAGACAAGCATTTGAAGAGGCAATACATACACATGCATACCAGTATTGTGTTGAATCTCTAGGCATGGATGAAGGTGAAATATTCAACATGTATAGAGAAGTGCCTTGTGTAGAGAGAAAGGCAGCATGGGGACTAAAATATACAAAGAACCTCGAGGATCCAACTTTCACTACAGGCACACCAGAAACTGATAAAGAGTTTCTGAGCAATTTAATTGCTTATTACTGTGTGCTTGAGGGAATGTTCTTTTACTGTGGCTTCTCACAAATTTTATCTATGGGTAGAAGAAATAAGATGACAGGTGTTTCTGAGCAGTTTCAGTACATCATGAGAGATGAATCTATGCATGTGAATTTTGGGATTGATGTAATTAATTCAATTATCAATGAAAACCCACATATCTGGGATGATGAAATGCGTAAGAGAGCTTCTGATATGATTGTTGAGGGAACAGAACTAGAGATTGAATACGCAAGAGACACAATGCCAAGGGGTGTTCTAGGAATGAATGCAAAAACAATGGAAGAGTATCTTAAGTACGTATGCAACAGAAGACTTACTCAAATTAACCTTCCAGAAGCTTACCCTGGTGCTGACAATCCATTCCCATGGATGTCAGAAATCATGGACCTTAGAAAAGAGAAAAACTTCTTTGAAACTCGAGTTATTGAGTATCAAGTTGGTGGCTCTCTGAAGTTTGACGACTAAATAAGTTTGCACTGCCGTAGATCTGCAGCTATAGGCGGTGCTCCTCACATTTTCAGCAAAAACATTAAAGTTTTATATTAAAAATATAGAGTTTTTACTATAAATCTTAAAGTTTTAGTATTTTAGGCAAATATTTATCAATTTTTACTAGCAAACTAAATATTTCTAAGAAAACCAACTAACTGGTTTAGAACATATGGTTATCTAGCCGAGTGGTATGAGAAATATCAAAAAGATTGATCTGCAATACAAGAAGCTAGACTAATGTAACTGTCAAGCTTCTGTTTATACTGATCAGGTTCCATTGCATTGCCTTTCTCATAAATAAATAAAATATTTTTACTGCACTCAATAGTTATGCGTGGATTTTTAGTATCTTCTAGAAAATCCAGTAATTCTTTCTTTGCAAGATACTTCTTCACGTCTGCTACCATATTTTTATTTGTTGATAGTATCTGGTATCGAAAGTTAAGAACTTTATAATCTTCAAATTTAATATCTCGGCTAATCCCTAAGCCTTCTTTTGGTTTAATAGTAAAACCTGGCAACTTATTCTTGCACTGAAATGCAAATACAGTTGATTGTATAGGTAAATTTTCAAGTAAATTTGGTCTTTGGTTTGAAAAAATAAGAATGTTTTTTTTATAAGCAATCCTATAATATCTAGTATTTTTGAAAGGGAAAAAAAATAAATAACGTGTAGAGGGCAAGGTTGGATAGCTGCTTTTTCTAAAAAGAGAGTCTAAATATATTTCATTATCTTTAAGATTTTTTTCATATTTTTCATCATTTCTTTTGCCAAGATTTAATGCCACAAGAGGCAGAATAACAGCAAATAAAACCAACCATATATAGTTTGTCTCAATCAACGGATCAAAGTAATAGAAAACCAAGAAAAGAACTAAAGAAATGAACAATATAAAGAGATTTTTCATTACGTAGATTATTTAGACATAAAAAAAGGGCTATTTAAAGCCCTTTTTTTTAATAGATTTATTTTTAGTTTTCAGATTGCTGTATTTTTTCTAAGTGCTTTATAGCAACTTCGCCACCTTGAGTTAATCTTCTGGCATCAGTTGTATCAGCTATTTCTGCCCAATGATTAGCTACTGCTTCAGCAGTGAAATTCTCATCAGTGCCGAAGTATTTACCCATGGTTTCCATGACATATGTATTAGCAACAACACCACCACCTGCTTCAAGGATTTCACCATTAGGTGCTTTTTCACTTGCTAGAAAAATCACAGCTGGAATTATATATTTAGGATCTAGTTTTTCAGCAAACTCTGCTGGAAAGAGATGTTCTGTCATTCTAGTCGTAGCAGTTGGTGCAATAGAATTTGTGTGTACATTATATTTAGCACCCTCGAGTTTTAGAGTATTCATTAGACCTACTACACCCATTTTTGCAGCAGCATAATTGGTTTGTCCAAAGTTTCCAAATAAACCAGATGAAGATGATGTCATCACAATTCTTCCAAACTCTTGTTCTTTCATAATCGGAAAAACACTATGAGCGCATAAAGCAGATCCAAGCAAGTGCACATTTATGACTGCTTCAAAATCTGACCATTCCATTTTTCCAAAAGATTTATCTCTAAGAATACCGGCATTATTGATAAGAATATCTACTCTGCCCCACTTCTCCATGGTTGCCTCAACCATTGCTTTTACATCTTCTTGTTTTGCAACATTAGCTCCGTTAGCCATTGCTTCACCGCCAGCTGCCTCAATTTCCTGTACAACTGCGTCTGCAGCAGATAATGAGCCTCCAGAACCATCTACAGTCCCGCCTAGATCATTAACAACAACTTTGGCTCCTCTTTTAGCCAACTCAAGAGCATAACCTTTTCCAATACCGTTACCTGAACCAGTAACAATAGCAACTTTATCTTTAAAATCTAATGACATTTGACCCTCCAAAATAAATCAGTGGTTATTTTAATGAATTATTAAAGAAATAGACAGAAATTATGATTTACAAGGCAATAATTGCCTCTCCTACTATTTTTATATCTTGGTGTTGGTCTTCTGCTTTGATTTCAATTTTTAAGCATTTATCGCCATCTATAACAATTTCATCAATAATATGTCCTGAAAGACTAAATTCTGCTCCAATCTGCGTTATGGAAACAAATTTAGCTGAATATTTTTTTATCTTTTCTTGAGAGAAATTATTTGTAAGAAGTTGGCCGAGGTAAGCCATACCAAGCATGCCATGTGCAAAAACATCATCAAGACCAGCCTTTTTAACAAAATCTAAATCTATGTGGATCGGGTTATGATCTCCTGATGCACCAGCAAAAAGGGCAAGTGTTGTTCTAGAGATAGGGTTTTTTGTTAATTTAAATGAATCACCAATTCCTAAAGACATCTCATCCCTCTCTCATTATGTAGGTTTGCTTCAGTGTAGCTATATGTGACCCATTCTGATTTTCGACTTTTGTCTCTTCAATAAGAAAATCCAATGCGCCATCTTTTTTTGAAAATATATCTATTATTTTGGCTTGGAAAGTTAAATTATCGCCTGCATAAGCTGAGCAATAATAGTTAAAATCTTGTGCTCCGTGTAAGAGTTTTGATAAATCCATACCAAGTGGGCCATATTTTTCAGTGAATGTTTCTCCCTCAATTGATAAAGAGAATAAGAAAGTTGGAGGCACAAGTAATGAGGGATGTCCCTTGTCATGTGCTGCCATTTCATCAAAGTAAATTGGATTAGTCTCTCCAATTGTTTTTGAAAAAAAAGCTAGCCTGCCCTTTTCAACTTCAACTTTCTTCTCAGGAAAGATATGGTTGATGTAATTTCTATTGAATGGCATTAAACATTCCTTTGGTACATTGTTACGACACAAGCTCCACCAAGGCCTAAATTATGCTGAAGAGCTAATTGAGCTCCATCTACCTGTCTATCTCCGGCATTTTGTCTTAATTGATTGGTAAGCTCAAAGCATTGTGCCAAGCCAGTTGCCCCCAAAGGATGTCCTTTTGACAACAATCCGCCACTAGGGTTGGTAACACATTCCCCACCATATGTATTTTGGTTATCAATAACAAACTTTTCTGCTGACCCCTCTTGAGCAAGACCCAAAGCTTCATATGAAATAAGCTCATTTGTTGTAAAGCAATCATGCAGTTCACATACATCAATATCTTTTGGCCCGTATCCACTATCCTCATAAACCTTTAGTGACGCTTCTTTTGCCATATCGTAACCAACAACTTTGCGCATATCATGATCGTCAAAAGTTGACTGGCCATCAGTCACCATTGATTGAGCAATGATCGCTACGTCAGTATTTAAATTATGTTTTTTTGCAAATTCTTCACTACATACAACAGCTGCAGCAGCTCCACATGATGGAGGGCAGCATTGAAGCCTTGTTAGTGGATCAAAAATTAAAGGTGATTGAAGCACTTCCTCTTCCGTTACTTCTTTAGTAAAAATTGATAGTGGGTTTTTAGAGGCATGTTTGCTGGCTTTAACTCTAATTTTTGCAAGTGTTGATTTTTCAATCTGGTATTCTTTTATGTAATCTAGGCCAGCCCCGCCAAAAAATTGTGCAGCCCATGGAATCTCGTCATCAAGCCCTTGCAGTGAAATCATCTCATCATAAAAACGACGCAGCGGGTTCGGTCTGTCGTCATAAATTAAAGGGAGCGCGCCAGGCGTCATTTGTTCAAAACCAAGTGCTAGTGCACAGTCAACTTCTCCCGATTTAACGGCTTGTCTTGCTAAGAATAAAGCGCTTGAACCGGTAGCACAGTAGTTATTTAAATTAAAGATTGGAATTCCACTTAAGCCTAAGCCATATAAAGCTGCTTGTCCTGCTGTGGAATCTGCATAAACATATCCAACGTAGGCTTGTTGAACAAGGCTGTATTGAAGATTAGCATCATCGAGAGCTAGTCTTGCTGCTTTTTCCCCCATCACATCATAGGAATCACTTGCTCCAGGCTTTTTGAATGGAATCATGCCGACTCCAGCAACGATGACTTTTGAAGACACTTTACCAACCCCCTTTTGTATCTATCAATACATATAATAAAATAATATTGAAGGCATGTTTAATTTTTTTGACAGCAATCGTGAAGATGTGGGCCTGCTGTTGTCCTCAGTAAAAAAATTTTGCGATACACATATTGAACCCAACTACGATACTTGGGAAACAGATGGTATATTTCCAAAATCACTATGGCATAAACTGGGTGAATCAGGTTTTTTATGTATTGATATACCAGAGAAGTATGGTGGTCAGGGTGCTGACCCAGAACTAGCTATGAGCGTGCCAAGTGCGATTACCTATGAGAACTATGGGTCTGTTTCAGTGGGTATGTCTGTACACTCCGATATCGTGGCTCACTATATACTTAACCTCGGTACAGAGGAGCAAAAACAAACCTATCTGCCCAAGATGGCATCAGGAGATTACATTGGTGCTATTGCAATGACTGAGCCTGCTGCAGGCAGCGACCTTCAAGGTATAAAAACCCACGCTAAATTTGATGGTTCAAATTGGGTTATCAATGGATCAAAAACATTTATTACCAATGGGCAGCATGCGGACCTTGTAATAGTTGCTGCCAAGACAAATCTGGAAGCAAAAGGGTCTTCAGGAATTTCATTGTTTTTGGTAGAAGCAGATAATGAAGGCTTCAGTAGAGGAAGAAATTTAGAAAAATTGGGTCTTCATAGTTCTGATACATCTGAATTATTTTTCAATGAACTCAAAGTTCCAGAAAGCGCACTATTGGGTGGCGAAGACAAGGGTTTCATTTCTTTAATGGAAGAATTGCCAAGAGAAAGGCTTGCCTTAGCTGTTAATGCAGTTGCTGCAATCAGAGGAATGTTAGACATTACCTCTAATTATGCTCAAGAGAGAGAAGCATTTGGCAAACCAATATCTCAATTTCAGCATCTGAGGTTTAAATTTGCTGAGATGGAAACAAAATACCGACTAAACAGCGCTTTCATAAAAGAATGTCTTAATTTATTTCAAACAAATTCCTTAGATACTGGAACAGCCTCTATGGCAAAACTTGCTAGCACGGAAGCGCAGTGTGAAATAGCTGACACATGCTTACAAATGTTTGGTGGGTACGGTTACATGAAAGAATACCCAATATCTCGAGCTTTTGCTGATGCTAGAATACAAAAAATTTATGGTGGCACTAGTGAAATAATGCTTGAACTTATATCCAGAGATTCTTTTAGCAATAAATCATGATTTTGTAGAGAATAGAGCTTCAATAGATTAAAATTAGCCCATCTTATGAAAGTAGTAATTACAGGCGCCGCAGGACAAATTTCATACTCTCTTATCCCTTTCTTGTGCGAAAAGGGAATTTTTAATTCAGAAGAAAAATTAGATTTAGCTTTAGTAGAAATTCCAGGCGCTATGGAAAGGCTGGATGGTTTTGTAAAAGAACTCGAGGACTCTGCCTACTCTACTGTCAATACAATTTCTACCTATGACAATATTCAAGATGCGGTTGTGGATGCTGATTGGTGCCTATTGGTCGGTTCGATTCCGAGAGGTATTGTTTTGAATGGTAAAGAAATAAAAGAAAGATCAGACCTCTTAAAAATAAATGGTGGGATTTTTACTGAGCAAGGCAAGGCTATTGGAGAAAAGGCAAAAGATAACTGCAAGGTTTTGGTTGTTGGTAATCCTGCAAACACTAATGCCCTAATTGGTTACAGCAATTCTTCAAACAAAGATCATTTGTGGATGGCCATGACCATGCTTGATGGTTTAAGAGCAAAAGCGCAACTTTCTCAGAAACTAAATTGTCATGTGGATGATATTTATAGACTGGCAATTTTTGGGAATCATAGTCCAACAATGTTTCCTGACCTTGAAAATACAAATGTAAATGGAAAAAATGCATACGAACTCATAAATGATCATGCTTGGGTTAAAAATGAATATTTACCACGCATCCAACAACGTGGTGCTGAGATTATAAAAGCACGAGGAGCATCGTCAGCATCGTCAGCTGCCAGAGCAGCATGCGATACAGTAAAAGCTGTTGAACATCCAACAAGATCTGGTGATGTGTTTAATGCAGCAATCTTAAGTGATGGTTCATATGGGATACCAGAAGGCATTTTTTCAGGCTTTCCATTGATTTCTGATGGATCAGGCAATATTGAGATAGTTCGTGATTTTAATCTAAGCGATTTTGCAAAATCTAAATTAGAAATTACAGCGAATGAACTTCTTGAAGAGAGAGATCTAGTTCAAGAGCTAATTTAACTTCAAATTAAGCTTTTATTTTAAAGTTGGGAAGAACACCACATCCCTGATAGATGTTTTGTTAGTTGCCAGCATAACAAGTCTATCTATGCCTATTCCAACACCTACTGCTGGAGGCATTCCATACTTTAATGCATTAATATAGTCGTCATCAAACGACATGGCTTCCTGATCACCAAGATCTTTCTGAAGAAGCTGTTTATCAAATCTTTCTTCTTGATCTAAGGGATCATTAAGCTCACAGAAAAAGTTAGCAATTTCTCTTCCTGCAATGAAAAGCTCTATTCTGTCCGTATACTCAGGATCATCATCTTTTTTTCTTGATAAAGGTGAAACTTCATATGGATAATCTTTTACAAAAATTGGATCCCATAAATCTTTTTCAACATGCTCTTCAAACATTTCAAGCAACACTTTGCCCCAACCCCAGTTTTTTTGGATTTTAAGTTTGTGTTTTTTTGCCTCAGCCATTATTTCATCTTCAGTTTCTAAGCTTTTAATCTTTAATTTCTCTTTCAATAAATCCTTTATTGATGCCACTCTAAAATTATTGTTTAAATTGAGTGGTTTATTCTCATATTCTATTTCTAGGGAATCGTTGACAGCTAGAACACTATTTTGGACAAGCTTTTGCACAAAATTTGTTGTTTTTTCTAGAGAACCGTATGCCTCGTAAAACTCTAGCATTGTAAATTCTGGGTTATGAACTGTTGATATTCCTTCGTTCCTAAAGTTTCGATTGATTTCATATACCCTGTCGTATCCACCAACTAACAACCTTTTAAGATAGAGTTCTGGTGCAATTCTTAAATATAGTTTTTTATCAAGAGCATTATGATGCGTTTCAAATGGTTTTGCATTCGCACCTCCAGGTATTGGGTGCATCATTGGTGTCTCAACTTCAAGAAATTTTTGTTCCTCTAAGTCAGATCTAAGAGATTTAATAATTGCATTTCTTTTTATAAAGATATCTCTTGAATCTTTGTTGCTCATTAAATCGATATATCTTTGTCTGTATATGGTTTCGATATCTTGAAGGCCCTTATGCTTATCAGGCATAGGTTTTAGAGACTTTGTTAATAACTGATAATGTTTTGCCTCAATTGTTAACTCATCCGTACGCGTTCTAAATAATTGCCCAGAAACTCCAACAATATCACCAACATCCAATGTCTTAATATTTTCAATTTCATCATCAAAATTATTTTTAGAGAAATATCCCTGAACAGAACCAGAAGTATCCTCAATTGTCATAAAAACAACTTTTCCCATTTCTCTTTTCAGAATTACCCTTCCAGCAGTGGATACTTGAATAGCAGCTTTTTCTAAATCTTCTTTTGAAAGACTTCCATGTGCCTGAACAATATCACCAATATCTTCTGCTTTATTGAAATCATTGGGATAGTTGAAACCAGCCTCTTTAAGCTTATTAAGCTTTTCTTCTCGGTCTCTTTCAATCTTATTAAGTTCTTTAGTATCCATTTTTCAAACTTTCTTTTATGAAGTTGTTAATTTTACCATCTAATACGGCCTGAGTATTTGTTTCTTCATATTTGGTTCTTATGTCTTTAATACGTGATTGATCAAGAACATATGATCGAATTTGATTGCCCCATCCGATATCTGTTTTTGAATCTTCAATTTTTTGAATTTCCTCTTCTTTTTTTTGCATTTCCAATTCATAAAGTTTTGATTTTAATTGTTTTATTGCTCTGTCTTTATTTTGATGTTGTGATCTTTGTGATTGACACTGAACAACAAGTCCTGTCGGTTCATGAGTAAGCCTAACTGCTGAGTCAGTCTTATTAACATGCTGACCTCCAGCACCACTTGCTCTGTAGGTATCAATTCTAACCTTTGACATATCTAATTCTATTTCAACATCATCTTCAATTTCAGGAGATACAAACACAGCTGCAAAAGAGGTATGTCTTCTATTTCCTGAATCAAATGGAGATTTTCTTACTAATCTATGTATGCCGGTTTCAGTTCTTAACCAGCCGAATGCATAAGTGCCTGAAATATGAATACTTGCGCTTTTTATACCAGCAACATCACCAGAAGAATATTCCTCAATCTTTACCTTAAAATTCATTTCTTCAGCCCAGCGACTATACATTCTAAAAAGCATTTCAGCCCAATCCTGTGCTTCTGTCCCACCAGAACCAGACTGAATATCTAGATATGCGTTATTTAAGTCATTTTCTCTTGAAAAATATTTTTTAGTTTCCAGTGCATCTATTTCTGAATCTACCATAAATAGCGCGGTTTCTTGTTTTTGTAATTCTTCTTCGTCATTTAATTCAATTGAAATTTCAATAAGATCTTTTATGTCTGAGAACTTAGATTCAAGAGCATTGAATTCATCTAATTTTGACTGAAAAGCTGTTTTTTCTTTGTTCAGTGAATTGAGTTTTTTGTGATCTTTCCAAACATCAGGATCTTGAAGTTGCTCTTCAAGCTTAACTAATTCTTTTTGCAGATTTTCTGGGTCAAAGAAACCCCCTGAGACCAGCAATTTTCTCAGTAGTTTTTGTTAAGAATAAATTAATTTCTGCTTTATCCATTTTCGATTATTTTAATCAATTCGCTTGCAGGAATATAGCCGCTTAATTTTTGGCCATTACTAAGAAATATTGATGGGGTTCCAGTAATTCCCAATAATTGGCCGTACTCATAGTGCATTTGAATTGGATTTTGACATGTTTTTTCCTCTACATCATCACCCGCTTTAAGTTTGGTAATTGATAATTTTGGGTCATCACTGCACCAGGCACTTTGCATATCCTCAAATACTTTTGTCTGTAGCCCATCTCTTGGAAACCCATAATATTCAATGCTTATGCCTAAGGCTAGATAATCATCAATCTGGGAATGCAAAAGCCTACAGTAACCGCATGATATATCAGTAAAAACTTTAATCAGATGCTTTTCATTTTCAGCTGTGAAGTTTATTGTTGTTGTGTCTTCAAGAAGAGACATAACTTGTTTCACAAGTTTTGCTTGGTATAACTCATTCAAACTTGAAGGAGCTCCATTATCAAGAGAAATTACATCACCAGCAAAGACATATTTAAAATCATTTGAAACATAAAGTATTTGGTTATTTGCCACATTTACGACGTAAAAATTCTCAATTTCAGATTCTTCATAGAAATTTATATTTAAACCTTGAGGCAAAATCTTTTTAAGATTTTCAAGAACTGATGGTTGTTGAGCCCATATCAATGAGGCAGCAAAAAGCATTAATATTATTTTTTTCATTAGCCTCTTGGATGATGTTTTTTGTGCATATTTTGCATTTCAGTTTGTGCAATATGAGTATATATCTGAGTAGTGGATAAGTCAGTATGCCCCAAAAGCATTTGCACTGACCTTAAATCTGCACCGTTATTTAACATATGTGTTGCAAATGCATGTCTTAATGTGTGTGGGTGAACATCTTTGGAAATTCCAACTCTGTTGATGTAAATTTTGATTCTATGCCAAAAACTATGCCTGGTAATCCGTTTTCCATGAGTAGAGACAAAGACGTTAATGTGATCCTTTCCTTTGCTTAACTTTTCTCTTGATTCAAGAAGATACTTTTCAATGATTTTTACAGATCTTTCAGTTAATGGTATTAATCTTTCTTTGCCACCCTTTCCAATAACCTGCACTGATCCTCTGGTAAGGTCGATATTATGCATTGCTAGGTTCACAAGCTCACTTATACGCATTCCAGTAGCATATAAGGCAAAAAGCATTGCTTTGTCTCTTAGCTCAATTGCTTTTGTATCATCGGGTGAATTTAAAATTAACTCTGTCTCTTCAACAGTAAGCGTTGTAGGTAAAAAGAATCCTGATTTTGGAGCTTCAATGTTCGACATTGGGTTTGTAGCAATATGATCAAGGTTTAAAAGATATTTAAAAAAGCCTTTTAATGATGAAATATTTCTTGAGATAGTCTTAGATGAAAATCCTTTATCCAGAAGAAAGCTTAAATAAGACAGAATTAAAAAGTGATCGGCTTTATGAACATCTCTATTATTCTTTTCCAAATACAGTCTAAATTTTGTGAGATCGTTTTTGTAAGATTCCAGAGTATTCTGAGACAGATTCTTCTCCAACCACAAAGAGTCGATGAAAGTATCAATTAATAATTTAGATTCAGATTGCACTAACCAATTTTTTCTTTAATCCTAGCAGATTTTCCAGATCTTTCACGGATGTAGTAAAGTTTAGATTGTCTAACAAGACCTCTTCTTTTTACTTTAATAGAATCAATTAGTGGGCTGTGTGTTTGAAATGTTCTTTCAACACCTACACCATTTGAGATTTTTCTTACAATAAAGGCTGAATTTAGGCCTCTTTTCTTAACAGATATCACAAGTCCTTCAAATGCTTGAAGCCTTGTTCTTTGACCTTCAGTTACTTTGACTTTTACTTCGACAGTATCCCCAGCTCTAAACTCAGGATGGTCTTTTAACTGATCTTTTTCAATTTTTTCAATTACTTTATTGCTCATTTTGTTTTAACTGGTTTTCGTAGTCACGTAATAATATCACTTCTTTTTCAGAAAGTTGAATTTGTTTAAACAAATCTGGCCTTTTTTGCTTAGTTACCCACAAACTATTGGCTATTTTCCACTCTTCAATCTTCTTATGGTCACCAGATAATAGGATTTCTGGAACTTTTAAACCGTTAAAATCAGATGGTTTTGTATATGAATGTCCCTTCAATCTCCCAGAACTGTGGCTATCTTTTGCAACTGAGTCTTCATTTCCAATTACACCAGGAATATTCCTAAGAATTGAATCAATAACTACTGATGCAGCAATCTCACCCCCACTTAAAATATAATCGCCAATTGAAAGCTCCTCATCCACATAATTATCAATAAACCTTTGGTCTATACCCTCATATCTTCCACAAATTAGAGTAATGTTTTTTAGGGATGCAAATTCTATAGCTTTATTTTGATTAAATAATTTACCTTGAGGGCTCAAATTAACTACATGTCCTTTTTTTTCGATAGAATTTAGAGATTTTTCTAAAGGTTCAATTCCAATTAACATTCCCTCGCCTCCACCATATGGTGTGTCATCAACACTTCCATAAGTATTTGTTGAAAACTCCTTTAATTTAATAAGATTTAGCTGCGCATGATTCTTGGTGAATGCTTTGCCAGTAAGCCCTTTTAGAGAAGATTCTATTATTTCTGGGAATAATGAAATTACATTTATATTCATACTATTTAATCTATGCTTTTTTTGTATGTTCAATCAAGAGCGTTGGGACATTATTCGTGTGAGAGCTTATTGTTGCAACCAATGTATCTTCTTTTACACCTGGTCTTATATCAGAAACCTCAATATTCATCGATAGAAGTCTTTCTCTTGTTTGATTAATATCCTGAACACCCCATGCTAACCCCCACAAAGAGTCATTTGGTAAATCCTTATCATTCTTATCTTCGATAACTTCGATTGTGGTTTTATTTAATCTAAAAAATAAAATTCTTTTTTTCCAAGTTTCTATAAAACTGTCTAAGGCCAACCTAATTCCATAAATATCTCTGTATATCTTAATAAATCCGTTAACATCGTTAGTCTTAAGTACGACTTGCTCTAGCTTATTAACAGTGCTTTTGTCACTGGCAAGCAAAGGAAGATCTGGTGATTTATGCTCTATTACAAAGGAGAATATGCCTCTGGTGAGTTCATTAGGTAAAAATTGGTAGAGCCATTCTCTTTTTTCATTTTGTTCGTTTATTCCATGCCCAGTCGATATTTCTGATAATGGATAACCGTTTTCAATAGCACTACCTCTAAATTGCATGATATTTTTTGTGCCTAAAACCAAGCCTAGTAACCCTTCTCCCTTTTCACTGATAGCATGATTTACTAAATCTGCTCCAATACCTGACCCATTTGCTGCTAAGAGCTCAAAATAAGTATTTTCAAAATTAAATAATACGTTAGCGGTTCCGAGTTCTGCGTGTTTCCCTCTCCATACAGGATCAATACCAAAGATTTTTTTATAGTGTTGTTCTGCTAAGCTTAGATCCTCAACAACAACAATTATATGATCAACATTTTCAATCATTTAGGTTTAGTAGCTTCATTCCCAGTTTACATTTAACACATTTGCTTCGATATCAAATTTACCAAGAAATTGATCTTCTAGTGGAATAATAATATCTTCCTGATTTGTTTTGATAAATATTAGATCAGAAGCTCCATGGTTCTCTAATTTATATATTTTTCCTAATAATTTAGAGTTTTGATCAATAACATCACATCCAATTAAGTCATTCCAATAGATTGCGTCGTCGTCTTGTCGAATTTCTTCAATGGGAACAAAAATCTCTTTGTTTACGAATGCTTTTGCATCTTCAATGGAGTCAATGCTTTCAATTTTTGCGATAAATGATTTTGAAGTACTAACAAATCGTATTTTCAAAGGAGATTTATCCTCTAGAAAAAAATTTGAAAAAGTAAGAATGTTTTCTAAAGGGTCGCAGTATGAAATGACCTTAATTTCACCCTTTAGACCATGGGTTTTCCCAAACTTTGCTACTGGAATATTATTGATGTTACTGATCTTTCTTTTCTTCTGATTCAGTTTCTTCAGCTGGTGCTTCTTCAGCAGGAGCTTCTTCGGCAGGAGCTTCTTCGGCAGGAGCTTCTTCAGCAGGAGCTTCTTCAGCAGGAGCTTCTTCAGCAGGAGCTTCTTCAGCTGGTGCTTCCTCGGCTGGTGCTTCCTCGGCTGGTGCTTCCTCGGCTTCAGCGGCTTTAGCTTCTTCTTGTTTCTTTAAAATTTCTTGTTCTTTTCTTTTTTGCTTTGCATCAATTTTCTTTTGCTCTAATTTTGCAATTTCTTCATCGGTCATCTGAGATCTTTTAAGTAACATCATTACTGTGTCACTAGGTTGAGCTCCAACTGACACCCAGTAATCATATCTCTCTTTATCAAATTTAATTTTTTCTTCAGTCTCTTTAGCTATTGGGTTATAGAAACCTAATTTTTCTATGAAACTACCATCTCTTTTGTTTCTTCTGTCTGAAACACAAATATGGTAAAAAGGACGTTTTTTTGCCCCTGCTCTTGAAAGTCTTATTACTACCATTTTTACTGTATAATATTTTGAAAATGGAATTTTACACCTTTTCTATTGAAGATTCACAACTTATTTCTTATTTTTTTGATTAATTTTCACTTTTACACATATGGATGATATAGGATTTGCTCTAATAGGCGTATTAATACTGCTCATAATGGTTTCTGCTTTCTTTTCTGGCTCAGAGACCTCAATTATGGCAATTAACCAAATTAAACTGGATAATGCTGCTGAAAAGGGCCAAAAATCAGCAAAACGCATCAATGTTTTGCGTGAAAAAATCGATAGAGTTCTTGGAGTAATTCTAATTGGTAACAACCTTGTCAATATTTCTGCTTCAGCTCTTTTAACATATTTTGTAATTAAGAATTTTGGTGACGAATTTGTTTGGATAGGAACTCTTATTCTCACAGTATTAATTATTGTCTTTGCAGAAATAGCACCCAAGAACTTTGCAGCAAGAAAACCTGAAGCAATAGCCTATCCAGCAAGTTCAATTCTTGAATTCCTGACAATGTGTTTTGGTTGGTTAGCCAATATATTAAGTACGGTCAGCTCAAAAATTACTGGCGTATCAAATAAGGAAAATTACTTCACACAAAGTCTTAATAGAGATGAATTGAAAACAGTATTAGAAAAAGATACTGAAGAAGTTGAGAAAGAGGAAATGGAAGCTCTTAAATCTTTATTAGAGTTGAAGGAACTTACAGTACAAGACATTCTTATTCCAATGAATGAGGTAATAAGCGTAAATATAGATGCAATTGAAGATTTTGAGAATATTGATAGAAACAAGTTTTATCCTGTAACTAGTGGTGAAAACGGTGATTATATAGGTTTCATTCATTCTAAAGAAATTGAACAATTAGAAGAATTTCAATCGAGTGCACAAGACTTTTTAATAGAACCTTATTACGTTCCCGAGAGTACGCAATTGTTTTCACAGCTAAAAAATTTCCAAAAAAAAGGGACGGAAGTAGCAATAGTTGTAGATGAGTATGGTGAAATGACAGGACTCGTAACTCTTGAAGACTTATTAGAACAAATAGTTGGCAGACTAAATGCTGATGAGGAAGATCATGGTATTACAGAAAATGATGATGGCTCTGTTATTGCAGACGGAAACTTAAATGTTAGAGATTTAAATAAATTTATGGGTTGGGAACTATCAGAAGATGGTGAAAAAACATTAAGCGGATTAGTTATCGATCATTTAGACCAAATACCTACAGCAAATGTGTGTATCAATTTAGATGGTTATAAAGTTGAAACAACTTACCTGGAGAATAATGTTATTCGCCAAGTAAGAGTTTCAAAGATTAATTAGTGGAAATGGACTAGAAGACCCATTAAAACTGTTAAAACTAAACCTGAATGTATGACCGCTTTAACAGATTCCATGAATTTTCTCATTTTTCCAAATATGGCATTTAGCTCTATCAACACAATAGCTAGAGTACCAACCCAAAGTGCAGGCTGAGTCCATCCTGGACCAAATTCTCCTCCAACTATTAAAGGATCATTGCCAAAATTTATGTGTGCTGAATAGATCATAAAATACAGCATAGGAAAAGAGAAAAGTGTATTAGTTCTTGAAGCTAATGCGGCTTTTGCGCCTGCCTCTGCAGCATCCTCAGTACCAGCTATTACTTTCTTTTGATTAGGCCAAATTATTAGCCAAACATTTAAAAACATGATTGTGGCCATGGTTGCACCCAAAGATATGCCCACATTGTAAGCTTGTGGAATTAGAGATACATAATATAGAAGGTAAACCCCTGTTAAAAAAGTAAAAAGTGCTGCCCATCTAAAGTACCACAACGCATTTGGTTGAAGTTTCTGCAAAACATCTTTTTTTCCTTCTGGTGTGGCTTCTTTTAAATAACCTGCACCAACAAAGTTGAAATAATAGAGCAAGCCAATCCACAAAATACCAAACAGTACATGAAAGAATCGACTTAATTGCGATAGATATTCAAAAAGTTCTGGACTCATAATTTTCTCCGGTCAAATTTATTTTAAATCAAGAATAAAAAAAAGGGAGCATTTGCTCCCTTTTTTAATGCGCTTAAAGCACTTACATCATACCACCCATATCTGGCATGCCACCTGGAGGCATTCCAGCAGGAGCAGGATCTTTAGCAGGTATTTCAGAAACCATACATTCAGTGGTTATCATCATACCTCCAACAGATCCAGCAGCTTGAAGTGCTGTTCTAGTTACTTTTGCAGGGTCAAGAATACCCATTTTTAACATATCGCCGTATTCGCCTGTAGCAGCATTAAAACCATCGGTTCCTTTTGCTTTTTTTACATTCTCAGCGACAACAGATGCTTCTTCACCAGCATTGCTTGCTATTGTTTTTAATGGATATTCAAAAGCTCTTAAAGCAATGTTAATACCAGCTTGCTGATCCTCATTATCACCTTTTAAACTTCCTACTTTTTGTAAAGCTCTCATCAAAGCAACACCACCACCTGGAACAACACCCTCTTCGACTGCTGCTCTTGTAGAATGAAGTGCATCTTCAACTCTTGCTTTCTTTTCTTTCATCTCAACCTCGGAACCAGCGCCAACCTTTATTACAGCAACGCCACCTGCAAGTTTTGCAACCCTTTCCTGAAGCTTTTCTCTATCATAGTCAGAGGATGTTTCTTCAATTTGAGTCCTAATTTGTTGAACTCTACCAGCTATTGTTGCTTGCGCACCAGCACCGTCTACAATCGTTGTATTTTCTTTATCCAATACAACTTTTTTAGCAGTACCAAGGTCTTCTATAGTTGTTGTCTCTAGAGACAATCCTACTTCCTCAGATATTACTCTTCCGCCTGTAAGTATTGCTATATCCTCAAGCATAGCTTTTCTTCTATCTCCAAAACCTGGAGCCTTACATGCTGCAACTTTTACAATGCCTCTCATATTATTAACCACTAAAGTTGCTAAAGCCTCACCTTCTACATCCTCAGCAATAATAAGAAGTGCTTTGCCTGATTTTGCAACTGCTTCTAGGAGTGGGATTAAATCTTTTATGTTTGAAATTTTCTTATCAAACATAAGAATAAATGGGTCTTCAAGAGCAACATTCATTTTGTCTTGGTTATTGATGAAATATGGTGATAAGTATCCACGATCGAATTGCATGCCTTCAACAACATCTAATTCATTATCTATACCTGTACCCTCTTCAACAGTAATTACACCTTCTTTTCCAACTTTATCCATAGCTTCAGCAATAATTTCACCAATTGCTGTATCACCATTTGCAGAAATAGAACCAACTTGAGCTATTGCTGAGCTATCTTTGCATGGAGTTGAAAGCTTACTTACCTCTTCAACTGCAGCATGAATTGCTTTGTCGATACCTCTTTTTAGATCCATTGGGTTCATGCCTGCAGCCACAGACTTTAAACCTTCATTTACAATTGCTTGAGCTAATACAGTTGCAGTTGTAGTTCCATCACCTGCTTGATCACTTGTTTGTGATGCAACTTCTTTCACCATTTGTGCACCCATATTTTCAAACTTATCTTCTAGCTCAACTTCTTTTGCTACAGAAACACCATCTTTTGTTACTGTTGGCGCTCCGAAAGATTTATCTAAAATAACATTTCTCCCTTTAGGGCCTAATGTTACTTTTACTGCATCTGCAAGTGTATTTACACCTTGCAGTAGTTTAACTCTGGCGCTTTCGCCAAATTTTACATCTTTAGCTGACATAATTTTCTCCTATTCAACAACTCCGTAAATTTCACTTTCGTTTAAAATCAGGAATTCTTCACCTTCTATCTTTACTGTGTTTCCACCATATTGCCCAAAAACAACATGATCACCTACTTTTAAGTCTACAGGTGTTGTTTTTCCATCTTCAGTTTTCTTGCCTGGTCCAACTGCTACAACTTCGCCTTGTTGTGGTTTCTCTGTTGCAGAACCTGGTAAAACAATTCCTCCGGCAGAGGTTGTTTCTTCATCTTGTCTTTTAACGACTACTCTATCTTGTAATGGTCTTAATTTCATAAAATGTTATCCTCCAATAACTTTTCATTATATTTGGGCTTTACAGGGCTTTTTTCAAGGTTTTTTTCATAAATGAAAAAATGATATAACCCCCTAAAACTCCAAATGAGTTGGCTATTATATCCATATACTCAAAATTCCTCAAACCTGTAATATATTGGGCAAATTCTGTGACTATCCCAATAGAAATAATTATTAATATCAGAATAATTTGATTTGTATTTTTGCTTGCATAAAAGGTTGTGACTGCAAGCACAAAGTAAACAATAAAATGTATTAATTTGTCATTTAAGCTAATTATATTTTCAAAAAATATATTACTAATAGATGCTAAAAATATTGATATTGCCATTGCAATAGAGGTAATTTTAAGAATATTTTCCTTAGATAGTACTAAATCCCTTTCAAGCAAATATGACAGACAAACAGCTGGAATACCTATAAACCCCATCAAAATAAAAAAATTGTAAAAACTAAGCGACTCAACAAGAAACCCTGAAGATCCTTTTAGTAAAGTTCCAGGTATTATTACCAAAGATGCGAGAAAAGAATACTGTATGGCGGTAAATCTTCTATCAACCAAACCAACAAGGTATGTAATAAAACATACAGCAGTAAATGCTTGAGCAATAGTGTCTAAAAAATTTATGCCTATAAAATTTGTGTATGTTGGATAGAGGTATAAATATGAAAACATGATATTTGTTGAGAGTACAAGCAATGCGCCGAAGAGCATTGCATTATTTATTTTGTATTTCTTTATAAAAACTAGAGCTAAGCCTGAACCTACAAAAGTGGCAAGAAAATTAAAATAACTTTTCATCTCCAAATAGTCAGGTTTATTTAAACCAGTTTCTGCATATAATGATGCTGCCATTGGCCCAAGAACAATATCAGATATCTTGTAAACACCAACAAGCAGCAGTAGAACGAGAATATTTCTCTTTGTTACTAGCTCTTTAAATGCTGATAAGAATTGACTGTAAGAAGTTTGATTATTCTCCAATTCCTTTACTCTCTTTGAAAAGATTGTAACGAGCGGCATTAAAAACATTAAAACTGCTAGATAAAAGAAGATGGCTGACCAATTGTCTACACCAATAATGCTATATACCTGAGCACCAATCAAAAAAGCACCTATTTTGTAACCAATCTGATAATTGGTTGCTAGCACTTCAGCATCATGATATTCATCATATTCCACCCGATATGCGTCTAAAGCTATGTCTTGAACTGAAGAGAAAAAATAAATCATGCAAGCGACCATAACTACTATAGATAATTGGTTTTGAGGGTTAATCTGAGTATAAATAAGCAAAAGCAAACCAAGACAAACTTGTGCCAGAATAAGCCAAGATCTTCTAAGTCCAAGCCTAGAGTATAGGAATGGTAATTTTATTTTGTTTATAAATGGTGACCACATAAAATTAAGAGCAACTACAATTGATGAAACTGTAACAAGACCTAATGTTTGTTTTGAGACACCTGCAGAAAGCAACCATAGACCAAAAGGTAGGCCTAGCGCAAAACTTGGCATAGCTGCTGAAATGCCCAAGACTATAAAATTTAAAGGAGTGTTTTTAATAGAATCAAGCATTTATTCTTTCCCATTTAAAATGCTGCCCAGGATCTTGTTTTCGACCAGGAGCAATGTCAGAGTGCCCAACAACATCTTTTATATTATATTTCTGTTTGAGCACTCCAAGCACATCATTTAAGACTGAGTATTGTTCTTCAGTAAATTTTTCATGAATTGTTCCTTCTAACTCAATCCCAATCGAGAAATCGTTACAATTGTCTTTGCCCTTATATTCTGACACTCCTGCATGCCATGCAGTTTTATTAAATGGGACAAATTGTAGGATTTCACCATTTCTATTTATTAGTAAATGTGAAGAAACTTTTAAGTCTTTTAGAGACTCAAACTCTTCCTTTTTGCAGTCTAATTTATTTGTAAATAAATCAATGATATTGTCATTACCAAAATGGCCTTCAGGTAAACTAATGCAGTGTATAACGATAATTTCGGGTGGAAATTTTTGTTCACTATGGTTTGGTGAGAAAATTTGTTTTGCAATATCAATTTGATGATCACTAGTAATTTTCATAACGCTGCAAGTTCTTTTGGTAATTTGAAGGTTAAATTTTCTTTGTTCTGAGATAGGTCTCGAACTTTCTTAAAGTCGTAGCTTGCCAGATAATCAATAACTTCTTGGACTATTTCTTCTGGAGCTGAGGCTCCAGCTGTAATTCCCACTGCAGAAACTCCCTCAAGCGCTTTTGGATCTATGTTATTAATTCCATCAATAAGGTAAGATTTTGTTCCACATTTCTCTGCAAGTTCTTTGAGTCTATTTGAGTTTGAGCTTGTTGTGGAGCCAATTACAAGGACTAAATCACATTCTAAAGACAATTGTTTAACGGCATCTTGTCTATTTTGAGTTGCATAGCAAATATCGTCAGCACTTGGTCCAACAATTTTTGGATATTTTTCTCGTAACTCATCAATAAGTTGAATTGTTTCATCTACAGACAGTGTTGTTTGGGTAACATATGCAATAGCATCCTGATTTAATTCAAGTTTTTCTATGTCATCAGAATCCTCTACAAGAACAATTTGAGTTGATGAATCTGCAGGGTGTCTGCCAAGAGTACCTATGACTTCTGGATGACCCTTATGGCCAATTAAAACAATATCTCTCCCTTGTTTAGCATGTTTCATTACTTCTAAATGCACTTTTGTAACAAGCGGACATGTTGCATCAAAATACTTGAAATTTCTATTGTTAGCCTGATCCTCAACTGCTTTACTCACTCCATGTGCACTAAATATAGCTATTGCATTATCTGGTATTTCTTCTATCTCTTTTACAAATGTTACACCTTTATTTTTCAAGCTATCTACAACCCTTTTGTTGTGGACGACATGGTGTCGCACGTAAACAGGCTCCTCATATTTTTCAAGAGATTTCTCAACGATATCAATTGCACGCTCAACTCCAGCACAGAATCCTCTTGGGTTAGCTAGAACAATTTCTTTATCTTCTTTCATTTATAAACAACCATGAATAGATCATGATTCCTGCTCCAATTGTGATAATAAGGTCAGCAAAATTAAATATAAATAGTGGCGTAGTTCCAATTCTTAAATATAAATAATCTGTAACAGATCCAAAAAAAACTCTTTCTAAAAAATTGCCCAATCCCCCAGCAATAATAAGAGTCAGAGAAATTTTCTGTAATTTATCAGTAGTCGTCATAAATAGATATGTTAAATACGACAGTGCCAGAAAAATTGTTATTGATAAGATGATCTGAGAAGTAGGATCAGTAGAACTAAAAAGGCTTAAAGCTATCCCAGTATTTTTGGTTAAATAAAAATCTAAAAAAAGAGGGATAATGGTTATGGGGTTAATTTCGGCAGTATTTAAGCTGTATTTAATTAACAAATCAGCAAATACAAGGCCAATTAAAGCTAAAAAGTAACGCAACTAAAAGAAACTCCTTGTCTCACCATCTCCATTAATATTATCCTCGCATCTTACACAAATTCCATCAGAGTTAAGTTTTTCTTCTCGATGCCAACAACGTGAACATTTCTCATTTGCAGATGCTTTAATTTTTATTTTTTCGCTTTTACCTTCAACCAGTGTGCATTTTGAGGCAATGAAGAATTTATGAATTTCCTGTGATAGTTCTTTAAGAGAATTATATGCATCTTTTTTGAGGGTTATTTCTATTTCAGCATCTAAAGCGTTCCTGATTGTCCCTTTTTGCCTCTCAGATTCAATTGCTTGATAAACTCTTGATCTTAAGTCTTCCAAAGATTGGAATAATTCAATTTCATCTGGTGTTAAATGTGAATCAAACTCATCATATTCCTCTAAAAAGATTTTTTCCCCACTATTAGGAAAGAGCTCCTCATAAAATTCATATGCTGTGAATGGCATTATTGATGCAATGTTTTTGTTTAAAGTAATTAAAACTTTTTTTATAGCGTACTGTGCAGAACGTCTTCCAACAGAATTGCTTTTCATTGTATAAAGCCTATCTTTTACAATATCTAGGTACATACCACCGAGGTCATTAACACAAAAATTTAATATTTTTGAAGTTATGAGGTGGAAATTATAGTTTTCGTAATTCTCTCTTACTTCAGACTGTAATTGTTTTAATTTTTCTAAAATTTGCTTATCTAAGAAAAGTAATTGCTGGCTATCAAAATCATCTTCATAGTCATATAGGTTTGAGGCCATAAATCTCATTGTATTTCTAATTCTTCTGAAACCATCAATTGCTCTATTGAATATGTCTTTTGAAAATGCCATCTCACCTCTGAAGTCAGTGGAAGCTATCCAATACCTAAGAATATCTGCGCCTGATTCATTCATAATTTCTTGAGGTGTAATAATATTTCCAAGAGATTTCGACATTTTGCGCCCACCTTCATCTACAACAAAACCATGAGTTAGAACAGATTTATAAGGCGCTATACCTTTCATAGCAATTGATGTTAATAAAGATGATTGGAACCAACCTCTATGCTGGTCACTCCCCTCTAGATATAGATCAGATTGTGTATTTGAACCATACAATTTATCAATGACAGTAAAATTGGTTACCCCTGAATCGTACCAAACATCAAATATGTCTGAGGACTTCTCATATTCTGATGAATCTTCATAATTAAGTTCCATCTCATTCCATGAATCAATCCCATTGCTTTTAATTGCCTCTGCTGCCTCTCGAAAAATCTCATCCTGATTAGGGTGTAGTTCTCCACTGTCTTTGTTATAGAACAAAGTTATTGGAATTCCCCAATCTCTCTGTCGAGAAATACACCAATCTGGTCTTTCTTTTAGCATAATTTCCATACGATCTTTGCCCCAATCGGGAATAAACTTGATATCATCAACTGCTCTTACTGCACCCTCCAATAAGCCTGATTTACTCATTGAAAAAAACCATTGAGGAGTGGCCATGAAAATTACTGGAGTTTTGTGCCTCCAGCAATGAGGGTAACTGTGGTCATATTCTTCAGAATTTATTAAATTTCCCTTTTTTGTTAGCTCATTAAGAACATTTGGCTCAACCTTTCTTACATGCTGCCCAGAAAACAAACCAATATTTTCTTTGTAGCAACCATTTGTTGAAATGGGATTATCAATTTCAACACCCTCTTTATTACAGACATTAAAGTCATCTACCCCATGAGCTGGAGCAGTATGAACAAAACCTGTACCTGATTCAGTTGTCACGTGATCAGCAAGAAATAATGGGGACAATCTTTCATACAGAGGGTGTTTTGAAACCAAATTTTCCAGCAAAGCACCCATGAAAGTTTTTTTAGTTGATTTGATGTTTAAGCTTTTCCACCGCTCCAAACAATCTTCTTTAAGATCTTTAGCAACAATCAAAAACTCTTGTTCCATTTGCAAAATCTCATACTCAATATCGTCTTTTGCACATACAGCCTGATTTCCAGGAATAGTCCAAGGTGTGGTGGTCCAAATCACAACAGATATTTCACCCTGAAGATCAAAATTAATGCGTTCTTTTAATTCTTTTTGTGATTCATTAGTTAATGTAAATTTGACATCAATTGATTGTGACTTTTTGTCAATATATTCAACTTCTGCTTCTGCAAGAGAAGATGAACAATCTAGACACCAATGAACTGGCTTGAAACCTTTTTCTAAATGGCCATTATGAAATATTCTTGCAAAACCATTAATTGCTTCTCCTTCAAAACTTTGATCCAGAGATGCATATCTGTTTTCCCAGTCTCCAAATACTCCCAAGCGTAGAAAATCTTTTTTTTGTAACTCAATTTGTTCTTTTGCATATTCTCTGCATAAATTTCTAAACTCTTTTTGTGTTATTTCACGTCTCTTGCTGCCAAGTTTTTTTTCAACTTGATGCTCAATTGGCAGGCCATGACAATCCCAACCCGGAATATAAGGAGCATCAAACCCCTCCATTGTCTTAGACCTGACAATAATGTCTTTCAGAACTTTATTAACTGCATGGCCAAGATGTATTTGTCCGTTTGCATAAGGAGGCCCATCATGCAGGATAAATTTTTCTTTACCCTCCCTTGCTTGCCTTATTTTACCGTAGGCATCTCTCTTGCTCCATTCATTGAGGAATTCAGGTTCCCTTTGGCTTAAATTTGCTTTCATAGGAATGTCTGTTTTAGGCAAATTTAATTTTTGATCTTTTTTATCACTCATAGCTTTTAATTAATTCAAATGCAGTTTTTTTATCTTTATTTATTTGTGCTTTTAGCTCATCAATAGAAGCAAACTTAACTTGATCCCTAATTTTACATAAAAACTCAACACAAACTGACTGGTTGTAAAGATTTCCTTCGAAATCTAACAGATGCGCTTCGAGCGATTGCTTATAATCATCAAAAGTTGGCTTTGGTCCAAAATTTACAATTGAGAAAAACATCTCATCATTTAACTTTGTTTTGCAAAGATAAACGCCATTCAAACAAAATTCTTGGTTATCTATTTCAATATTTGCTGTTGGTGTGTCTATTCTTCGACCTAATTTTTTTCCTGATATTGTTTGTCCTGTTATTCTATATTTATACCCCAACATTCGCTCAGCTTGCTCAAAATTTCCTTTTGACAACTGGTCTCTAATTCTTGTGCTGCTAATCCTTTCACCACCCTGATCAACATCTTCAAAAACCTCAAATTTTATTCCATTTTGTTTGCACAAATTTTCGAGGATCAATACGTTTCCTGACCTGTCTTTCCCAAATTTAAAGTCTTTCCCAACAGTAAGATATTTTGTGCCTTCATCAAGGATATATTTAGTAAAAAAACTTTCAGCAGTAAGCTCACTAAAATCTTGGTTAAAATCAATTGAAATTACTCTATCCACACCAAGATCATTAAGCATTTCAAGCTTATCTCTGTCTCCCAAAATTCTTTTTTTATCGAACTTAAAGTGTTCAAAGGGATAAGGGTTAAAGGTAATTACTTGTGAGGATAAATCAAGAAGCTTAGATTTATTTATAATTTGTGTGATCATTGCTTTATGGCCTATGTGCAACCCATCAAAATTCCCAATTGTTGTACAAAATTTTTTCATTTTTATGATCTTCTCACTTTAAGAATTAAGATTAATGCAATTAGCCAAACCAAAATTGCTGCATATGTTGTTGCCAATGCCAGACCAGTATGCCCCCAATTGTACTCAAAAATAAAAAGGTAGTTCAGAACAAGATTAGTTATTAGCGATATTACCCCTAAGGCCAAAACTACTTTGGTTTTTGATATAGCAAAAAAGACGCTGTTAAAAAATTTAGATGAAAGTAAAAAAGGTAATGCGAATGAATATGCAATAAGGCTTGAAACAGTCATATCAACATCATAAGAAGTAAATTCCCCTCTAAAAAATAATAGTTTGATAATTTCTGTTGCAGCAAAAAAATAAAAAATAAAACTTACAAACCCAATTAAGAAAGTAGAGATTGATCCTTTTGCAAGAATCTTTCTAAAACTATCCTTTTTTCCATCCTTGAAAGCTTCGGTTAAATCAGGCAATGCTACAAGTGCAATTGCTACGCCAAAAAGACCCATTGGAAATTGGATCAACCTATCTGATAGATATAACCAAGTTGGACTTCCTGTTACAAGATACGATGCAAATACTGTATCTACCAAGACATTTAATTGATATATACCCGCAGCAAATATTGCCGGGATAAGCCTTGAAAAAAAAGATGACATTAATGCACGATCAAAATTAAAATCCAAAGATGGTATGTAATTTAAATATGCCGATGCAATTCCATTAATAATTAGCTGAAGCATTCCTGCTGTAAGAATTGCGATACCAATCACACCCAAAGACAGCTCACTCGATGAAAGAGCAAAAATAATTAACGTCAGATTAAATATAATTGGTGTAGCTGCAACAATTTGAAACTTCTTTTTTGAATTTTGGTATGCGCCAAAAAAAGCAACAAACGAAATAAGCATAATATAAGGAAAAACAAGCTGTAAAAAACTTGCTGCTGATTGGTATTTTTCAGCATCAGAAATAAAACCGGGAGCGAATAGATTTATGAATATATTTGGAAAAATCATCACAAAGGATACAAATGTTAAAAGTGTTATGAATAAAAGTGAAAATACTTGGTTGAGTAACTTCTCAACTCTTACATTTGCTTCAATTATGCTGGGTGTTAATGACTGAGATAATGCTCCTTCTCCAAAAAAACTTCGGAATACATTAGGTATTTTAAAAACAACAACAAAAATATCATGGATAGTACTGGCTCCTAAAAGTGATGAAAATAGTAGATCTCTAACATATCCAAAGACTCTTGAAATAAGAGTGAAGAATGAAAAACCTGCGGATGCTTTCCAAAATCTAGATATATTCAATTATTTTTCTCTGCTTCAAAATCTAATGAGACTGAATTTACACAATATCTCAAGCCAGTAGTCTCTTTTGGGCCATCTTCAAAAACGTGACCTAGATGTGCATCACAATTTGCACAAATAATTTCAACTCTTGGCCTTCCTGCAATAGAGTGATCATCCTCGTATTTAATGGCTCCATCAATAGCTTGAAAAAAACTTGGCCACCCACAACCAGCATCAAATTTTGTATCTGATTCAAAAAGTTTAGCGGAACAATTTTTGCAATGGTAAGAACCGTTCTCAAAAAATGAATCAAATTTACCAGTGAAAGGTCTCTCAGTCCCTTTATCTTTCAATACAAACAGTTCTTGATCTGTAAGATTTTCATTTATTTTTTTCATAACTTAAAACCTAAATTTTCTAATTGCTCAGACATTATTTTATCACTGCATCCAACGATATTTGTTTGGTCATATCCAAATCTTGAATTAAATTCATTTCTCATATTTAAAAAATCTTCACAAGCAAACTGATTTTTTCGTGGATCATAAGCTAAAAGAAGTAAATTTATAGGAAGTTTGTACTTTTTCATGTCATAACAATCTCTATCTGAGCAAAATTCAATTGTTTGAGAGGGTAAATCCTCTTTAACCTTTGCTTCAAGGCCTAAAAAATCTGCAACATGATCAAATGCCATTTTTGTCATTTTAAATCTTGCAAATTGCGAGTGCCCAGCTATGTGCGGAGTTGCCAAGAAGTTGTGTCGATGGAAATCTTTGTTTAAGTTTGGTTCATTGATAAAAACATCTGAAATAAATTTTATATCTTGGTAATTTAATGCTTCAATTTCATTTAAAATACCGCCTCTTGCTGTGTTGATAATAATTGTATCTTTTAGTACTTGTGAAAAGATTAAATCATTGAGCATATTATATGTTGGGTATTTACCATTTCTTGTTAGTGGTACATGAGCAGTAATTAATTTGTATTTATGAAGGTTTTTGATCTCATTGATTGTTCCCCCAACAAAAGGGTCAAAAGTATCAAAATCTATTTTGAACTCTGCTAAAGTTTTGGCTATAGCGCTGCCAATATTTCCTGCTCCTATGATTAAAATCCTATCTCCATTAACATCAAACTGCTGATCCTTGATAAGGAATGCAAGGGATGACAAGAAATACTCTTTAACAGCGACTGCATTAGCACCTGTTGAAAACTTAACAGGTATGCCTTTTGCAATAAGTGACTCCTTATCAATATGGTCCTCGCCGGTTGATACTGAACACAAAAGCTTCACATTGTTACTCACATCCCTGCCATGTGTTTTGTATGTTGATCTTACAATAACGATTGAATCTTCAATTACATTCGATATGTCAAAAGATTCATCACTAAAAACATCGATATCAAGCTTTAATGACTCAGCAAATAGATCTGAATATGGTATTTTCTTGTCCAGCAAAACTTTCATTTTTTTGGCCAAAAAATCGACTTAATCCATCCAAAGAATGAATTATTTCCAAGCATATTTTCTTCGATAATATTTAGATCCTGGAGGTATGTTGATGAATCATTAAAAAGTTCTTCCCTAGTTACAAAACTACCTTCATCGAGCTTTTTAACTTCTTTAGCAGGATTACCAGCGTAGACAGAATTTGGTGGGATATCGCCATGAACTACTGATCCTGCTCCAATAATGGAATTTTCTCCAATTTGTGTACCTTTAAGAATTATTGACCTTTCTCCAATCCAAACATTTTTATGAATTTTTACAGGCTTTGGAGTAGCAACATAGTCGGTTCTATCATATATACCGTGCCAATCTGAATCTGTAATCACGACATCAGAAGCAATCATTGTTGAATCTCCAATATCAATACTTTCAGCTGATCTAATGCTTGTGCCGGGCGAGATTAAAATATAGCTTCCGAGAGATATGCTTCCATTTAACTTATCAGTTTGCCAAGTTGAAATATCAATTTTTTTATCAGATGAGCAAATTAATGTTGCGTAATCTCCAATTGAAATATTTTCGCCAAATATTTTGAGGTGCTGGGGATTTAAGATCATTACATGTTTTCCAAAACTAGAAAATTTTGGTTTTAAAAAATGATGAATAAAAAAAGCGCTAAATGAGTTAAATAGCTGCTTCACCCATAACGGTCTATGTTCTATTTTGATAATTTCTCCTGTACAAATTATAAGCTAGAATAGCCTTTCTATATGTTCAATTTTAACTTAGAAAATTTTAGGCTTGAAGCAGCAAAATACCTAAAAATTGGTTTACCTATACTAGGAAGCCAAATTGTAATGTATGGCTTAACAACAACCGATTATATTATGGCTGGCTTATATAGCCCTAATGACTTAGCTGGAGTTGGTATAGCTGCCTCAATTTTTAATCCAATTTACTTTTTAACTGCAGGCATTATGTTTGGTATTGGCCCGATAATTGCACAACATTTTGGAGCTAAAGAATTTATATTAATTCAACAGAAGACACGCAAATACCTTTGGTATGGATTGCTTATAGGGGCAATCTTTTTCTTAATGCTTAACAACTCCTGGGTAGTTTTTAATTTTCTTGAAACAGATACAAAAATTGTAGAGATTGGTTCAGGTTATTTGCAGGCAATTTCCTATGGTGTTTTTGCAATGACTATTTTCCAAGCACTAAGAAATTATAGCGAAGGAATTACACAGACAAGAATAATCTTTTACATCAGTTTGTTAATATTTTTTTTAAATATCCCTTTAAATTACTTTTTTATTTTTTATTTAGATTTTGGTGGAGTGGGTTGTGGTTACGCAACTTCAGTTATTAGCTGGTTAGGCTTGTTGATAGCTTTTACAGTTACTTTTTTTGCTAAAGAATATAAAGAAACATTCCTTTACGATAAGTTTGAAACACCTGACATTACTACTTTTAAAGAACTACTAAGAATTGGCGCACCTATCAGCTTTGGAATTTTTGTTGAATTAAGTTTATTTAGTGGTGCCGCATTAATTATTTCCTTCTTTGGTGCAACGGCATTAGCAGCACATACAATTGCAATTAATTTAGCAGGTCTTTTTTTCATGCTTCCTTTATCTATAGGATTGGCATCAGCAATAAGAGTGGGCAACTTAATTGGCGAGAAAAACTTTGCAAGAGCAAACTACGCAGCAAATTTCACAACAAGAACTTCCTTGTTGTTTGCTTTTTTTAATATTTTTGTCTTCTTAACTTTTGGAAGCACATTAATTGGATTTTATACCAATACCCCAGAAGTAGCTGAGATAGCTCTTGGTCTGCTAGTTTATGCTGCAATATTTCAAATACCTGATGCTCTAAGTTTTTCTGCAATTGGAACACTAAGAGGCCATAAAGATACATTTGCAACAATGCTTAATCTAGTGATTTCATTTTGGTTCTTTGCAATTCCTGTTGGAGTCTTTTTAGCTTTTAATGAGTATACAGGCATTCCAAATGAAGCAGATGGAATGTGGATTGGGATGATAGCTGGGCTATCTTTAAGCGCCATTCTAAATTTACGAAGACTAAAGCAGAAAAAGGATGAACTAAAGAAGCTCTTTTAGCCTATGACCTATTAGGTTCAAATCGGTAACAACAGCAACTCCTGCAGATTCAAGAGAATCAAACTTATCTTGAGCTGTTCCTTTACCACCAGATATTATCGCACCTGCATGGCCCATTCTTTTTCCTTTGGGTGCAGTAACACCAGCAATATATGAGACCACCGGTTTGCTTACATTATGCTTAATGTATTCAGCTGCCTCCTCCTCTGCAGTTCCACCTATTTCACCAACCATTACAATTGATTCTGTTTGCTCATCTTGCTCAAACATTTCTAAACAATCTATGAATGATGTTCCATTGATTGGGTCTCCGCCAATTCCAATACAAGTGCTTTGCCCATACCCAATGTCAGTTGTTTGTTTGACAGCTTCATAGGTAAGTGTGCCAGATCTTGAGACTATACCAACTGACCCTTCCATGTGTATTGATGCAGGCATTATTCCAAGTTTTGCTTTTCCAGGTGAAATAACACCTGGGCAATTAGGCCCCACCAGTCTTGTATTGGGATAATTTTTTAAGATATTAGTTACATCGACCATATCTAAAACTGGAACTCCTTCGGTAATACAAATTATTAAACTTATTCCATTCTCAGCAGCTTCAATAATTGCTGATTTGGTGAACCGAGCAGGCACAAAAATAACAGATGTATCAGCTTGTGTTTCATCACAAGCTTCTTTAACACTATTAAATACCGGCTTATCAAGATGAAGCTGACCACCTTTTCCAGGTGTTACCCCACCAACAATATCTGTACCATAGTTGATGCATTGCTCAGCATGCATTGTTGCTTGCGAGCCAGTAAAGCCCTGAAAAATTGCTTTTGTTGAATCGCCTATTAGTACACTCATTTGACTAACTCCACAATTCTTTTTGAAGCTTCTTGAAGAGAGTCCTCACCAATAACATTCATGCCTGAGTCATTTAATAAAAGCTTGCCCTCTTCAGACATATTCCCTTGCAGACGAACAACTATCGGCACCTCAACACTTATTTCTTTAATTGCATCGATTATCCCTTGAGCAATAAGATCGCAACGAACTATTCCTCCAAAGATATTAACTAAGATTCCTTTTACATTAGCATCAGAAAGAATCAACTTGAAAGCGGCCGAAACTCTCTCTTTTGTTGCGGTTCCCCCAACATCTAAAAAATTTGCTGGTTCACCTTTATATAGTTTGATCGTATCCATAGTACCCATTGCGAGACCTGCGCCATTCACCATGCAACCAATATTTCCATCCAATGCAACATAGCTCAAATCATTTAATTTTGCTTCGTATTCTCGTTCATCTTCCTGTGAAGCATCTCTCATGGCTTCAAGCTCAGTTTGTCTATACAGAGCATTTTCGTCGATATTGATCTTTGCGTCTAAACAATGAAGATTCCCATCGACCTTAACTACTAAAGGGTTTATTTCCAATAAACTTAGATCTAAATCTTTAAATAGTTTTGAGCACCCATCTACAATATTTTTAAATTGCTCATGTTGAGCTTGATTGAAACCTAAACTGTTTGATAGCTTAATAATATCTTGATCCTCAATAATGTATTCATGGTTTAACTTACCTTTTAGAATTTTTTCAGGTGTTTTCTCTGCTACCTCTTCGATATTCATACCGCCAGCTTCAGAAACAATCATTGATACGCATTTTTCATCACGATCAACAACAAAACTCATGTAAAGTTCTTTCTCAATGTCTGTAAGCTCTTCCAACGAAATTGTTTGAACTGGCAAGCCAAGCTCATCTGTTTGGATAGTAATAATATTTTTTCCAAGCCATTGATTAACAAATGCTTCGATATCTGCCTTGTTTTTGCAAAGCTTTACTCCTCCAACTTTTCCTCTACCACCAGTGTGTGCCTGCACTTTTGCAACACATCCATTAGAAAAATCAATTTGATTGATAGCATCATCAATTTCTGATTCTGATTTTATTAGACTTCTTTTTGAAACGGGTAACCCGTAACGCTCGAAAATTTCTTTCGCTTGATACTCGTGTAAATTCATTAATTACCTATATGAATTGCTTGTTTGTTCACTGCTAAAGCAGCTTCATGAAGAGCCTCTGAAACAGTAGGATGGCTAAACATTGTTAGACCAAAATCTTCTGAACTTGCTGAAAACTCCATGCCAATAAGACCTTGCTGAAGAATTTCAGAAGCCCCATTTCCAAAAACTTGAACACCAAGAACTTGATCTGTATCTTTGTCAGCAACTACCTTCACTGAGCCCACGGAATCACCTGATGCTAAAGCTCTGCCACTTGCAGCAAAAGGAAAACTACCTTTTTTATACTCAACACCTTCTTCTTTAAGTTGTTTTTCAGTTTTTCCAACCCAAGCGATTTCAGGATGGGTATAAATTACACTAGGCACTAAATCGTAATTTACCTCCATCTTTTTATTTGCAATGCGTTCAGCAGCCATAACCCCTTCTTCCATAGCTTTATGCGCAAGCATTGGTCCTCTCACTATATCTCCAATAGCATAAACATTATCGAGTTTGGTTTTACAGAATTCATCCACGTCTATGAAACCTTTTTCATCAGTTTCAAGACCACAACCCTCAGCTAAAAGGTTTTCAGTGAAGGGTCTTCGTCCAACAGCGACGATAACTTTATCATATTCTTTTGTTTCTAACTTACCGTCAATTTCTACTTCTAGAGATACACCTTTACGTGATTTTTTTGAACCCTGAACCATACATCCAAGCTTGATATCTAAATTTTGAGATCTGAATTCACGCTCAATAGCTTTGGACATGTCAGCATCAAGCATTGGCAGCAAGGTTTTTTCTGCTTCAAATATTTCAACTTCTGATCCTAATCTAGACCAAACACTGCCAAGCTCTAAACCAATTACACCAGCACCAATTATTGCTAACTTTTTTGGTGTTTCTGAAAACTCAAGTGCACCTGCACTACCGACAATTGTTGTTCCATTCCATGGCACAGAAGGAATATTAATTGGTCTTGAACCAGTAGCCAGCACAATGTTCTTTGCTGTTACAGACGTTTTTTTGCCCTTTGTATCTGTAATTTCAACTTCAGTTGAGCTAATTAATTTGCCTTTACCATGAAAAGCATCAACCTTATTGTGTTTTAGAAGTTGTGAAACACCAGATGTTAGTTTTTTAACAATTCCATTTTTTCTGTCCATCATTGTTGAAAGATCATATTTTGGTTTTGTAACTGAGATGCCGTGTTCTTCAAAACTTTCAGAGATTTGTTGGAATTTGTAGGAAGAGTCTAGAAGAGATTTAGATGGTATGCAGCCAACATTAAGACATGTGCCTCCAAGCTTTTGCTTTCCTGATTCATCTTCATCGAACTCAACACATGCTGTTTTAAGACCTAATTGAGATGCTTTGATAGCTGCCACGTATCCACCAGGACCTCCACCAATTACTACTACATCATATTCCATTTAAACTCCTAATATCATTGACTCTGGTGCTTCAAGAGACTCTTTAATCTTGACTAAAAAGGATACCGCATCCTTGCCATCCAATAATCTGTGATCATATGTTAATGCAAGATACATCATTGGTCTAATTTCTATCTTTCCATCGACGACCATTGGTCTGTCCTGAATCTTATGCATGCCTAATATTGCAGATTGAGGAGGATTTAAAATTGGTGTTGATAATAATGAACCAAAGACACCACCATTAGATATGGTAAAAGTGCCTCCTGTGATATCTTCCATCCCAAGTTTTCCCTCTCGTGCTTTAATAGAATAGTCTCTGATAGCTATTTCTATCTCGGATATAGAAAGCTCACTAACATTTCTAACAACAGGTACAACAAGACCTCTTTCAGAAGAAACAGCTACTCCAATATCCTGATGACCATGATAAACAATGTCATCTCCATCTATTGAAGCATTGACTATTGGCATTTCTTGCAAAGCAATACTAGAAGCTTTCATGAACATCCCCATAAAACCAAGCTTAACTCCAAACTTTTCTTCAAAACTATCTCTATATTTTTCTCTAAGTTTTTTTACTTCAAATAAATCCACTTCATTAAACGTTGTAAGTGACGCAGTTTGTGATTGAGATTCAAGAAGCCTTTTCGCAACAACAGATCTTAATCTGGTCATTGGAACCCTTTTAGATGATCCTAATATTTCTGTTTGGGCCGTATCCTCTTTTTGTTTTGCTGGTTCAGACGCTTTAATTACATCTTCTTTTGTTACAACACCTTTTTTTGTAGAGGGTTTTAAGCTACTAATTTCTAAATTCTTTTCATTTAACAATTTTTTTGCAGCAGGGCCCATTCTGAAATTTTCATTGTCTTGCGTTTTTATATCAGCTTTAGTCTCGACTTGTTTTGGTGCTGTCTCTTTTTTAGTTTTGGGTGTTTTTTTTGGTGCAGATGCTGATAACTTTTTCTCTTCTTTAATTTCAGCTTTAGGCTTTTCTTTATCTGTTGTTGCACCTTTTGTGTAATTACCAATTAGCTGGGAACTCTCAATTGTTTCACCCTCAGAAACTATTATTTCCCCCATTACACCATCGGATGCTGCTGTTACTTCAATTACAACCTTATCAGTTTCAATCTCAGCTAAAACTTCATCCTGCTTGATAGCATCGCCTGTTTTTTTTAACCAATTAGATAAAGTACCTTCAAAGATTGATTCAGGGAATTGTGGTGATTTTATCTCTTCTGCCATTGTGAATATTTTATAACTCTAATGCCTTTGCCACTATCTCTTTTTGTCGTTTAATGTGATATTTTTGATAGCCACCTGCTGGTGAAGCAGAAGCATCTCTTGCAATTACGCTCAGTTTAAAACCTTTCTTCGTTTCATTCAGTACTTTTTCAAGCCTATGTCTAATCATTAACCAAGCACCCATATTTTCTGGTTCCTCCTGAACCCACACAAAGTTTTTAGACTTCACACTTTTGGTGTAGGAAATTAGCTCGCTATCGGGAAATGGGTATAACTGCTCAATCCTCACTATTTCGACATTCTTTATCTTCTTGTCTTCTTTGTGTTTAAGAAGATCAAAATAAATCTTTCCTGAACATAGAATTATTTTTTTAGGTGCATTTTTACTTTGATCAATGATTATATTTTTAAAAGTACCATTGGTTAAATCTGATAGTTCTGATGTTGCCATAGGATTTCTAAGTAAACTTTTTGGGGTTAAAACAACCAATGGTCTGCGTAATGGTTTGATTGCTTGTCTTCTGAGCAAATGAAAAATTTGTGATGGTAAAGTTGGAACACAAACTTGAATATTTTCATGAGCACATAATTGTAAAAATCTTTCAAGCCTACAGCTACTGTGCTCTGGACCTTGACCTTCATAACCATGTGGCAAGAACATCGTTAAACCAGAAAGCCTATCCCATTTTGTTTGTGCACTAACAATAAATTGATCTATTACAACCTGAGCAACATTTACAAAGTCGCCAAACTGAGCTTCCCAGATTACTAACCCCTCGGGCCAAGTTGATGCATAGCCATACTCAAAACCTAGAACAGCTTCTTCAGATAAAAGAGAGTCATAAATTTCAAATTTCTTATTTCCATTATTTAGTTTTGCCAGCGGAACATGACCAATACCAGTAAGCTGATCTTTTATAACAAGATGTCGGTGAGAAAATGTACCTCTTCGTGAGTCTTGGCCAGTAATTCGAACCGGGTAATTCTCTTTTAGTAAAGTTGCATAAGCTGCCATTTCAGCAAAACCCCAATTCATTGGAATTTTTCCCTCTAACATCTCCTTTCGTTCATCGTAAAGTTTTGCAACTTGCTTTTGGACGTTTGTACCCTTATCAAAATCAAAACCTGGCGCCATGCTTTCCTTGAGATGTTGTAGTGATACATTAGTTGGGTAAGATTTTTTCAAGTTTGGTTTAATGTATGCAGACCAGTCAAAATGCAGTGAGTGGTCTGGGTCACTAGCCATAGATTCTGCAACCATTTCACCCTTTTCCATGCTTTTCCTATAATTTGATTTAAAGACTTCATATTTCTCATTTATCTCTGAATCATTATTTAAAAGATCTGATAGATAAAGTTCAGTAACAGTGTTTTTAGAAGTTATTTCTTTGTACATCATTGGTTGAGTGGCAAAAGGTTCATCAGTTTCGTTGTGCCCTCTTCTTCTGTAGCAAACAAAATCGACAATAATGTCTCTCTTGAAAGTATCTCTAAACTCAACAGCTAACTTTGCAGCCATTACACTAGCTTCAGGGTCATCACCATTAACATGAATTATTGGAGCATCGATCATTTTTGCTACATCAGTGCAGTATTCTGTAGATCTTGCATCCTCTTTTAAGCTTGTTGTAAAACCTATTTGATTATTTACTACAATGTGGACGGTCCCTCCAACTCCATAAGCTCTAGTCTGTGATAATTGTAAAATTTCCATCACAACACCTTGGGCTGAGAATGATGCATCCCCATGCATTAAAATAGGAACTACCATATCCTGTGCGCTGTCTAGCCTTCTGTCCTGTCTTGCTTTTACTGAACCAAGAATTACAGGGTTTACAATCTCCAAGTGAGATGGGTTTGAGCCTAAAGCAAGGTGAACTTCACCACCACTTGTCAGAATGTTTGATGAAAAACCCAAATGATATTTCACATCACCTGTTTTAGTGTCGTCTTCCTCAAAATCTTCAGCAAATTCAGTAAATAGTTCACTTGGTTTTTTACCCATTACGTTTATGAGAACATTTAAACGACCTCTGTGGGACATGCCAAGCACTAATTCCTTTACTCCTCTTGATCCAAAGTCTTCAATTAATGTATCAAGCAGAGGAACCAAAGATTCACCTCCTTCAAGACCAAACCTCTTTGCACCTGGATACTTTGATGCTAAGAATTTCTCAAGCCCTTCAGAATCAACCAGTCTTTTTAAAATATGTTCTTGCTCATCACTGTTAAAGTAGTAGGGAGTTGGTTTTCCTTCAATCTTATCTAAAAACCATCTTCTTATGCGGCTATCCATTATATGCATAAACTCATATCCCAAACTTGCGGTATAGGTTTGTTTAAGTGAACTAATGATGTCTTTTAGGGAAAGTTCTTTTGAGTTTTGAAAGTTTGAAATTGAGAATGATGATTCAAGGTCATTTTCAGATAAGTTGTGGAAGCCAAGCTTAAGGTCTGGGACTTCTTTTTTTAATCTTAGTCCAAGAGGATCTATATCTGCTACCTGATGCCCTCTTCTCCTATAAGCATTAATCAAATTCTGAACATCTGACGCTTTGGAGTTCTCTGAAATTTCAACTTTTGCTTCTGTAGGGAATTTTTTATTTCTGAATTGCTCTTCGATTGATTTATGACTTACGTCAATTTGGCCATTTTGAATTGAATCAAAATATTTCTTCCATTCAGAAGGAAGTGAGTTAGGGTTTTCCAGATAATCCTCATAAAGAATTTCTAAATATTCTGAATTACCACCGTTTTTGAAGCTGTCTAAAAATCTCTCCTCTAATGACTTTGACACTATCCTATTTTTCTTAACTCCTTCTTAATCTCATTGATTGCTTTTGATGGATTTAGCCCTTTAGGACATACAGATGTGCAATTCATGATCCCATGACACCTATAAACGCTGAATGCATCATTTAATTTTTTTAGTCTAGCAGTCTTCTGCTTGTCTCTTGTGTCTGCAATAAATCTATATGCTTGTAGTAAAGCTGCAGGCCCTACAAATTTTTCTGGATTCCACCAAAAAGAAGGGCAACTAGTTGAGCAACATGCACACAATACACACTCATACAAACCATCAAGCTTTTCTCGATCACTTGGACTCTGCAATCTCTCATGTCCAGTAGCTATCTCATCATCATTATCAAGAAAAGGCTTAATCTTTTCGTATTGATCGTAAAATGGTTTCATATCTACAATAAGATCTTTTATTACAGGAAGACCTGGTAAAGGTCTTACCTCAAGCTTATTTCCTTTGGCAACTTCGGACACTGGAGTTATGCATGCTAGGCCATTTTGACCATTCATATTGACACCATCGGATCCACAAACACCCTGAGCACATGATCTTCTAAAAGTAACAGTTGAATCCTTCTCTTGCGCTTTTCTGATAGCATCAATAACCATCATATTCCCACTTGAACCATATTCAATTTTGTAGTCTGCCATATATGGTCTTTGATCTTTTTCTGGATCAAATCGATACAAACTTAACTCCAAAAATTTACTCATCAATAAACCCTCGCTTTTGGTTTAAATGCGTCAACAGATTTTGGCGACAAATTCACTTTTCTTTTCTTCACCTCATCATTATTTTTGAAATAAAGAGAATGGCAAAGCCAGTTTTCATCATCTCTTTCAGGGTAATCTTCTCTTGCATGGGCTCCTCTGCTTTCTTTTCTTTCAAGTGCAGAATACGCTGTAGAATTTGCAATATCTAACAGATTTAAATATTCGAGTATCTCAACCCTTTCAGCATTAAACTGATTTGATTTATCTCCTAAATGAATTTTTTTAGTTTTTTCTGTAACAGACTTTAATTTTTCAATACCTTCCTTCATTAAGGTCTCATTTCTATATACGCCAAAATACGATTGCATAATATTCTGCATTTCTGCCTTCAGAGCAAAGACTGATTCACCTGCTTTTGTCTCCTGCAATTTAACTAAAGGCATAATTGATTGTTCAATATTTTCTTTACTTAACGAGCTCTGAGATGATTTTGAAACATCATCATTAATATGGCGTCCTGCAGCTCTTCCAAATACCACTAAATCTAGAAGCGAATTGCCACCAAGCCTGTTTGCTCCATGAACAGAAACATTTGCTGCTTCACCGATAGAATACAGCCCATTGACTATTTCATCCTCGCCCTGATTGTTTTTTGTTATTACTTGGCCATGAATATTTGTTGGAATCCCACCCATCATATAGTGACATGTAGGAACCACTGGAATTGGAGCCTTAATTGGATCGACATTTGCAAATGTCATTGATATTTCTCTAATTTCTGGAAGCTTCTTCATAATGTTATCAGAGCCAAGATGATCTATTTTTAAGAGAACATGGTCTTTCTTATCTCCACAGCCTCTGCCAGCTAATATTTCTTGAACGATACATCTGGAAACAACATCTCTTGAAGCAAGATCTTTTGCTTTTGGAGCATAATTAGGCATGAATCGTTCCCCTTCTGAGTTAATTAGGTAGCCTCCTTCGCCTCGACAACCCTCAGTCATTAGAGAACCATTTCCATAAAGACCTGTGGGGTGGAATTGCCACATCTCCATGTCTTGAAGTGGTAAATCTTGTCTTAAAACCATACCTAAGCCATCGCCAGTACAAATTAAAGATGTCGTATTTTGCTCATAAACCTGACCAGCTCCTCCAGTTGCCAAAACTACTGCTGAAGTTTTAATTGCAGAAACTTCTCCTGTCTCCATATCAAAACAGCTAACGCCTGAAATTTCACCAGAATTATTTTTGATAAGATCAACTGCAAACCACTCATTAAAAAACTCTGTTCCTGCTTTTAGATTTGCCTGATAAAGTGTGTGTAAAAGTGCATGTCCTGTTCTATCTGCAGCTGCGCATGTTCTTGCTGCCTGACCACCCTCACCAAATTCTTTTGATTGTCCTCCAAAAGGCCTTTGATATATTCTGCCATTATCAAACCTAGAGAAAGGAAGGCCCATATGCTCGAGTTCAAAAACAGCATCAGGTCCTTCTGAACACATGTATTCAATTGCATCTTGATCTCCGATGTAGTCAGAACCTTTCACTGTATCAAACATGTGCCATCTCCAATCATCATTTGGATCAGCACTTGCAATTGCACAAGTAATTCCACCTTGAGCGGCAACTGTATGTGAACGTGTTGGAAATACTTTGCTTACTACTGCAACTTTTAGACCTGATTTAGCAATTTCTAGAGATGCCCTCAAACCAGAACCACCACCACCAACGATTACTACATCGAATTCTTTTTCTGTAATATTTAGCCCATTAATTTCCATTTACATTCCCATTAAATAATTGAATACCACTATATAACTAATGATTAAAATAACTAATACAATAAAGGCTCTGTATATAAACCTAAATATTTTTGCATAACTGCCAAGCCCAGAAACAAACATGCCTAATGTTCTTTCAGAGAAATAATCATCTTCAACAGCTTTTAGGCCCTGAATACTATGAATAACCATTGAGACGATAAATAAAAATGTAAAGATCTTCATTTCTAACGAATTGATGTCATTGTGCCAAACTGAAGCATCTATCCCCCAGGGCTTAATAAGATATGAGAAGCTTATAAAAACAACATAAGCTAAAAGAATCATTGCTGTAGCTCTTTGCAAATACCAATAAAATGTTCCCATCACCATATCTCCATAAGTAAAATTACAGCTGATATTGAAGTAAGGCCAAATACAAATTTTGCGGAATTAGCTGCCTCATTAAGCTCATGACCATAACTAGTAAAATCAGCAATTAAATGCCTCAGTCCTGCAAAAATATGGTAGCTAAGAGAAATTAATGAGATTGAAACCAAGAGTTTAACTTCAAAATTATATTTACTAAGATCCCACTCAAGATTAGGTGTTAACAAGTAATCTGTTAAAAAAATTAAAACAAATGTTGGAATCGCAATAAAGAAATTAACAATACCAGAAACCCTATGACTTATTGATGAAATGGCAGTAATAGGCAACCTAATTAAAAGAAGATTAATAAATGTTGGGCGCCTATTCATATCCACGCATATTATAGAATATATAGAAGGGAAAAATGCCTTTGTGGGTTCAATTATAAGGGTTTTTCGAATTAATAAATTTAAGTTTAATGGTGATGCCAGATAGATTTAACTTTTTATGAAAAAAATTGGTCAAAAATCTTTGGTAACTACCTTCTAGTTTTTCTAGAGAATTGCCATGAAGAGTAAGAATATGTGGATTCTTACCACCCTGATGAATATATCTTATCTTTGGCTTAAATTTCCCTTTGTATGGTATTGATTTTGCTTCTTTTGCCTGTGAGAGAATCTTGTTTAATTTATTTGTTGAAATGTTTGTATCTGCATTTTGCAGCACCCTATAAATTTGGTCAAAAAGAGATCTAAATCCTTTATTTTCCATTGCTGAGATAAAGCAACATGGAAGGCCGTTTAACGCTGGCTCATTACTAATATTTTTTTTGAGATCACTTAACTGTTCTCTATTAAGTAAATCTGTTTTGTTTATTACGACAATGATTGCTTTGCCAATTTCTTTTGCCCTCTCAACAATTTTAAGGTCTTGTTCTTTAAGACAATCACTCGCATCTTGAAAGACTAAACATAAGTTAGCTTCTTCAACTGCATTTAAAGACTTTATTACTGAAAATTTTTCTTCTTTTTCAGTAGTTTTGTTTTTTCTTCTGATGCCGGCAGTATCAGCAAAAATATACTCTTTTCCTTTGAATTCAACCCTTGTATCAACAGAATCAATTGTTGTTCCCGGAATATCAGAAACAATCATTTTATCCTCTTTAAGAATTGTATTTATTGATGAAGATTTGCCAACATTTGGTTTTCCAATAATTGAAATTCTTGGGATATTATGGGCATCATCTTTTTCATCTTCTTTAATATCTTCAAATATTTTTTCAACCAAAGTATCAATATTGAGATTATGCTCAGCACTTACGGTAACAAAATCATCAAACCCAAGCTCAAAAAATATTTCTATTCCTTCATCAGTTTTAACATCAATTTTATTTATTACTAATAAGCTTCTTTTGCCACTTTTTCTAACAATATTCGCTATTGCTTTGTCATATGGAGATAAGCCAAATTTTTTATCTACTACAAAAATAACTTTATCTGATTGTTCTATTGCCTCATATGCTTTGGCAATTATTAAGTCTTCAAAATCATCATCTTTTGAGGTAAAGAATCCACCAGTATCTACCAAATTTACGGCTTTATTAAAATATTGCAGTTCAGCAACTTTAATATCTCTGGTTAAGCCTTCATGATTAGAAACAATAGCTGATTTAGACTTTATAAGCTTATTGAATAGTGATGATTTGCCGACATTAGTTCTGCCAACAAGAGAAACTGTTTCATTCATTTAATTTAAATCAAACGCTGACAGAGAGCCTCTTGAATCTTGGGCTATTAGCCTTCCTGATCTAGCTTCTATCTGTACGATTTCCTCTAGTTCTGTTGCTTGTTGTCCAATTGTCTCACCAGTTTGTGCATTTAATTTGTGAAGGTAGCCTTCTAGATCACCAAAATAAATATTATTGCCAATAAAAATTAATTCAGATATTTTTCGGAATTTAAAACTTGAATTTCTCCATTTTTCTGTGCCATTTAGCGCATCAAATGCGATAATCTCATCGTCAACATTTACAGCCAGGACCATATCCCTAAATTGTTTGATTGGTTTTGTTGTAGATAAATCTACCGAGAATAATTTTTCTCCACCTCTGATATTAAATCTTGTCAAAGATCCGTTGTAATTGGCAGCATATACAAATTCATCAAAAGCAATTGCTGGACTATCTGCATCCATTAGTTTTTCAAGTTCTGTGGAGCCCTTAATTCTAGAAATTGGTTTTTCCCATAATTGAATACCGTCTTCAGCTCGAATAGCAGCAAGCCTGCCATTAGAAAAAGTTGCAAATATTAAGCCTTCGTAAAAAACTGGATTTGATGTTCCCCTAATCGAAAGCAATGGTGCTTGAGCATTTTTAGACCAAGCAATCTCTCCAGTTTGAAAATCAAAAGCATAAAGAACATCGGAAGATGTTTGAACATAAACGTGTAAAGGTGTTATTAGTGCCTTGGAGATTACTAAATCTTTTAAATCATTTTTCCACTTTAGGTCACCATTGTTTAAATTATGCAGATATAGCTTGCCTTCTATATCTGAGTAGAGGTATGTGTTATAAGCAACAGTGACTCCTGACATAACCTGTTCATTTTCGATATTTAATGATGTCATCAGATCGCCTGAGTCAATATTTATCATCTCAACTGCTTCATCACCCACCAAATAAACTCCACTACCACTTATATCAAAGAACTTGCTAGGCTGAATGTTGTCACCAAAAAATTGGTAAGTAATTATTGGAGTTACAACTTCTCGTGACCATGCTTGTGATGCAAACTCATCGTTATCACCACTCAGAGCCGTTGGTGCTCTTGGGTCCTCATTGATCAAACCAAGAGTCTGACAACCAGTCAAAAAAATGATTGAAAATAATTTAAGAGTATTTTTCATTATCTAGGTCTTTTTAAATTAATTAAATTCTTTTGTGTATCGTCAGTATCTGCTGATATTGCAAGATCGTAATTTTCATTAGCAAGCTCATTTTCACCAAAATACTTATAAAAATCCCCTGCCAATTCATAGAATGATGCATCTCTATTATTTCCCATCTCAAGAAATTTGGCACCGTTTTCATAATCGTCAATTTCCATATAAATTCTGACAATATTTTCCCTAAATTGTTCCAAAACAATGTTCTTGGTTTGGAGATTCATGTTGCTTTCTTTTGTTTTTGAATATGCATCCTCAAACAAGGTTGCACCCAGTGTTAGGTTGCCCTCATCTATAGCTTTTTTTGCAAGAACTGTTTTAACAATTATTTCGTAACCAACTTCATTAAAATTCAGGTCTGAATTGCTTAATAATGATTCAGCACTAAGTTCAGTATTAGCTAATCTCTCATTAACACTAATGAATTTTTTAAAATCCTTCTTATTCTGCTCTTCTGAAAGGTATTGATTGAAAGATAGGGCTGCATAAACAACAACAACAGCTGCCACTGTCCCAATGAAATATTTGTTCTTAATGAAATTTAAAATCTGATCAACCACTAAAGTACTCCAATAATTCTTTTTCGCTTAACTCAAAACTTTTATTTAATTCCAAATCTTTTAATTTGAATTTAAGGCTTTTTTGTTCCTCTTGGCCGACTATCATAACAAATTTAAAGCTTTGGGAATCAGCTTTTTTCATTTGTTTTGAAAGATTTGCATTTCCAAGATAAGTTTCGATTTTTAAGTTACTGGAATTTTTTCTGAGCTGGTAAGCAATTTTTTGTGCAAAACTTTTTGACTCTGCATCCAGACTACCAATAAATATGCCTCCAGATTGCTTGGGTTCATTAATTATTTCTGAAAGTCTATCAATTCCAAGAGCAAATCCTGTAGCTGGTAGCTTCTTACCGCCTAAATTTTCTATTAAGTTATCGTATCTGCCGCCACCTAAAATTGCATTCTGTGCCCCAAGCTCGCTAGATATGTATTCGAAAACTGTTCCAGTGTAATAATCAAGGCCTCTTACAAGATTCTCATTAATTATAAAATCAACTCCTGCATCTAAAAGCTTTTTTTGGATATCTTGAAATTTCTCTTTTTGCTCCTTGTTAAAAAACTCTTTAATCTTTTTGACATCTTTAAGAATCTTCTTAATGTTTTCATCCTTCGAGTCTAATGCTCTGATTGGGTTTCTTTGTAATCTGAAATAAAGCTTTTCATCAACTGTATCTTTGAAGTCTTTTAGGAAATTGCGGAGGTATTCTCTATATTTTTCTAATGTATCTGCGCAACCAATGTAGTTAATTTGCAGTTCAGCTTTAACATTAAGTTTTTCAAGAATGAGGTTTGCAACCTGAATTACTTCAATATCAGCATTCGAACTTGGATCTCCAATTAATTCAGCACCAGCTTGATAGAATTGTCTTTTTCTTCCTTTTTGTGGCCTTTCATATCTGAACATAGGACCAATGTAAAAATACTTTTTTATTTCATCATTATCTAAGCCATTTGTGACAAGTGCCCTTACAATGCCTGCTGTTCCTTCCGGCCTCAAGCACAATAAGTCCCCTTTTCTATCCTCAAATTCATAGACTTCTTTTTGAACAATATCTGATGTATCGCCAGCCGATCTTTCGAATAATGACTTATTTTCTAAAATTGGTGTTCTAAATTCTTGGAAATTAAATGATCTGAAGATTTCTGTGCACACGTCTTCAACAAAAGAAATTCTATTCATTTCTTCAGCATATAAATCAGGCATTCCCCTTATTGTTTTTAAATCTTTCATTGCTTTAATATTGTATTACTTTTTTGCTCAGCAATTTTCATTACCTCTTTTACAAGTGACTTTTCCAAATCTTCTGTATCTACTTTATATGCTGGCTTTCCTTTTAAGTAGATTAAATGTTGAGGTGATGCACCTGTCACTCCAACATCTGCTACTTTTGATTCACCAGGACCATTTACATAACAACCTATTACAGCAAGAGTGACTTCTTCTTTAATCTCAGAAAGTTCCGTTTCCAACTTATTAACAGTTTTAATTACTTGGAAATTCTGCCTTGAGCAACTTGGGCAGGCGACAATTTTTACACCTCTTGATCTAAGTTTCAAGGACTTTAACATCTCCCAACCAACCTTGACTTCGTCAATAGGATCAGAGGCCAAAGAAATGCGAATAGTATCTCCTATTCCTTGCATCAATAATATTCCCAGTCCAATAGAAGATTTAACTGTGCCAGTTTTTAGAGACCCAGATTCTGTAATTCCAAGATGAAGTGGCTGATCAATTAAATCTGATATTTTTTGATAACTCTCAACAGCCATATAAATATCTGAAGATTTAATGCTGAGCTTAAAATTATCGTAGTTAAACTTTTCTAAGATTTTGACATGACGCATTGCTGATTCAACTAATGCATCCGAGTTTGGTTCGCCATACTTTAGCTGAAGGTCTTTTTCCAGTGAGCCCGCATTAACCCCTACTCTTAAAGGTATATTTTTGTCTTTAGCAACATCAATGACTTCTTTAATTTTCTTCTCAGATCCAATGTTTCCTGGGTTAATACGAACACAATCAACTCCGTATTCCATAACTTTTAGTGCAATCTTGTGGTCAAAATGAATATCAGATACTAAAGGAATATTTGTTTGCTGTTTGATATTTTTAAAAGCTTCAGCAGCTTCCATAGAGGGAACAGAAACCCTAACAATGTCAGCACCAGCTTCTTCAAGATCATTAATTTGTTTTACTGTTGCTTCAACATCTGTTGTTTCTGTGTTGGTCATTGATTGCACAGAAATTGGAGCATCGCCACCCACAGCAACGTCACCAACCCAGATTTTTTTAGTTTTTTTTCTTTTTGGGATTAGAGGTTCCACATTAACTTTTAACCAACAATTTCTGAATCATCAAAAAAGTATGCTATTTCTCTAGCTGCACTTTCTGGAGAATCTGATCCATGGACAGCATTTGCATCAATAGTTTCAGCAAAATCAGATCTGATTGTGCCAGGGTCTGCTGTCTCTGGATTAGTGTCACCCATAAGCTCTCTATTTTTTTTAATAGCATTCTCGCCAGCTAAGACTTGAACAACAATTGGTCCAGAAGTCATGAATTCAACTAGAGCATCAAAAAATGGTCTGCCCTCATGTTCTGCATAAAATCCTTTAGCCTTTTCATCATTTAGATGAATCATTTTTGCAGCAACAATTTTTAAACCTGCTGATTCAAAACGGTCTAATATTTTTCCAATGACATTTTTTGAAACCGCATCAGGTTTCACAATTGATAGTGTTTTTTCCATTATTCTTTCTCCTTTATCCAATTATATTGGATTGATTCTAATATTTTTTCGTTGCATCGATCTGGGTCATCATCAAAATCTTCTAAAGACATTACCAAACTTCTAAGATCAACAAAACTAATCCATTGAGGATCAATATCCGGATGTTTTTCATAGAGCTCTATAGCAATATCTAAAGTGTCCACCCATTTAAGCATGTTATGTTAACTCAGAAACTTGGTTAATTGTATATTTAGGTATCTCTACTACTGTGAGGTCTGATACAGGGTAAGCTTGGCAACTTAATCTAGATGTTGATTGAAGACCCCATGCTTTGTCTAGGAGATCTTCCTCTTCATCAGAGGCTTCATTTAGATCATTAAAACCCTCTTTGATAATAACGTGGCAAGTAGTGCATGCACATGCTTTTTCGCAGGCATGTTCAATCTTTAAACCATTTCGCAGACAAGCATCAAGGATAGATTCATTTGGGTTTGCCTCTATCATCATGCCATCAGGGCATATAACTTCATGAGGCAGTACTTTTATCTTTTTTTTTTGCATCCTCTAGGATTTCCTCATTTAAATCATTTACTGTAAAACTTTCCCCACATCCGCAAACCGCGCTTGCATTTGGATTTAAAAATTTAACACCCTGGTTTAAGCCTTCAATAGTGAAATCTACTTGACTGCCTTTGATTATTTCTACTGAATCTGAGGGAATATAAAATTCAATGCCATCTATCTCTATTTTATGATCAGATTTATTTAGTCTGTTGGTAAACTCGAAGTAGTAAGAGTAGCCGTTGCACCCCATTTTTTTAACGCCCAGTCTGACTTTGTTTTCTTTGCCTTGCAACGAAACCTTGTGTTTGAAATGCGCTAGGGCTTTTGTAGTAAAGTTAATTAAATCAGGCTTATGTTTTTTTGGATTCATAATCCGCTATTGCCCTCTTAATGCTGTCTTCTGCTAAAACACTACAATGGATTTTAATTGGAGGAAGTTCGAGCAGATCAGCTATTTCTCTGTCTTTAATTCCTTTTGCTTCTTCAAGAGTTTTGCCTTTCAGCATCTCTATCATCTGTAAGCTTGATGCAATTGCAGACCCACATCCATAAGTTTTAAATTTGCAGTCTGTAATAATGTTGTCATCATCAACTTCTATCTGAAGTCTCATTACATCACCACATGCAGGGGCACCAACCATACCTGTGCCGACATTCTTTGCGTTTGGGTCTAAGCGACCTACGTTATGAGCTGCAGGGTTATTTAAAGTGTCCTGAAATTTTTTTATAACTTTTCTTGAATAAGCCATAGTCTTTTAATGGGGTATCCACTCCACTTTTTCAAGGTCTACTCCATCTTTAAACATATCCCATAGTGGGGAAAGTTCTCTGAGTTGAGCAACTACTTTTTTCGTTGTTTCGGCAACAGACCTTACCTCTTCTTCTGTTGTAAAACGGCCAAATGAAAATCTTATTGAGCTATGCGCTAGTTCGTCCGGTCTGCCAAGTGCTCTTAATACATATGAAGGCTCCAAACTTGCTGAGGTGCATGCTGACCCAGAAGAAACCGCTACATCCTGAAGAGCCATTATCAAAGACTCTCCCTCAATGTAAGCAAAGCTAACATTTGTAATATTGGGCACTTTGTTTTTTTCATTTCCGTTTAAGAAAATCTCTTCAATTTCAGATATCTCTTTATAAAAAATGTCTGAAAGTTTTTTAATATGCTTATTGTCTTTTTCCATTTCATCTTGTGCTATTTTAAATGCTTCACCCATTCCAACAATCTGATGCGTTGCAAGCGTTCCAGATCTAAACCCTCTTTCATGACCTCCGCCATGGATTAGTGCTTCAAGCCGTACTCTTGGTTTTCTTCTCACATAAAGAGCACCTACACCTTTAGGGCCGTATGTTTTGTGGCCGGAAAAGGACATCAGATCAACATTTAGGTTAGACAAATCTATATTCACTTTTCCCGTACTTTGAGCTGCATCAACATGAAAGATAATATTGTTTTCTCTTGTGAAATTACCTATTTCCTCAATATCTGTAACTGAGCCCAATTCATTATTTATATGCATCAAAGAAACAAGAATAGTTTCGTCTTTAATATGTTTTTTAAGCATATCTAGAGTTATAACTCCATCTTCATTTGGGTCTAGATAAGTAACTTCAAACCCTTCTCTTTCGAGCTGTCTACATGGATCTAAAACAGCTTTATGCTCTATTTTAGATGTAATAATGTGATTGCCTCTATCTTTGTAGAAACGTGCTGCACCCTTTATTGCTAAATTATCAGATTCCGTAGCTCCTGAGGTCCAAACAATCTCTCTTGTGTCTGCATTCACCAAGGATGCAACTTGCATTCTCGCTCTCTCAACTGCTTCTTCAGCTTTCCAACCAAATTCATGAGATCTTGATGCTGGATTACCAAAATTGCCATCAAGCTTTAAACACTCATACATCTTATCAGCTACTCTAGGGTCAACAGGAGTTGTAGATGCATAATCAAAATATTTTAAGTCTTTCATGTAATATATAAGTATAGTTCAATGTGGTTTTTTAAACCAAATTTATATAGAAATGCCCAGTTTATGGGCAACAATTTGGTAAGATTCAACAACATCACCAAGATCTTTTCTGAATCTATCTTTATCTAAGCTTTCGCCTGTCTCTTTGTCCCAGATTCTGCACCCATCTGGAGTAAACTCGTCACCAAGAATCAGTCCCTCTGAATGTCTACCATATTCAACTTTGTAATCAACTAGTATTAATCCAGCATCATCAAACAAGGAGCATAGCAATTCATTGATTTTAAACGTCAACTCTTTCATTTTATCGATTTCTTCTTGTGTGCCCCATTCAAAAGCAATGATGTGGTTGTCATTAATTAATGGGTCGCCCAATTCATCGTTCTTAAGAAAAAATTCAAAAAGTGGATTTTCAAATTTCAGACCCTGCTCTACCCCGAGTCTTCTGCAAAGTGATCCTGTAGCAATGTTTCTAACCACACACTCAACTGGCAACATGTCTAAGCTTTTAACAAGACTTTCATTATTTGATGTTTCTTTCAAAAAGTGTGTGTTGATTCCATTATCAGAAAGGTATTCCATTATGAAAGCGTTAAATCTGTTATTAATTTCCCCTTTTCCTTTAAGAGCCTCGGTTTTTTTTCCGTCAAATGCTGATGTATCGTCTCTATACACCATTAAAAGCTCACCATTATTGCTGGTGCTGTAAAGGGATTTGGCTTTTCCTTCTGATAGTAGTTCTTTTTTTTCGATCATGATAAAGATTCGTTTATATTATCAACTAATTCGTCAACAGAAACTTCTGTTTGTGATAATTTCTTAAATTCAAGCAATGTGTCACCGGATGAATCTGAAAAAATCAATTCATAATCAGCTTCAGCTTCATCTTGAATTATCGGGTTAATTAAATTCTGGAAGAAATTTCTATTTGAATTTTTTGCTTTAATTTGAATATATTTAAGCTCCCTATTTGTATCCACTACTTCGTAATCAGTTTTTTCAATTGCCCTAGAAATGGCTGACCAAGTACGATCAAATGGAAGTTTAAATTCAATACCTATTTCTTTTTGCACATAAACTATTCGAGCTTTCTTATTTAGATTCAAAGATTGTGCAGCTATTGAATTTCCCTCATAACCTGGAAGATTTATGGACAAATAAGCTGCCATATCTTCAAAGAGCTCTTGAGCTTTGCTCTGGTTACTCTCATCTAGCAAATAAACCTCAGAGCTATTATTTTTAATACCATGTTCTAAAGTTAGCTCCACAAATTCATTGTCGACATTCTTTGCTTCAATTTTACCTTCTGAAGGCTCCTCTTTACTCAAGTCGTAATTTCTATATGCCAGATAATCTTTTATCAAAGGCCAAGACTTGGATGGCAAAGCTTCTAAGTAGATCCAATATATTCCCCCAAGCCTTCTGACTTCAACATTCTCAGAGCCTTGCGATGAGAAAATTTTCTTTGGTCTTGGGATTTCACCTTCTCTTATAAAAGTTTCTGCTTTTGGAGGGAAAGGGAAGTCATTTGAAGTTTCCATTGCTTCAAAGTCTGTCTCAACTGGTTGTTCAGCAGTTTCGGAAAAACGTTCATTTGGGTTATTTCTCTCCAGAAGACATCCATCCTCTGGGCAGTAAGCACTAGTATTTTCGTTAGATGAACACCCAATTATAAGTAGTGCAATTAAAAAAATGTTAAATACTGATGAACGCTTCATAAACTTTTTTCCTAAAACTCTCTGATAAAGGATGTAATGGTAACCTAAGATTATTCTTTAGTAGAGACATTTTTTCAAGTAGGAACTTACATGGACTTGGACTAGCTTCAATGAACAATAGTTCATATAAATTTGCATAGCTTTGATTTTTATCTAGGGCAGCAGAGTATTGCCCATCTAGACATAAATCATTTAATTCTTTTATTTGCTTAGGAATAACGTTTGCTGCAACTGAAATAACCCCATCGGCACCAATTTTCATGAAATCTACAAAAGTTGGATCATCACCAGAGAGGAGGTTAAATTCGGGCTGAACCTTTTTCAGGTCTGCCAATTCTTCAAGCCTTTCAGTAGAATTTACAGCTTCCTTAATCCCAACAATATTTTCATTTTGAATTAATTTCTTTGTTGTAGCTGGCAACAAATCAACTCCTGTTCTACCAGGAACGTTATAAAGCGTAATCATTGATTGAGTGTTTGCTAACTCGGTAAAATGCAGTTCAAGACCAGTTTGTGATGGTTTATTGTAATATGGTGTTACAGCAAGGCATTCTGTAATCCCTGATTTTGCAGCAATCTCTACAAGTCTGCATGCTTCCTTGGTCGATGAACTGCCTACTCCAGCCATCAAAGGTATTTCTGTCTCAGAAAAAGCAAATTTAAAAATCTCTTCTCTCTCATTTGCGGACAGAGTTGCAGATTCACCAGTTGTTCCAACCAAAACTATTCCATCAGTATTATTTTCCTCATGAAAACTTAATAATTTTTTAAATGAGTCAAAATCAACTTCCCCATTTTCAAGCATTGGGGTAACTATTGCTACAATACTTCCTTTCAATGTATTTTTTCCTATAATCTAATCATGAATAATAAATCAAAAGCTCCAAATTTTTTAGGTTTAGTTGGTGAAAATAAAGAAATTGCTCTAAGTGATTTTGCAGGCAAGTACCTTGTAATCTATTTTTATCCAAAGGATAAGACTTCTGGATGTACTGTTGAAAGCCAGGACTTTAGAGACTTAAAGTCAGATTTTCAAAAATTAAATTGTGAAATAGTTGGAGTATCAAGAGATTCGCTTAAGTCTCATGCAAGCTTTATTGAAAAAGAGTCTCTAAACTTTGATTTAATTTCAGATCCTGACGAAACAATGTGTAAGGCTTACGATGTGATGAAAGAAAAATCTATGTATGGAAGAAAATACATGGGCATTGAGAGAAGCACATTCCTGATTGGGCCAGATGGATCATTAATTAAGGAATGGCGTAAAGTTAAAGTTCCCGGGCATGCAAAAGAAGTACTGGATACTCTCGCTGCCCTTTAAGAGTCTGCCAGTTTCCAATTATCCATAAGTGACTTTATAAAACTTGCCAGAGGCACAGCAAAGAATACCCCCCAAATTCCAAAAAGCGCACCAAAGAAAAATACAGAAAGAAGAACCACCACTGCCGGCAGCTTAACTACTCCAGACATTAAAAATGGAAGGAAAATATTTCCATCAATGTTTTGCAGCATTGCATAGCAAAATAATATAAACAGAACATATGGATCTAAACCAAACTGTGCAAAGCTCACTATTAAAACTGGAAAAGTCATGAAGACAGGGCCAAAAAATGGAATGAGTTGGCTTAGGCCAAACGTAACACCGAGAAGCACTGGGCTATTAACACCCAACAGCCAAAACATTAAGCTACCAAAGATACCCACAACAAATACTTCAATAAATTTTGCCTTAAAATAATTTTGAAAATTTAAATTTGTTTCATTCCAGACTTTTGATAGGAATTTTCTCTTTTTTGGAACGATATTTGAGAAACCTTTAGATAAGCTATCAGTGTCCCACAACCAAAAAAATAAAAAAATCGGAACTAAAATGATGGCAAGTAATAAGCTTGCGGTATCTTGTATTCTTGAAATACCAAATGAAACTGCATCAGATGCAAACCCACTAATGTCTGCTAGGATGCTTTGAGCTCCTTCAATTGACTCTATCGGAGCATTAACCTCACTTAAAAAAGCAAGCAATGGTTCCGTAATAAAGCCAAGATTAGGTATCTCACTTATGTATCTATTTGCTTCATTAGCAAATAAAGGTATAAAAATTAGAAAAAATAACAGAATTAAGGTAATTGCAATTATGAAAGTTATAACAATGCTTATTCTCTTTGGCACTCCAATTTTAGACAGATATACATGAAGAGGTCTAAATAGAAATGCTAAAACAATGCTTGTTAATATTGGGGATGCAAGATCTCCCAAAACCCATAACGAAAAAAAACCAAAAGCTAGAACCGATGCTAAAAACATCAATTGTTGGTTTTTAAGCAGATTATTTAATCTCATTATTTTTTGAATTTTATTAAAAAAACCTTATCAAATAATTATAGTTAACTCTTATGAATAAAAACACTTTTTCTTTTTTAGCATTTTTTTGTGCCTTTATCTTATATTCTCAAGATAAAACCATTGAGCTCCCTTTAATCGGAGATAGATTGAGTGGGGCTGTTTCTGAGACAGAAGAGGAAATTCTGGGGAGACAATTTCTTAGAGATTTAAAAAGAGAAACTGATATTTTATATGACCCTATTGTTCAGGAGTGGACTGAACTTTTTATTTATAAGATTGGTGAAAACAGCAAAGTAAGCAAAAAGACTTTTGAGATCCTCCTGATTAGAGACAATAATTTAAATGCGTTTGCAGCTCCTGGAGGGATAATAGGTGTAAACGCTGGGCTTTTTAAATATGCTGATAATGAAGCGCAATTTGCTTCTGTGGTAGCTCATGAGTTGGCTCACTTAAGTCAAAGACATTTTGCTCGTCAAATTTTAGAAAATAGCGATAGAAGTAATGCCAGTTTAGCAACTGTGCTAGCTTCAATCGTCGTGGCTGTGGCAACTCAAGCGCCAGCTGCAGTTATTGGTGCACAAGGTTTGCTTGCTTCCCAAAGATTAAGGTTTTCACGTCTCTACGAAACTGAGGCAGACCGAGAGGGATTCATAACACTTGAAAATTCAGGTTATGACACGAGCGAAATGGCTGAAATGTTTAAGAACATGCAAGAACTAAGAAGGTTATCAGGTGATACTCCGCCTGAATTTTTATTGACCCACCCTGTCACTACAAGAAGAATAACCGAATCAAGAGAAAGAGCTAGAGAAAACCCTCAAGATGGAACTGTTGACAGTTTTAATTTCAGATTGATCAAAAATCGAGTCAAGTACCTTATGACTGATAATCTTTCAATTCGTGCTTTTGAGAAAGAAATTGGAGACACTGATGATGATAAATATTTCAGAGCACTAATCGAGATGAAGAAGCTTAATTTTTCTAAATCGATTGAAATTTTGAACGGGCTCGAAAAAAAATACCCAGATAATTTAATTATCAAAACTACAATTGCTGAAGTTTATACTGAATCAGGGAATGTAAGAAAAAGCAAAGACTATACGAAGAAATTATTATCAGTTTCACTAGGAAATTATCCATTAAGCTATAACCTTGCCAATGCTTTTATACAAGAGGAAGATTATGTCGCGGCAGAGGGTGTCCTTGAGGATATTAAATTCTACAGGCCTGTTGATGTAAATTTATTGCGTGACTTAAGTGAGGTTCAAAAATTAAGCAACAATATGCTGGGATATCACTTAACTAACAGCGAGTTTCTTTTTTATTCAGGACGATATGAAGAGGCACTTATGGATCTCCAAGAGGCAAGAAGAATTGCTCGTAATAATTTTAAGATAAGAGAAATCATTACGGAAAGAATTCTTATACTACAAACTTACGTCCGAAGATCTTAAGATTGTTTTGAAAAAAAGCTTTCCATTCTTTTAAACACCTCTTCTCTTCCTATTTCGTTTAAAGGTTCATGGCGCATGTCAGGATAAACCTCAATCTCAGAGTTCAAGCCTATATCTACAAATGAATTATGCATTGTCTCTGCTTGTTTGCCATTATTATTGATCGGGTCTTTGTCGCCTGTAACTACTAAAACTCTTGTTTCTGGATCGATTTCTTTGTAACTTTTTTTTGTCCAAAGTCCTCCAAACCCACTTTTTAAATCCAGCCACATCTGAGTTGTTTTAGGGAACCCACAAAGTTCATCCTCCACATATGAATCAACTCTACCATGATCTCTAGAAAGATAATCATGTGGTGTTCTATTAGGTTTAAAGAAGGAATTATGCTTCAAAGATGTATGCTTCTCCATTTCCATGCTAACTGCTCTCTTGCCCTGAAACTTGTACTCAGGCCACACAAGAATGCCAAATAGAAACAATATGAAATCATGATTAGTAAAAGGAGCACTTAAAATTACCGCCTCAAAAGAAATATTCCTTTTTAAAAAAGAGAGTCCTAAAGCTGTGCCTAAGCTATGGCCTATAAAAAAGTGGTTTAATGATGGATGAGCTTTTCTGATAACTGAGTTCATCTCAGCTAATTGGTCAACTACTGCCTCATAACCGTTTTCATCAGCAAAATAACCTTTAAGTTCACCCTTTTTTACATGCAGGCCATGCCCTAGATGGTCATTACAATAGACTATATATCCATGCTCATTTAGAAATTTAGCAAATTCATCATATCGATCATGATATTCAACAAGCCCATGCGCTATCTGAATTGTTCCTTTTGGGTTTTCAACATTATCCCAAATTGCTCCTCTGAGGTGCCCATGCTCACTTGGCAATTCAAAAATTTTCATTACTCAATTATTTTGGCATAGTTGTCAAAATCTTCACGATCAGTTCTGAAGCTGTTTGCTCGATGCTTTTCATCTGGATAGCCAAGTGCAATTCCACACCAAAGAATCTCATCATCTCCATAATCAACATGTTTTCTTACTAATTGAGGAAATCCAGCCCATGCTTCTTGAAGACATGTGCCCAAACCTTCATTTACTGCAGCAAGACATAAAGTTTGAACCATATGACCAACATACCCCCAACCGTTTGATCCTAAAGCTTTATTTACAGTTATAAAGATCCCGACAGGTGCTCCAAAAAATTCATAGTTTTTTCTACCTTGTTCTAGCCGTCCAGCCATATCATCTCTTTCAATACCTAAAGCCTTATATAAGCCAAACCCTGCTGCCCTTTGTCTAGCTTTATACCAGTCCGGTCTCTCAGAGGGATAAACTGCATACTCTTCTTTGTCCATTTTTCCAGCATCTACTTTTGATAGAGCCTCAGCTACAAGACTGTCTCTTGCATCTCCCATAACAACATAAATTTTCCAAGGCTGACAATTCACACCAGATGGTGCCATTTTGGCAAGTTCAATAATTTTCTTAACAGTGTCTTTTTCCACCTCTTTGTTAAGAAACCCTCGAACTGAATAACGATTTTTTATTGCGTCTACAACTTCCATAATTCTAAAAAATAAAAATCGATTATAGCATTTAGAGAACTAGACAAGTCTTTATAATTTTTTTTGTTGATTTAGTTTGCCAATTATTTGACGGTGCTTGGATCGAGAAATTGGATATTGCATAAATAGAATTATAGGAATAACAAACATGAGAAATACTAGTGGGCCATGTGCAATAGCTAAATATTCTCTCTGCATTAAGGTTGCACTTCCCTCACTTGGATATCCAATTATCCAAAGTATCAACATTGAGAAAAATTGGCCGAATCCTGTCATGCATTTTGCACAAAATGATGTAAGGGCGCTTATTGTTCCATCTTGTCGAAGACCAGTTGATGCATGAATTTCATCAACAACATCAGGAATCATTGATTCTCGCACCATTAGACTCATAATTGAAAAAATTCCAGTTAAGAACAAAAATATAGATAAGAATTGAATTATTTCATTGCTTCCAGCAGCTGGTGCTAAACCTATTTTATACAAAGCATAGGGTGCTGAATGAAAGACACCTATCAGCAATAAACAAACAATCACCAGTCTTTTCTTATCAAAAGATTTAACCAATTTTGGTGTTAAAAACCAACTAAATGCAGCAGTTAAAAAATAAATAGCAACAAAGTTTCTTATTTGAAGTGGGGTTAGATCCCAAAATTGTGTTTGTGTTAAAAATGTCAAACTGTTTGCTAAACCCCATGCAATTTGTATAGAGATTGAGCCCAACAAAAAAATCCTTAGAGGTTTGTTTAGCAATACATACCCAAACTCTCCTTTTAATTGTGAGACTTTGTCTTTAAGAACTGAATTTTCATTCCCTTCCCATTTAGGCAATTTTGGGACCAATGACAATGTGCCAAGAATTGAAATTAATCCAAATGCAAACATTAAAGCTGCTCCAACCTGTCCAACCGCACTCCAATCACTCATATCATTTTGAAAGCCAATAAGTGGCAGAATCAGAAAAGAATGAGATAAAGCGATTAATGATTGAAAACCTTCTCTCAATGACATTATCGAAGCTTTATCCTCATAGGATTTTGGTATTTCAACTGCCAAAGCTTTGTGAGGAATTTCGAATAAAGAAACAAAGAACCTAGTAAGGATTGAAAATATTGTTAGCCACAAAAAAGTATTGAATTGATGATCAAGAATTAAGTCTGGGGGGATAAATAATAAATAATAGCTTAGAGTTATTGGTGCAAGTGACAAGAGCATCAAACTATGCCTTCTCCCAAATTTTGATTTTATCCGATCTGAAAAAGCTCCAATTAATGGATCGGAAAATGCATCAAATATTAATGCTATGAGGAGTGCAGTTCCAGTATATAAAGGATTTAAACCAACTATGGTAAGATAATAAACACCTAAGTACCAAACAAAAAAATCAGTTTTGACTGCATTTACACCACCACCAAAACCAAAAGAAATTTTTTCAATAAATGTTAATTTCAATTATTTTCCTAAAAAAGATTGGGCTCTTTTTTCAGCATTTTTTCTAATATGACTCCAAAAAATTTGGTAATCCCATATGTGGAGATCTTTCATTCCTGAAATATCTCTTTTTAAAATTCTATCAATACTCGAGCCTTTTGTTTCCAGCAAGCCATCATAGGAGAGTTTAGCAGATATTTCTTGATCATCTGGAAACCATAACTCTTTAATTTTTCCATTTGTTTTGCCTTCAGCAAGATAATCAAGAAAAACGTTCTGCCCACTTATTTTTGGCATTAACAAAGATTCAATATCCGATGAGTGCCAGACATTATCTTGCTGCCAAGAAATTGGATTTGCACTAGCCAGTGCTCCTGGTTCTTTTAATTTATAGCAATTGCCCTCTGGTAGCCAAAATTTTAATCTGGGTCTTTTACCACTTTCACCAACTGTTTGAAATTGAATTACAACTTGTGGGTCTGTTTCATTTGTTGGCTTAGAAAACCCAGAAGAAGATAGATAATCTTGCTCCAGCGGATAACCAATCAAATAAGCTGCAATCATGTTTTGCTTCAGGTAGGATGCAAATTCAACTAGCAGTCTTTGAGAATGCAATGATCCTTGACTGTGTGATGCAAGAATAAATGGTTTATTTTTATTAATTTCAAAAAGGAAATATTCAAATGCATTTTTAACATCTGAATATGCTAATTCAAGAGAATTTATGCTTGATTCATGTTGATTGGTTGAAATTGCGGCAAATGTAGCCTGCCTATACTGCGGAGCATATATATTGCTTATGCCATTAAATGCAGAAGCCTGGGTGGCGAGCATAAGCTCTGTCCTTTGGAAAGTTGCAGTTTCTTTATTTAAATCAAAATTCCAATCTTTTAGAAAAAATCCTGTTGGATGAACAAAAAAACAATTTATGTCCTTAATAACATCACTATTTTCAATAGATGAGGGAGTTAATTCTGCTTTTGAATTAGTTTTAGGAAGTGCAGCCCAGTTATCCTCTTGAGAGTAATCAGGCGCATCAGGGGAACTTTGTTCCCCAAATACATAATCAGGTGTTATTGACTTAAAAAAGCCTTCAACTAAGGAATTAGTTTCCTCAGTCATTCTGATTTATTCTTCTACAGCAAGAATAAATTCCTGAACGGCTGCATCTGTTCCATCTGAAACAATAATTCTGACATCATATTCTCCAATGTCATCATCTCTTGGAGTGCCTTGTAAGAAATTATTTAAGAATGATAGGAAGTCTGCTTCTGCTCCAGTGTCTCTATTAATTATTTCAACTGCATAACTTAGTGAATCACCGTCATCATCACTTGCTGATACTATATAGAAATAACTGTTGTTAACATATGCTTGAGTGATTGGTGCAGAACTTATTACTGGGGCAGCGTTTGCTGAACCCTCTACTTCAGGGGCCAGCATTACTGAAATATCAGCAACACTTGAGTCAGTAATTTCAAATGTATCTGAAGCTCCTGACATCTCGCCAGGTCCACCCCAGGAGTTGTCACCATTTATATCTGATCCCAGTGTCATTCTGTAAGTGCCTGAACTTAATTCATCAAAAACGAAGTATCCTTGGCCATCAACTACAGCAGAAGTTCGTTCCTGAACAACTATTCCATCTGAGTCTATAAGTTTAGCCCTTAATGCTGGGAAATTAGCTTCTGTAGCTTCGCCTAATACATGGAAAGAGATAGTTACGCCAACTGAAAGCAATTCATAACCATCAAATGGTAAAACTGCTCCATCAACGAGAGGAAAATCAAAAGTAATGTTTGTGTTTACCCAACCAGCCCAATTGTAATCAGCAGCTTTAGAAACATTAAAATCTAAACCATTAACCTCAAGATCTAAGAATTCGTCCACATAGGTGTATGTAACCTCATTAAAACCATCGCCTGCAGGACCATATGGTGTGATTGTAAATGATCCTTGATAGCCATTTTCTGAATTCAAGTTAACTGTCGAAGGACCATCATAGTACGGAAGGTCATTGATATCTGTGAAGTATCCTGATTCGAATGCATCAATTGAGTTTAGTGCTTTTTCCAGATCGATTATTCCATAGCCTAAATGCTCATCCCATCCTGGTCTTGCAATGGTATCAAATTCCCGAGATTCTTTATTAACATCATTTGTTAATAAGTTTGCTGCCAACAATGATTCAACCTCTCTATATCCTAAGACAGATGGTAAGCTTGGATTGCTCTCAAATGGTTTTACAACATCCTCCCAATAATATTTGATTAAACCAAGGAAACCTGCACCGTGCGGTGATGCCATTGAAGTGCCTTGAGCTCCAACAAGATAGTTACCATTGTTGCTGTTAATGACCCATGATTCTTGATTTGCGTATGCATAAACTAAATCATCAACACCATCTGGTCTTGAGTCGCCTTCTTTACCCCAATCTGAATACTCACCACCAGGTGCAGCAAAGTCAACTCTAGGGTTCGTAGACGAGTAGCTTGATCTTCTGTGTATTCCATTTGTTGCTGCTACGGAGAATACAGTAGGACATGCAGATGGATAATTCATTGAGCCTATGCCTCCATTACCGGAAGAAGATACAACAAGAACTCCTTTTTCTGATAGCTCAGCCAGTTTTGAGCATGAAGCAGAGCTATCACTTCCTCCACCACCATAACTCATATTCATTGCGTGGAGCGGTTGGTTGCCACTCCTTTGAGCAAATGATGTTGCTGATTGATTATCATCTCCGTTGAGGAATAAATATGCTTCATAAGTAGGCCCACAACCACTTTGGTAGCAAACTCTTACTGGAGTTACCCTTGCTCCAAAACCATTACCATCAATACCATCATTTAACTGTGAGATTGTGCTTCCAACATGGACACCATGACTGAATGATTGTTGTTCAAATTCAACATCATCAGAAAGGTTGTCATTATCTTCCATATCCCAACCCCACTCTGTATTAAAGACTGATCTTTCGAATGCAGGATCTACTGAATATGGGCTTCCAGAGTCAAGAACAGCAACATTAACTGGTTTCACTTCTGCTCCAATTCTGTCTAGACCCTCTGGTAAATTCACTATATCAAAATTCCACCATTGATACGTATCGTAAGATGGGTCTTTCACAAAAGATTCAAGATGTAACTTGTGGTTCCAGTGTGGCTCGACAAATAATCCTGGAGCTCTTGATTGTAAAATTGCCAATGCTTTACTCCATCTTCCTTTCTCAAGTACCTTAATTAATTTATCCTCGAGATCATCCTCAATATTCATTTCTTCAGGCATATTTGCCATAGCAAATAATTCAGCTGGAGTAACATCCACCAGACCACCTTGCTTTTCGCCCATTTCTTCAATGAGCACGTTTTGAGTTCCACCTTCAGGGATAGGAATCTCGTTGATGTTTGGTCTTTTAGCTATAAGTATTTTTTCCATACTAAAGTCAGCATTTGATGCGCTCATCTGACTTCTCTTCTCATCACTTACTGCAAAGCCAGGCGTTGATGTAATGACATATGATGAAGGAACTGAGTTGTAGTCTGTCCAGTGATCAATGTAGATATAATATATATCTCCTGCTCCTGCAGGCACTTCAGCATTCTCAACTTTGGCAAGTGAAGCTCCTTGTGAGACTGAATTTTGTTCAGTATCTAAGACATACATATCTAAATCTGAGTTAGTTGTTGTATTACCTGAATCACCATCATGGGTAATGATTTGTAGCTCTAAGCTTATCGGCGAGTTGCCAGCTACAATTTGATATAAATCAATGCCATCATCAATTTCTGCTGATTGTTCCTGTCCAGCCCAACCAAGAATAGTTGCTCCATCTTCAACAAACTGTGTCCTGTTTGTGAAGTTATTAGAAACGTTTTCATAGTCTGGGCTATTTAAATCTGAATCAAGTAAAAACGGTCCTTGTACACCAATGTTTCCAGAAGCTGTAAGGCCCGATGGAGCTGGTGTTGGCTCTGGTGTTGGTGTTGGTTCCGGAGTTGGCTCTGGTGTTGGTTCCGGAGTTGGCTCTGGTGTTGGCTCTGGAGCAGGTTGCAATGTTTCTCCAGTATTATCAAATAACCACCATACATTTCCATTTGCATTACCAGTTGCATCGCTTGATGAATTATCTCCGCTGTACTGATATGCAGGTCTTCCATTAATTAAGATATGGTTTTCGTCATTTTTAGTAAATTCTGGGAATGGGTCTTCAGGTATCTGTGCCCAGTCAATTACTAATTCTGAAATGTCTCTGTCTGTTGTTACATACGGCCATACACTACCTTCATAATTTGCTGAACCCCCTGTACCATCCGGTGAGTAAGCATAAACTGTTCTTAAATCTGCAGTTGCTGAACCTCCAGGTGTTGATCCACTATTTACACCTCTGAGCTGTAGAACGCTTACCGCATCTCCATTAATTGTTAAATCTAACAATGAAGCCACCAATGGTGCCGGTGTTGGTGCCGGTGTTGGTGCTGGGGTTGGTGCCGGTGTTGGTGCCGGTGTTGGTGCCGGTGTTGGTGCTGGTGCAGGCGAAGAAGATCCTCCTCCTCCACAAGCTACTAAAATGACTGTTGTTATTGCTGCGAAAAGTTTTCTTGCTAAATTATTCATATCTATCTAATTCTTGGGGTAACTGTTGTTTTTTCAAGTTTATGTTTTGTTACATTTGTAACAGTAATGTTACCTAACATATTAAATGTTTTCAAAAAAAGGTTTTTTAGAAAGACCTAAATCTGGTGGGTCGTATAGGATTCGAACCTATGACCAACGGGTTAAAAGCCCGGTGCTCTACCAGCTGAGCTAACGACCCAGATTGAAGCGTCTTATTCTAGACTACTTAATGACTCTCTGGAAGCTTTTGCTGCAGAACTTTCAGGAAAATCTTCAATAACACTTTGGAACTGAGCTCTAGCTCTTTCCAGATTGCCTTCCTCAAGATATATAGTGCCTAACTTATATTTTGCCAATGGTATTCGCCAATGACTTGGGTATAGGCCAAGCAAGGTATTGAAGTTCTGTGTTGCTGCGCTAAGGTTTCCTTTGTTTAGATGTATCTCACCAAGCCAGAAATACGCCAATGGTGTTTGCGTGGAGTCTTGTGAACTTTGCACAAAAACATTTAATGCCCCTAATGCCTCATCAAGCCTTCCTTGTTGTATTAAAACAATTGCTTGCTCGTAATTATCTAAAGTTTGGTTACTAGTAGATGCAACAGGAGAGTTTTGCAAATCATCAATGGACATCAAAGAAAGTAATTTTGTATCAAGGTCATCAAGACGTTTATCGCTTCTGTCCTGATAAAAATCGACTTGAGCTTCCAGCACTTCAACTTCATTGCGCAATAGAGCTATCTCCTTTTCTAAGGCTTGTATTTTCAGGTAAAGCTCAATAAATTCTTTATCACTCTCACTTTGCGGAAAAGCTGAGAGCGCTAAGAAAAATAATAAGCTTAAAAGTCTCACTACTTAATAAAGAAAAGTTCTGCTCTTCTATTTTGGGACCATGCTGATTCGTTTGAACCATTATCAACTGGTTTTTCTTCACCATAACCCACAACTTCAACATTAAAAGACGACACACCAGAGACTGATAAAAAATCTTCCACTGCTTTTGCTCTTCTTTCACTAAGAGCTAGGTTGTATTCTCTTGTGCCTCTCTCATCAGCATGACCTTCCACAAGAAGAGTGTATTTTGGATTGTCTTTCATGAGTCTTGAAACTTTAAGAAGGTCGCTTAAAGCATCCTCTCTTAAGGTATCTTGATCATAATCAAAATAAATTTTTACATAAGGCTCTCCAATATCTAAATCGCTCATTGGATCTGAAGCTGCCTCAAATGAAGTGCCTGAATCAGATGTTAAATCAACAGTTGTGGCTTGCTGTGAATCTACTTCCTCAACAGGAACAGTTGAGCAAGAGAACATAAAAATTAACGTAAGAATAAGGATGTTTATTTTTTTCATAATTACCTCAAAAATGGTGACCAAGATGGTTCTTTAAGTTCGCCATACAATGCCGGCAGTTTAAATTTAACCTTGCTACTTATATTAACTCCAGCAAGGTAAGAAGTATTTCCATCTTTCGTCGCATACAGTATAACATTGCCATTCGGAGCAATACATGGACTTTCATCATTTTGTGTAGAAGTTAATATCTCTAAATCTCTACTTCTTAAATTTAACTTTGCAATTTTGAAATCACCTTCATTTCTATGAACAAAAATAATCTCATCTTTATTTAGAAAAGATGCTCGAGCATTATATGTCCCCTCAACTGTTAATCTTCTTTTTAATTTTGTTCTTACATTCATTTCGTAAATTTGTGGTGATCCAGCTCTGTCAGATGTAAAAATTATATTTTTTCCGTCAACAGACCAAGCAGGTTCTGTATCAATTGCCAAATTAGATGTAAGTCTGGTAATTTCTTTATTTTTTATTTCAACTAGGTAAATCTCAGAATTACCATCCATGGTAGATGTTAATGCTAGATATTTATTATCTGGTGACCATGCAGGTGCGCTTACGCTTGATCTGGAGCTTAAAACTAAATCCCTTTTGCCGCTTGCTAAGTTTTGAACAAAAACTTGAGCCCTATTATTTTCAAATGAAACATATGCAATATTTTCTGCATCATGTGACCAAGCTGGAGAAATGATTGATTTATTTGATTTAAGAATAACTTGTTCATTAAAACCATCAGAATCACTGATTATCAGCCTATAAATACCTGAACTCTTGGTGACATACATTAACTTTGTTGATGCAATTCCATCAATACCGTAAAAGTGCTTATAGATTCCGTCACTTACGTAATGACTAGATTGGCGAATGCTGTCTGGAATGCCTAAAACTTTGCGGCGCTCTTCAACTTGCTTGTAACTTACATCAAAAATGGAATAGTCGATATTTAAAGACAGATCTTCTTGCACAACTTCAACAAAGATTATTGAGTCAACATCCAAAAGCAACCAATCCCTTTGTATTACTTCAGATTCGTTGCTAGGAACACTTAAAAGCTCACTAGAACCTAAAACTGTAAATTCTCCAGTTCTCTGAAGGTCACTTCTAATTACATTAATAATATCTTCACCTATTGCTGTGTTGGCATCTTTTTGCAATACAGCAATCTTTATCGGCTGTTTAGCGCTTTGAGTTATCTCAAGCACAAGTTCAGCTGAAGCTGTTAAAGATAAAAGAAGAACTAAGAGCAATCGATTCATTTTGGCTTAAATCTCAAATTAAAGTTTGAAAAATACCTTTTGTATGTATCATCATCAATTTCTTTTAGGTAAGCAATTTTTTTATATTTATTTATTGCGCTGGTTGCCGCTCTATCGAAGGCTGAACTTCCACTCGAACGAATCAGCTTAAAATTTTTAATATTGCCTAATCTGTCAACTTGCAAATTAAACTCTGCGTACATACCTTTTCTAGTGTTATTTGGCTTAATCCAAATTTGTTCAAGATCATTTATTATTTTTTGACTAATCTCTTCTGCAATATCAGCATTTTGAGCAATCTTTTTTTGGTCTACTTCCTGCGCTATGTAGCTATCAAAGTTTTCAATTTTTTTTACAGGATCAGTTTTTTTTGTTTGTTTAACTTGTGTTGGCTTGGTTGTTTGTTTTAGTTGTTTTGATTCTCTTTTTGGTGTTTCCTCTTTTTTTTTCAGGCTCTAAAAACTTAATTCCAGTGATTGTTCTGTCCTCAACATTAGGGCTATCGTAACTAAAAAAAGAGTAAGCGAAAATTATCAAAATATGGACTAATAGAGACAAAATTATTGCTGATAACCATCTCATGGTTGAGTGGCTAATGAAAAGTTTTTAGCGCCATTAGCTTGTAAAACTCCGAGCAGATCTGCGATTGCTTGATAAGAAGTTTCCCTATCTCCTCGAACAATTATTTCAATATTTGGATTGGTTGCCACAACTTTTTGAAATCTATCTTCAAGAAAGCCTAATGATACCTGCACAATATCGCCATCTTCTTCGATGAAATAGTTTCCGTTTTCATTGACATCAATCACAAATGGTTGTGACTGCTCCAGTTCAATTTCATCTGCTTGAGTATTGGGCAAATTAATATCTAAACCCTGTACAGCAAGTGGTGTAACTACCATGAAAATCACAAGCAAAACCAACATTATGTCTACATAAGGAACAACGTTTATTTCATTGATAACTTTTTTGGAAGAAGTTCCTCTTTTTTCTAGCAGCATTATTTATCTTTTGCTATTTGAATTATTAACTCCTCAGCGAACGCCAAAGAACCATTTAATAGGTTATCTAGTTGTTTTGAAAATTGATTAAATCCAATTAATGCAGGAATAGCAGCTAATAACCCAACAGCTGTGGCAACAAGTGCTTCAGATATGCCTGGAGCTACTGAGCTTAATGTAAGTTGTGCTGTAGTTGATAATCCTTGGAACGCGTTAATGATACCTATAACCGTACCAAGCAACCCTATGTATGGAGCGCTTGAACTTATAGTTGCAAGCAAAGATAGATTCTTTGAAAGTCTTTCTTCTTCCCTATTGATTACAACCCTAACTAGCCTCTCTGTTGAATCAATTGAATCAGCATTTTTTTTATTATTGTATGAATCATAGATTGTGACCAAAACTAGTTCTGAGGTTTCAAGTTCAGCAAGTTCCTTTTCTTTTAAATCTGTATAAAGGTCAGATAATTTCTCTCCTTCCCAAAATCTATCTTCTATTTCGTGAGAAGATTTTACAGATCTTGTTAAGCTAAAATACTTCTCAAAGATTAAAACCCAGGACAAAAGTGATGCGAGACATAGGATTGCTAAAATAATCTGTACTGGCAAAGATGCCTGCAAGATTAATTCTAAACCTTCAAAATTCATTTATCGTGTTCCTCTAAATCTTCATTGTATAGTGTTCTAAGCAAATATATAAAACTATCCCAGTTAAGGTCTAGAAGTTTATCTTTATTGTCTAAAATAGGGTTTAAGACTTTTGCTTGAACTCTTATACGAATCGGTTTGTTATCAAACTTATAGACTAATACTGGTATCTGGCCTTCACTAGTAACTCCAAGCACCTGTTCCCACCATGCGGAAGCAGGTTCAAAACCTTTTTTGTATGCCTTGCATTCAATATTCCACCGGCCAAGCTTTAGATCAGGATGGTTTTTCTCCTGATACTGGTTAAGTATTCTTCTGATTGGCTTTATCAAACCAAGATCTTCTTGCAGCATTTTTGCCACTTTTCGTTCAAAGTCATGGCCTTTTTTTCTTTGATTAATAGTCATTATGAAAACACTGATTGATCGAGCTCAGCATTTGTGAAAACTTCCTGAACATCGTCCAGATCTTCCAAAACATCAGTAAGCTTAATATTTTTCTCCGATTGCTCTGCATCTAAGTTAATGTTAGTTTCTGCCTCCATTACAACCTCAGATGCATCTACTGCATAATCATTTTCTGTAAGCTTCTCTTTTAAATTTGATAGATCTTTTGGGTCACAAACTATTTCTGATTTACCCTCATCTAAATCAACTAAATCAGTGGCTCCATGTTCTAGAGCTAATTCATAAAAATCGTCATTAGAAGAATCAGCAGAAACAAGTATCTTTCCTTTTGCCTCAAACATATAAGCAACACTTCCTGATGTGCCTAAGTTACCACCATACTTTGTGAAGGCATGTCTTATTTCTGAAACAGTTCTATTTTTGTTGTCGGTTAAAGTCTTTATCAACACTGCTACACCACCGGGTGCGTATCCCTCATAGACAACTTCCTCTAAATTTTGCCCCTCTTGACCACCTGCTCCTCTTTGAATAGCTCTATTAATGGTATCTTTGGCCATATTTGCTGATAGAGCTTTGTCATATGCCAATCTCAATCTTGGGTTGTCCTCGACTATAGGCCCACCTTCTTTTGCTGCAACTGTGAGCTCCCTAATGATCTTTGTGAAGACAGCACCTCTTTTAGCATCTTGTCTTGCTTTTCTATGTTTAATATTTGCCCATTTGGAATGTCCTGCCATAACTACTCCTCAATTTTTTTGATATGAAGCTCTTCAAGACTATCATCTGGAACAGAGCCTGGTGCCTCAGATAAGAGACAAAGTGCAGATTGTGTTTTTGGAAACGCTATTACATCTCTAATTGACTCTGCGCCTACCATAAGCATTGCTAGCCTATCCAATCCAAATGCGATGCCACCATGTGGAGGGCATCCAGATTGCAGTGTTCTTAAAAAGAATCCAAATTTTTCATTTTGCTCTTCTTTAGATAAACCAAGAATATTGAAAATTTCTTGCTGTAATTCTGAATCATGAATACGAATTGAACCACCACCAATTTCAACACCATTTAAAACCATATCGTATGCCTTTGAATTAATTTCTAATGAATCTGAATCTTTCAATTTACTCGGATCCTGTTCTTTAGGACTTGTAAATGGATGATGTAATGCCGTAAGCCCGCCTTCAGAATTTTCTTCAAACATTGGAAAATCTGTAACCCAGCATGATTTAAATCCTTCTTTGATTAAACCTAGATCATTACCAATTCTTGAAATTAATCTGCTCATATAGTCATTAACAACTTTCATTTTTCCAGCGCCAAAAAATACAAGATTTCCTTTTTTTAGATTTAGAGATTCAATGAGTTTTTGTTGGCACTCCTCTGAGAGATATTTGATAATTGGAGAATTCAATCCCGCTAAAGTCGGCTCATCTACTCTTATATAAGCTAAGCCTTTTGCTCCAAATTCCTTAACAAAATCAGTGTAACGATCAATTTGACCCCTTCCAATCTCTTCACCATTATCAATTACCAAGGCTGCTATTCTGGAGTTTTTATCATTCGCTGGCTCTGAGAAGACTTTAAATTCTTCGCTTAAAAACACTTCAGAAACCTCATTTAGTATGAGCGGATTTCTTAAGTCAGGTTTGTCGCATCCATATAAGTTCATTGATTCATGCCAGGGTATCTTTGGAATATCGCCAAGATCAATATTTAAAACTTTATCAAAAGAAAATCTAATCATGCTTTCAGCCATATTCATAACGTCAGCTTCATCAACGAAAGAAGCTTCGATATCAACTTGTGAAAATTCAGGCTGCCTATCTGCTCTAAGATCCTCATCTCTAAAACATCTAGCAATCTGATAGTATTTATCGAATCCTGAAACCATTAACATCTGTTTAAAAAGTTGCGGAGATTGTGGTAAAGCGAAGAAATTGCCCGGGCTTGTTCTACTAGGCACAAGATAATCTCTTGCACCTTCAGGAGTCGCTTTAGTTAGTATTGGTGTCTCAATATCCATGTAAGATTCACTTTCAAGGTAATCTCTTATCGCTTTTGTTAATTTAGACTTTAACCGTAAATTATTTTGCATTTCTGGTCTTCTAAGATCTAAGGTTCTGTTTTTTAGCCTGACATCTTCACCTACATCGCTTGATTGATCTAATGGAAATGCTGGAGTTTCAGCAATGTTTAGTACAACTATTTCTTCACATCTTAATTCGATTTCGCCAGTTGCTAATGTTAAGTTCTCTGAATCTTGAGGTCTTTCTTCAACTAGGCCTGTAACTTTAAGGACGTATTCTGATCTGACGTTGTCAGCTATTGTAAAAGAATCAGCCTGTTCAGGGTTTACAACAATTTGAACCATACCCGTTGTATCTCTTAAATCAAGAAATATAACGCCACCATGGTCTCTTCTTCTATGGACCCAACCGCATACTGTTACTGATTTTCCTGCAAAATCTTTTCCTAATTCACCGCAATAATTTGTTCTCATTTTTAATTCTCTTTTTTACCAGTTTTTGTCATTTTATTTTCAGAATCATGGATATTTTTTTTTGATCCACTTTTAAAATCTGTCTCATACCAGCCACCACCTTTCAATCTAAAACCTGGAGCTGAAACTAATTTTACCACTTTAGTTGATTTGTTACATTTAATGCATTTTTTTGCGGGTTTGTCAGAAATTTTTTGAATTAATTCAAAATTTGATTTACATACTTCGCAATAATATTCGTAAATGGGCATAATCTCTTTAAATTACCATATAATTAGTTGAGGAGATTATAGTGTATTTCTCAAAATTATTCGTCCCTACAAGCAAGCAAGACCCATCAGATGCAGAACTTGCAAGCCATAAATTGATGCTCAAAAGCGGCATGATTAAGAAAACTGCTGCTGGAATTTATAATTGGCTTCCATTTGGTCTAAAAGTAGTTAAAAAAGTTGAGGATATTGTTCGAAAAAATCTAGATTTATCAGGAGCTCAAGAAATACTGATGCCTATGGTTCAACCTGCAGAGCTTTGGAAAGAGTCAGAAAGGTTTGATCAATATGGGAAAGAGCTGCTTAAATTTCAAGATAGATCTGACAGAGATTTTGTTCTAGGCCCTACACATGAGGAAGTTGTCTGTGAGATATTCAGAAGCTATCCAATGAGTTATAAAGATCTTCCGATAAATCTATACCAAATTCAAACTAAATTCAGAGATGAAATAAGACCAAGGTTTGGTGTAATGAGATCCAGAGAATTCATAATGAAAGATGCATACAGTTTTGATATTGATCCTTCAGGAATGGAAAAGAGCTATGAAATCATGAAGCAAGCTTATATATCTATTTTTAATGATATTGGACTTGAATATAGAATTGTTAAGGCAGATGCTGGGAATATTGGGGGAGATGTTAGTGAGGAGTTTCATATTCTTGCTGATTCTGGTGAAGATCTTTTGGCAATTAGCGATAGTAGTGAATTCGCAGCAAATGTTGAAGTTCTAGAATATGACAAAGACCCAACAGAACTAGATGGCAAACCTTCCCCTGATGGAAAAGGGAAACTTAGTGTAAAAAGAGGTATAGAGGTTGGTCATATTTTTCAGCTTGGCACTAAATACAGCGAAAAAATGAATGTAAAGATTAAAGATGCTGAAGGAAAAGAAAAAACACTTTTTATGGGATGTTACGGAATAGGTGTATCTAGAATTGTAGCAGCTTCGATAGAACAAAATCATGATGATAAAGGCATTATTTGGCCTTACCCTATTGCTCCTTTTCATATCAATATTATCTGTCTTGATCCAAAAAGAGATGAAATTTTAAAAGAGTGTAAGAATGTTTATGAAATTTTAAGTAAAGCGGGGCATGACGTATTGCTTGATGATAGAGATATTAGAGCTGGAGTTAAATTTGGTGAACACGAAATGCTTGGGATACCTTTCTCAATAGTTATTGGTCCAAATAATTTTAATAACAGTAAATATGAATTTAGCTCTCGAACAGAAGAAACAAAAACTGAACTTTCAATCGATGAAATAAAACACATTTTAGAGGAACTTAAATGATGAAATTTTTTACTTCAATAGGTGGCTTTCTTTTGGGGTCACTTTTATTAGCTTTTTTGATTGTAATTTCTTTTAATCCAGGTTTCTTTGCAAAAGCAGCCATGAAGCAAGGAGTAAAAGATTTAGCAACTCCAGCCACCAATTCTCTAGATAAATTTTTGGATAACGAAATAATTGAATCTGCTTTAAAAAGCCCTGAATCACTGACTAATTTTGGTCTTGATGATCTTGATTTCTTAACAAATCACAATGAAAAATGGGATGACTACTCTATTAAGGCAAATGAAGATGCCTACGAGGATTTCCTCGAGTATGAAAGAAGACTAAACTCATTTGATGCGAATTCATTGGAGAGGTCTGCGAAACTAAATTTAATGGTCGCAAAATTTTCTGCAGAAAATCAAAAAAGACAATTCGAATCTTTTGAATATCACCAAGGTCCTTTTATTCAGTTCTATGGATCTCATTTAGGATTCGTAGATTTTATGACAGACACTCATAGAATTGGTGATCAAAAAGATGCTGAAGATTACATAAAGCGAGTTTACGGTATATCAAAAGCTATAAATGAACTGATGGAAGTTGAGAAATTAAGAGCCGACAGAGGTCTCTTTTCTCCAAAATTTGTCTATGAAAGGTCCTTAGTTCAGCTCGAAATTCTTACAAGCACAGATACTCTTAATCATCCTCTATATTCATCTTTTAAAAATAAAATTGGTGAAATAAGTATCAATGAGGCTCAGGCTAATGATTTATTGAAAAACTTGGAAAAGGCAATTAATGAAAGTTTCAAACCAACATATACAGAACTGACAGAACTCATTAGGCTTCATTCTCAAAATGCAAGAGAGCATGATGGGGTATGGAGCATGCCAAATGGAGAAGACTACTACAAGCATCGACTTAAGATCTATACAACTACAGACTATTCTCCAGATGAAATCCATGAAATAGGATTAAAACTCGTAGAAAGCATTCAATCAGAAATCAGAAGCATTCTTGAAGCAGAGGGTTATGATGTATCGAGGCCTTTGGCGACTCTTTACGATGAGCTAAATAATGATCCTAGGTTTTTATTTGAAGATTCAGATGCTGGCAGACAAGCTATTCTTGATGAATACACACGAATACAAAATGAAACATACAAAATTTTACCTCAGTACTTTAATGAACTTCCCATTGCTGAAGTAATAGTAAAAAGAGTTCCTATTTTTGCAGAAAAAAGTGCCGCGGGAGGCTATTATCGAGGCCCATCACTAGATGGCTCAAGACCTGGGGTTTGGTATGCCAACCTATATGACATTAATGCCACTCAAACATTTAAGATGCCTGCACTTTCATTTCATGAAGCAGTGCCTGGCCATCACATGCAAATAGCTCTAAATCAAGAAAACCCTAATCAAACATTATGGAATAAGTTTGGCTATAGAACTTCAGCATATTCAGAGGGGTGGGCTTTATATGCGGAAAGATTAGCAATAGAAGCTGGGTTGATTAATGATCCATTTGAGATGATAGGATCATTACAATCAGAACTCTTTAGAGCCGCAAGATTAGTCATTGATACAGGCCTTCATGCAAAAAAATGGACTAGAGAAGAAGCTATAGTTTATATGATGGATAATGTTGGGGAAGTTAGAAGTGAGGCCCAATCAGAGATTGAAAGATATATTGTTTGGCCCGGACAAGCTACATCCTACATGATTGGAAGAGTAAAGATATTAGAGTTAAGAGAAAGAGCCAAAAACGAGTTAGGCAATAGGTTTGATATTAAAGATTTTCATTCAGCTGTTTTGATGAACGGAATTCTGCCCCTAACAGTGTTAGAGGCAGTTGTGGATGATTATATAATTGAGAATAGCTAGAATTAGGCTTCTTGAACTGATTTCTCTATCTCTTCAAGAATTTTTGGATTCTCTCTAAGGAAATCAGACGCCTTAGCTAAACCTTGTCCAATTTTATCGCCATTATAGCTATACCAAGAACCTGATTTTTCAATAATTGATTTTTTAACAGCGTACTCAATTATTTCAGCAAATCTGTTGATGCCTTTGCCATATAAGATTTGAAAATCAACAACTTTAAATGGAGGAGCCATTTTATTTTTAACTACTTTTACTCTAGTTTCATTACCAACAATTTCGTCTCCTTCCTTGATTGCTCCAACTCTTCTAATATCAAGCCTCACACTTGAGTAGAATTTAAGAGCATTACCACCTGTTGTTGTTTCTGGATTGCCAAACATTACGCCAATCTTCATCCTTATTTGGTTGATAAAAATTACCAAGGTATTTGATTTCTGGATACTTCCAGTAATTTTTCGTAATGCTTGAGACATTAATCTGGCCTGTAAGCCTACGTGAGAATCTCCCATGTCTCCTTCTAGCTCAGCTCTTGGTACCAGAGCTGCAACACTATCTACAACGATTACATCAAGACTTCCACTTTTCACCAACATGTCTGTAACTTCAAGAGCTTGTTCGCCAGTATCAGGCTGGGAAAGTAGTAGTTCGTCTATATCAACTCCCAATGCCTTTGCATAATCTGGGTCCAAAGCATGCTCCGCATCAATAAATGCTGCACTGCCCCCAGCTTTCTGACATTCAGCTATGATTTGCAGAGTTAATGTTGTCTTACCAGATGACTCAGGCCCGTATATTTCAACTACTCTTCCTTTTGGAAGGCCACCTATTCCAAGAGCCTTATCTAAACCAAAAGAGCCTGTACCAATAGATGGAACTTCTACAGTTTCTCTTGTTCCAAGCTTCATTATTGTGCCTTTACCAAATTGGCTTTCTATTTGTTTAAGTGCGTTATCGAGTGTTTGTTTTTTTGAATCAGACATAGTTTTTTCCTATAGTGTATGTATATACAGTATTAGATCATATAATTTTTTTCAAGTCTATATAAATATTATATTTTCTTTTGTAATAACAAAATCAAAATAAACTTAATTACAGTAGAATACTTTCATGGCATTTATAGTTACTGACTCATGCATTGAATGCAAACACACCGATTGTGTTGAAGTTTGCCCTGTTGATTGTTTCTACGAGGGCGAAAACTTTTTAGTTATAAGTCCTGATGAATGTATAGATTGTGGTCTTTGTGAGCCAGAGTGTCCAGTTGATGCAATTTTTTCAGAGGATGAGCTACCAGCCGATCAGATTAAATTCATTGAGATAAATGAGCAGTTATCAAAAGAATGGCCTAATATCACCCAAAAAAAAGATGCCCTTCCTCAGGCCGAAAAATATAAAAATCAAAAGGATAAATTTAATTTATTGAAGCGTTAGTGAAGGTGCAACCATACTGCAGGAATTGAACCTAAAATTAATCCTGAAAAGAAAACCTTTGTTCTAATCTCATTTGCTTTAAAACTTTTCATAATCTCAGCAGGCAGAAAAAGAAAGGATATGGTCATTCCAAGGATAAAAGGTAAAAGTGCTATCACATCAAGCATTTTAATTGCTGAAATCACAAACTGATACGACCCTAATAGCAAGAGCACTAAAGACCCTGATATTCCAGGCAAGATAAAAGCTGAAAAAGCTAAAAAACCTGCGATTATTAAAAGAATAGAATTATTGAAATTCATTTCGATCAAAGTCAGGGCGATAGCTAGAGCTATTAAAAAACCGAATATAAAACCCCTTAAAAACTTAATAGCATCTCTAATCTCATGATCGAATGCGCAATTTTTTATTACAGCAATAACCATTATTAAGGATAGAAAAACTTTAAAAATAAAAAGGTGTTCTGATATCAAATAATCAATCGCAAAAGATGCGGCATAGACAGCAATGCCCATTCCACAAATTAAAGGAAAAATAAAAGGGAGGTTAAGGTTGCTAACAAACTTTTCATTTTTATCTAATATGTTTTTTGGATTAAAAGCCGTAAGTACAGAAACAAAATCTTTATAGACATTAAATAAGCCTGCTATTGTAGCTCCAGAAATGCCAGGTGTTATTTCAGCAAAGCCCATAAAGATTCCTGCTAAGAACCTTTGAAAAAATTTACTCATTTGGCAGTTTGCCTCTTATGAGATCAAGTTTGGTCATATTCCAGTAAAGTGGAGTAACCGAGACTTTATTGCTTCTAATTGACTCGAAATCAGTCCCTTCAAGCTCACCTACTGGAGTGCCAGATTTGCCAATTTTATATGTTGCTTTTCCATCCTCTTCCTTAAACTCTGGTGCGAGCGGAATTCCCCTATTTCCTAATTTTGTAAATGAAAATCCTTCTATCTCGGTAAATGGTAAGTTTGGAACATTAACGTTGAAAACAACCCCTTCATGCGGTTCTTCGCTGTAGTTTTCAACAACATAATTGAGCATCATTTCAGTTGTTAAAATTGATGAATCGAAATGTTCAAATGATCTGCCAGCAATTGATGATGCTATTGGAGGATATTTAAGCTTTCTTGCAGTAAAGGCAGCCCCCAATGTACCCGAATGAATTACATCATCACCCATATTTGCACCTTTATTTATACCTGAGACCACAATATCTGGTGTTTCTTTCATAATTGCCATCAAACCCATAAATACACAATCTGCAGGTGTTCCATCTACTGAATATATTTGCTCATCTAATTTAGTTACTTCGACAGAAGTTCTCAATGTAATAGCTGCACCTTGTCCACTTTTATCTTTTGCAGGGGCAATAAGCGTACAATCATGCTTCTCGCTTAACTTTTCATGTAGAGCTCTTGTAATATGAGAATCAATCCCATCATCATTTGTAATTAATATTTTCATTTTTGTAATCTGCAAAGCACCATACAAGCAGCACCTTCATTTTCTCCTATAAAGCCCATTTTTTCCGAGGTTTTGGCTTTAAAACCAATTAAATCTTTATCTAAATCAGTAATTTGAGATATTGATTCGATAATCTGATCTTTGTAGGCCAAGAGTTTTGGCTCTTCAAGGATAACAATTATATCTAATTGTTTTAATTTATATCCTTTTTCTCTGATTTTCTTGTAAGCAATTGAAAACATTTTACTTCCACTGCAATTTTCCCACTCATCAGTATTTGGAAAATGCTGACCTATATCCCCAAGGCTTAAAGCCCCAAACATTGAATCGATGATGGCGTGTAATACGATATCACCATCAGAATGTGCTAAGAATGACTTTGAATAGGGAATTTTAAGACCACCAATCATTAGACCATCACCATCTTTAAAGCGATGACTGTCAAAACCATTACCTAATCTTTCATTATCTAAAATAGTATTAAGGTCTTCCTCAACTGTTATCTTTATGTTTTTTCTTGAACCTTGTATAAATCTTACTTTGCCGCCAGCACGCTCTATTGCTTCCGATTCATCTCCAGGCACAAAGTTTTCTTTTAAAGATAGCTCAATAGCTGTTTCCAGTGATTGCGACATCGTAATCTGTGGGGTCTGCGCCAAATAGTATTTATTTCGATCAACACTTTTCTTTACAAACAAACTATCTTTATCAATTTGCTTTAGAGATTCATATACCGGGATGCCAAAAATCAAGATATCTTCATCCATTGCTCCAAATGAACTAATCATTGTTTTTATTTCTGAGCTTTTAATAAATGGCCTTACTGCATCATGAACCATCACAACAGAATTATCTTTTATTGTTTTTAAAGCAGCCAATACTGATTCAGCACGAGTCTCTCCTCCAATAACTCGCGTTACTTTCTCATGCTTTGCGATTTCAAGATCATTGAAATATTTGTCATCTTTATTAATTGCAATAATTATTTCTGAGAAATTATCGTGGTGAACAAAACACTCAATAGTTTTTTCCAAAATAGTTGAGCTGCCTAGGTTAGTGTATTGTTTTGGTGAATCAGAACTAAATCTTGTGCCTAAACCAGCTGCAGGGATAATTAAGTATGTTTTGTTACTCTGGATCTTCAATTATATATTCTTCCCCATCCATTATTAATCCAAAATTCTCTCTGGCTATGTGCTCCACGTACTCATCATCATCTTTTATTGTTTCTATTTCATCTTTTAAATTCTGGTTTTCATTGTAGATCTGAGTAAGTTCAATTTCTTTAGCATCAACAAGATTATCAAGTTTGTTTTTTTCTTCAAAACTAAAGCTACCATTAATAATATCAACTGAGAGAAGTGCTATTAAGACTACTAAAATTCCAATTGCAAATATTTTTAGTGTGGTTTTAAGGTTCATGGATAAAGTTCGTCTTCTATAATTAGAAGCCTATTATACTTTGCCGTCCTATCTGATCGCGCTGGTGCCCCAGTTTTAATTTGGCGAGCATCCACCGCAACAGAAAGATCAGCAATAAAGGTGTCCTCTGTTTCTCCAGAACGGTGTGAAATAATTGTCCCAAAACCATTTGCTTTTGCCAAAGCAATAGTTTCAAAAGTTTCAGATAGAGTGCCAACTTGATTTAATTTTATAAGAATAGAATTGCCTGCCTTCTCTTCGATCCCTTTTTTTAGCAAGTCTTTCTGCGTTACAAAGATATCATCGCCAACTATTTGAACATTTGGGTTTAGGGCTGTGAGACTTTTCCATGATTCCCAATCTTGCTCGTCAAAAGGATCTTCCACAGATTTGATATCGTATTTTGATACTAGATCATTTATGTACTCAACCATTTCAGGTTTTGTTAAAATTTTATTCTCTCCACTAATCTCATATGTACCGTTTTTGTAGAGCTCTGTAGATGCACAGTCGAGTGCTAAGAAGATATCTTTACCATATTCTAATCCAGCAGATTCTACCGCTGCTACAACCTCTTCAATTACCTGTTCATTAGAATCAAAATTTGGAGCAAAACCACCTTCATCCCCAACAGTTGTTGCAAAACCTTTTTTTGCCAAGTTTTTCTTGAGGTGCATATATATCTCTGTAGATTTCGCCAACCCTTCATTAAATGAAAAATTATCAGATGGCATAATCATGAATTCCTGAATGTCGATACTATTATTTGCATGTGCTCCACCGTTAAAGATATTGAGCATAGGTTTAGGAAGCGACATCCCACAATTTTCTTCATAACTGCTCTTGAAAGCTATATTCATATATTCGTATAAAGGAATATTTAATGAGTTTGCAGCTGCACGAGCTGTAGCCAGAGAGACTGCTAATATAGCATTTGCACCTAAATTTGATTTATTCGCTGTTCCATCAACATCAATCATAATCTGATCAATTGATCGTTGATCTTCTGCTCTTTGACCAACAAGATGATCATTAAGTTCTTTTATGGATGCGGCAGCTTTTTTTGTTCCTAAGCCCAAGTACCTGTTGTCACCATCACGTAGTTCATGAGCTTCTAAAGATCCAGTTGATGCACCACTTGGAACCATTGCAGACCCTTTTGCTCCACATTCTAAATGAATATTTGAATATACTGTTGGCCTTCCTCTTGAATCTAGAACTTCAAGAGAATCTATTTTCTTTATTTTCATAATTGTCCTTTGACTAATTTATCTAATGCAAATATTTTTTCTAAAAATGCATCAAGCTCTGATAATTTCAATGCGCAAGGCCCATCGCATTTAGCCTTATCTGGATCAGGATGTGTTTCCAGAAATAGCCCAGCAATATTCTGTGAGACGCCTGCTTTAGCGAGATCAAACACATATTGCCCTCTTCCACCAGTACTCTTTTCCAATAACCCTGGTTGCTGTAAAGCATGAGTTACATCAAAAAATATTGGTTTGCCTGACTGTTTAAGTAGCTGAAAATTTAAAGTGTCTACTACCAAATTATTGTATCCAAAAATGTTACCTCTCTCACAAAGGATTACATTTCCATTTCCAGCTGCCTCACATTTCTTTACTGCATGAAACATCTCCTTTGCAGAGGAAAATTGAGGTTTCTTAATATTGATAATTTTGTTTGTTTTGGCTGCAGCAACAACTAAGTCTGTTTGGCGACATAAAAAAGCTGGAATCTGAATTACATCACAAACCTCTGCAACAGGATCGGCCTGACCTGGCTCATGTATATCTGTAATAATTGGAACATTAAATTTATCTTTTACTTTTTGAAGTGACTCAAGCCCTTTTTCCATACCTGGACCTCTAAATGAGTCAAGCGATGATCTGTTAGCTTTGTCAAAAGATGCCTTGAAGACATAGTTGAAACTATGTTTCTCAGATAATTGAACAAACTTATCAGCGACCTCAAAAAGTAAATCATCACTTTCAATTACATTGACTCCCCCAAAAATGGTTAATTTACTTTCGTTTGAAATAGTTAAATTATTTGTTTTCATTTTTTTTCCTTTAATTCTACTGCTTTAGAAACAAAATCGTTAAACAAAGGATGACCGGTTTTTGGTTTAGATGTAAATTCTGGATGAAATTGGCAAGCCAAAAACCAAGGATGGTCTTTTAACTCAATAATCTCAACTAAATTTTTAAATTCTGATCTTCCTGAAACTATTAATCCATTTGCTTCCAATGATTCAACATAATCAGGATTTACTTCATATCTGTGCCTGTGACGCTCAAAGATTGTTTTCTTTTTATAGAGTTTTTGAGCCAAAGACCCTTTAACTAGACTTGCGTTCTGTGCACCAAGACGCATGGTTCCGCCCTTTTCTGAATCTCTTGATCTTTTCTCTATACTTCCATCTTTATTTTTCCATTCAGTTACTAACGAAATAACTTTATGTTGTGTTTTTGATTTAAATTCTGTGCTGTTTGCATCTTTAAGACCAAGCAAGTTTCTGCTCATTTCAATGATTGCTATTTGTAACCCTAAACAAATTCCGAAATATGGCACATTTTTCTGCCTTGCATATTTTGCTGCTAGAATCATTCCCTCAATTCCTCTATCACCAAATCCACCTGGCACCAATATTGCATCAGCTTTGCTTAGCACTCTGTGATAATTTTTACTGTTTAATTCTTCAGAATTAATAAAATTTAGGTTTACTTTTGCATCATTATGAATCCCTGCGTGATCTAGTGCCTCAATTAGAGAGAAATATGCATCTTTTAAATCGACATATTTTCCAACAAATGCAACGTTGATTTCGCTTGATGGATCAAGCTTTCTTTTGACAACTTTTTTCCAAGCATTAAGTTTTGGCTTGTTTTTATCAAGCTGGAGTATTTCAGTCAATTTTTTATCAATACCCTCTTCAGCTAACCTTAATGGTACTTGATAAATCGTCTTTAGATTTGGAAGCGAAATAACTCCATCATTGGGCATTGAGCAGAAAAGAGCTATTTTT
>CACATF010000003.1 GCA_902535365.1 uncultured SAR86 cluster bacterium
AGAGAAGAAAAGCTGGTGGTCAAAATTTCTTAATTAATTTTCAACATTTTACCAGTATAGGATTTCTTTGATTTCTTGATTGTTTTAGGATCTCCTTCTGCTACAAGATAGCCCCCACCATCTCCACCTTCAGGCCCTAAATCAATTATCCAGTCAGCTAATTTGATTACATCTAAATTATGCTCAATTACAATTACGCTATTGCCTTTGTTTACTAGTTTATTTAAAACATCCATCAACATTTGAATGTCATAAAAATGTAACCCGGTTGTAGGCTCATCAAGAACATAAAGAGTATTACCTGTATCTCGTTTGGACAATTCTTTTGATAATTTAACCCTTTGAGCTTCGCCACCTGAAAGTGTGTTAGCAGCTTGGCCAAGTTTGACATAAGAAAGACCCACTTCTTTTAGGGTTGATAGTTTTTTTAGTACTTGTGGGATTGATTTAAAAAACGACATTGCTTCTTCAACTGTCATTTCTAGAATCTCATGTATATTCTTATCCTTAAATTTAATCTCAAGAGTATCATCTCTGAACCTTTTACCTTTACAAACATCACATTCGACGTACATATCTGGTAAAAAATGCATTTCAACTTTAACCCAGCCCTCGCCTCTGCAATTTTCACATCTTCCTCCTTCGACATTAAAGCTAAACCTACCAGGTTTATAACCCCTCGCCCTTGATTCAGAGGTGTTAGCAAAGATCTCTCTTATATGTGTGAACAGGCCTGTGTAAGTAGCTGGGTTACTTCGAGGTGTTTTGCCGATTGGGCTCTGATCAATTGAAATAAGTTTATCAATATTTTCTTCGCCAATTAATTTAGAAAATTTAGTTTTTTCAGGCAGTTTTGAATTATTTAGTTTTGAATTGATCCCAGGAATTAGGGTGTGATTAATTAAAGATGATTTGCCAGACCCTGAAACGCCTGTCACAGCAACAATTTTATTTAAAGGGATATCAACATTTACCTCATTAAGATTATTTGTTGTTGCTCCAGAGATAAGTATTGAATTATTTGAATCCTTTCTCTCTTTTTCTTTAAGCTCAATAAGCTTTTCACCTTTCAGATACTCTGCTGTGATCGATCTCTTTGAGTTGCAGATATCTTCTACAGTCCCCTCTGCAACAATTTCTCCACCATGTATGCCTGCACCAGGACCTAAGTCAATAACATGGTCTGCGGCTCTTATCATCTCTTCATCATGCTCAACCACTATAACCGTGTTGCCCAAGTCTCTTAGTTTTGCCAGAGTTTTAATTAGTTTTATATTATCTCTTTGATGGAGTCCGATGGATGGTTCATCTAATACATATATTACCCCAACAAGACCTGACCCTATTTGGCTTGCAAGCCTGATTCTTTGTGCTTCACCCCCTGAGAGTGTATTGGCTCCTCTGGAGAGGTTTAGATAATCTAGACCAACATCCAGCAAAAAAGATAATCTAAGAATTATTTCTCTACTAATTTTTTCTGCTATTTCAGATTTGTTTCCAATTAAACTCATATTTTCAATAATATCCAGAGCATCTTTGATTTTTAAATTGCTTATTTCAGGAAGACTCATGCCATCAACAAAAACATTTCTTGCAACCTCATTAAGTCTTTGCCCTCCACATGAATTGCATGTCTTTTCTGACACATAAGTATTTATCTTTTCTTTTATAAAGAATGAATCAGTTCTATCGTATTGTTTTTGTAATGAAGGAATTACTCCTTCAAACTTTTCAGTTTTTTTCTTTTTATCAACAAGGTCTTCAAAAGTAATTTCTTTTGTCATGCCCCATAAAATAGTTTCTTTTGTTTTTGTTTTTAAGTTACTCCACGATGTGTTGATATCTTCCTCAAGCACAGCAAACAATCCAATTAACTTGCTTTGGTAATATGGGGTATTCCAGGGCTCTATACACCCTTGTGCAACTGATAAATTTTTATATTTAATTATTTTGTCTTCATCAAAATATGCTTTTACACCAAGACCATCACATTCCTCACATGCCCCGCTTGGATTATTGAAAGAGAAAATTTTTGGCTCAAGTTCTTGAACAGAATAATTGCATTTTGGGCATGAGTGTCTATTTGATAGTCTATATTCGTTCTCATTCCCAGCAATATCCACACTGCCGTTTGAAAACCTAATTGCTGTTTCAATTGATTCTGTCAGTCTTTGTTTACAGTCTTTTGAATCATCTATTAATAATTGATCAACTAAAACTGAAATATTATGTTTTTTATTTTTTTCTAAAAGAGGAACCTTGTTGATCATATAAATTTCATTATCGACTCGAACTTTAGAGAAGCCCTCAGCCATAAGTTGGCCAAGAAGTTCGATGTGTTCTCCTTTGCCATCCATGATGATTGGTGAGTAAACAGAAATTTTATTTCCTAGTTCTTTTTTAATTGTGTCTGCCACCATTGATACAACAGGTTTTGCATCAAGCTCTAGGCCATGATCAGGACATTTTGGAATACCTACTCTTGCAAAAAGAAGTCTTAGATAATCGTGAACTTCAGTAATAGTTCCCACAGTTGATCTCGGATTATGGGATGTAGATTTTTGCTGAATAGAAATGGAAGGAGAAAGACCTTCAATTGACTCAATATCGGCCTTATCCATAACTGATAAAAACTGTCTGGCATATGTTGAAAGTGATTCTACATACCTACGCTGACCCTCAGCATATATAGTGTCGAATGCAAGAGAAGATTTACCAGAACCAGATAGTCCTGTAATAACAGTTAGCTTATCCCTTGGTATTTTTAGGGATATATTTTTTAAATTATGTGCTTTTGCACTTTTGATCTCAATAAACTTCAATTTGATAGCATGAAATAGAAAAAAGTATTATAGAATATATATATGTCAAACGGCCTAAATAAAGTCCTAATTATTGGAAATCTTGGAGCAGATCCTGAGATTAAATATACTCAAGCAGGAAGCCCAGTCGCGAATTTATCTGTCGCGACATCAGAAAGATGGAAAGATAAAAATACTGGTGAACAAAAAGAGCAAGTTGAGTGGCACAGAGTTGTTATTTTTGGAAGGCTAGCAGAAATCGCCGAACAGTATCTAAAAAAAGGTTCTAAGATTTTTGTTGAAGGAAAGCTTCAAACGAGAGACTGGGAAGATTCAGAAGGTAAAAAGAGGTACACCACTGAAGTTGTTGCTAGAGAAATGACAATGCTTGATTCGAAAGGAGACAGCATGGAGAGCTCATCTTCCACTAGTTCGTCTTCAAAACCTGATAATGATAAATTCGAAGAAGATATACCATTCTAAGCTCTTCGGATAATTATTGACCCATTAGTTCCACCAAAACCGAATGAATTAGATAGAAAACAATTTATCTTCTTCTCGATATTTTCTTTAATAATTGGAAAATCCTCAGCTTCATGATCTATTTCATCAATATTGTGGCTCCCACACAAAAAATCGTTATCCATCATCATCAGACAATATATAACTTCATGAACTCCAGCTGCGCCTAGTGAGTGCCCAGTAAGTGATTTGGTTGATGAAATCAAAGGCAAATTATCGCCAAATACTTTTTTGATTGCTTTAAGCTCTGTAATGTCTCCTGCAGGCGTGCTTGTTCCATGCGTATTAATATATTCAACTTCTTCTAAGCCTTTAAGCCCCTCCATGCATCTAGAAGCACCTTCTCCAGATGGGCTAACGAGAGAGTAGCCATCACTTGATTCTGCGCAAGATACAATTTCTCCATAAATCTTCGCACCTCTCTTAAGGGCACTGTTCATATCTTCTAAAATAACAATTCCACCACCTCCTGATGGAACAAAACCATCGCGATTTGAATCGTATGGTCTCGAAGCAGATTCAGGGGTTTCGTTAAATTTCGTACTCAAAGCTCCCATGGCATCAAACATAATTGAACCTGACCAATGATCGTCTTCTGCACCGCCAGCAATCACTATGTCTTGCTTCCCATTTTTAATCAGATCAAAGCCATGAGATATGCAGTGAAGGCTAGTTGAGCAGGCTGACGCTATTGAGAAAGATACACCTTTTGTTCCAAAAAATGTTGAGATCGCTGCAGAAGTTGTATTGGCCATAGTTTTTGTAACAGAGTATGGCCCAATTCTTTTCATACCTTTCTCCTCTGCAGTTTTTACAACCCTATGAATTTCTCTGCTTGAGCCAGTTCCAGAACCAACAATCACCCCAACCTTATCTGTAGCAATATCTTCATCTGACAACCCAGAATCTTCTATTGCCTCTTTAGTGGCTAAGAATGAGTAGGCAGAGGTTTCACTCATGAATCTCATCATTTTTCTGTCTATTTGATTCAGGTCAGGGTTTACTTGCCCTGAAACATGGCACCTCATACCATGATCTATGTATTCTTGATTATGTTTTAGGCCAGATTGACCCTTCTTGAGAGAATCAAGTACTTCATTTTTGTTGTTGCCTAAGCAGGAGATAACCCCTATACCAGTAATTGCCACCTTTCTCATGCTAACAAAGTATTCCTTAAAAATTTTTTCATATTATCCAGTTTGTCTAGTTTAATAAATTTGCTAGTGTATTCAATGCAATTATTGATGGCATCATCTCTCTCAGCTCTAGTCTTCTTAAAGCCGCCTCTTTCATTTATTTGTTCCTTGATAGCAATAAAATCTTTGGAATTAATCTGATCTTTGAATTCTGTTTGTTCTTGCTGATTCATCTCTTTTAGGACAATTAAGATTGGAAATGTAAGCTTTCCCTCGTCAAGGTCTTTAAATTTTGCCTTGCCAGTTGAAGATGAATCATTAAAATCTGCCAAATCATCGTTAAGCTGAAATGCTTTGCCAAAGGATAGGCCCAGATCCTTAAGATAATCTATATTCTCTTGATTTTGTTTTGAATAAATACCAAGGCAATGAAGGATACCAGAAAATAATACAGCTGTTTTCTTTTCAATTACCTCCATGTAATAGTCTATTGTCATGAGAGTATTATTTGCTCTGATTTGAATGAATTCTCCCTCTATCAGCTTTTCTGCACAGTCTATTAAAACTGATGCAATCTCATGGTTTTCAATAGAATTTAATGTTTTAAAAGTTTTTGTGTATAAGTAGTCTCCATAAAGAATGGCTTTCTTTGAGCCCCATTTCTTAACAACAGTTGGTTTGTTTCTTCTAAGATCAGCTTCATCGATAATATCATCATGAATTAATGTTGAAAGATGAATAAGCTCAGATGCTGCAGCAAGCTCTATTAGCCTTTCTTTTTTTATCCCTAAGTTTGAGCCGTATAGGTAGATAACCTGGCTTCTAATGAACTTTCCATGGCTCTCATTTAGAAAATCACTTATTTCATTGATATCAGCATCCTTAGAGAATGTAATATTAGCCATTTTCAGCTTTACATCCTGTAAAAATTCAGTTAAATTTTGTTCCTCAATATTAGGCATATATATATTTTAAGAAATGTACGCAATTATAGACACAGGTAATCAACAAGAAAAAGTTGAAGTTGGCACAATAATCGAAGTCGATTACATGGCTGACAAGAAAAAAGGGGACAAAGTAATGTTCGATAAGGTTCTTTTGCTTTCAGATGGCAAAGATGCAACTGTTGGTCAGCCTTATGTTGGTAAAGCGTCAGTTTCAGGAAAAGTTGTAAGCCAAGATAAAAAAGACAAGGTTTATGCTATACAATTTAGAAGAAGGAAAGATTCCAAAAGAATCGTAGGGCATAGAAGAAAAGTAACTACTATTAATATTAGCGAGATAAACAATGGCTCATAAGAAAGCAGGCGGATCGAGTAAGAACGGTCGAGATTCGAATCCTAATTTTTTAGGAGTCAAAAGATTTGGTGGGCAAAAAGTGAATGCTGGCGAAATCATTGTCAGACAAAGGGGCACAAAGTTCCATCCAGGTCTTAATGTAGGCAAAGGAAGGGATGATACTCTCTTTGCTCTAAAGACTGGCAACGTTGAATTTAAAAACAAAGGCGCTAATCAAAGAAAGTTCGTTAATATCGTTCCAACAGAATAATTCTTATGGCTTTTCAAGATGAAGCCAAAATCATAGCAATCTCAGGCAAAGGTGGTAACGGCTGTTTAAGTTTCCGTAGAGAAAAATACATCCCGAGGGGCGGTCCAGATGGCGGTGACGGCGGTGACGGCGGTGATGTTGTTGTTGTATATGATAAAAACTTGAACTCTTTATCAAATTTAAGAGGAAAAAAAGTTTTATCTGCTCAGTCTGGTAAAGGTGGTTCAGGTAAAAATATGAAAGGTGAGTCAGGTGATGACTTGCTTGTGCCTGTTCCCTCTGGAACTATGATCTATTCAGAGAATACTGGAGAGTTAATAGGAGAAATTACAGAAAAAAATCCAAAAATAACTGTAGCTAAAGGTGGTAAGGGCGGATTAGGGAATGCAAGATTCAAATCCTCTACCAACCAATCGCCAAGAAAGACCATTGATGGCGAAGAGGCAGATAGGAGAGAAATTCTATTAGAGCTTAGACTTATTGCCGATATTGGTCTGCTTGGGTTGCCAAATGCAGGAAAATCAACACTGATCAATACAGTGACAAATTCAAAATCAAAGATAGGATCATATGCTTTTACTACACTTGAGCCAAAACTGGGAGTTATGGAGAATGAACTTAGAACAATAACGATTGCAGACCTTCCAGGAATTATAGATGGAGCCGCTGAAGGACAAGGTCTTGGAATTAAGTTTTTAAAACATGCTTATAGAACAAGATTTCTTCTTCATCTTATTGATGCTTCACAAGATATTGAAGAAGCATTTAATGCCTATGAGACTATTGAAGAAGAACTTGAAAAATTTCATTTAGATTTTTCTGACCAACAAAGATGGTTGTGCCTAACAAAGGTTGATGTTGTTGAAAGTCAGCATCTTTCAAGCTTAATAAGTTTCTTTCAAAAGAAACTACCAAAGACTCCGATATATCCGATATCTTCAGTGGAAGGAAGTGGGATTGATGAGTTAAAAAGTGAGCTTTTTAAGCAGATTTAACTTTACTGTTAAGTCTACTTTTAATTCTAGCTGCTTTATTTTTATGAATGACGCCTTTATTAGCCATTCTATCAATGACAGATTGAGCTTCTTTCATAACATCTTTAGATTTTGAATCCTTGGCTTCAACAGATTTGTTGGTATTTTTAACAGCAGTTCTAACCATAGATCTCTGAGCATGTTTTAGCTCATACCTGCTTTTATTCTGTCTAGCTCTTTTTTCAGCTGATTTTGAGTTTGCCATAAAATTTCCTATTAGTTGGTGGAGGCGGCGGGATTTGAACCCACGTCCGTCATCACTTTCCCCTAGTATCTACATACTTAGATTCATCAATTAATTTCGCATCAATATAGCCTGATGATCAAGACATATTGAGCTAAGCCCTAAAATTCATTCTACTGGTGGGCCCCGGTAGAGTATATCCTACAAAAATGACCATTATCAAATGCTGTAGGCCACACATGATAACAGGTTGGCATTAAGCTGCCAATCTATAGTTGTAGTTATCTGCAACTAATTTTTTGAACAATATTTTACGAGTTGTGTTCATGCTCGATATGCACTTTGGGTTCCGCGGTAGCCGTCAAAGCCAAATACGCCCCCGAACGCAGAATAATAATGCTTATTTGTACTTTTTTAAAGCTCTTTCTTGATCTCTTGCAATATCTGCAGTTTTCTTAACTTGCTTCTTGTCGTAATTCTTTTTTCCTTTTGCTAAAGCAATTTCTAATTTTGCAAGATGCCCTTTCCAGAAAAGTTTTACTGGCACACATGTTTGGCCTTTAGCTGAAATAGCAAATTGAATTTTTTCTATCTCTTTATTATTCAATAAAAGCTTTCGAAATCGTTCAGGATTTACTTGGTCTTTCTGATTTATATAACTTGCCGGGTTAATTCTTGCCCCCACTAACCAAAGCTCTCCTTTAATATCTTTTATGTAGGCTTCTTTAATATTTAGTTTACCCTCTCTGAGTGACTTAACTTCCCATCCTTCCAGCATAAGACCAGCAACAAAAGTTTCTTCCAGAAAAAAATCAAATCTGGCTTTCTTATTTGTTGCTACAGTTTTACTATTCATAGATATGATTTTACAAAATCAGCAAAAGCTTCTCAGCTTTTTAGGGCTCTTTCCATTTATCGCCTTAGCAGCACTTATTTGGATCAACCCAGTATGGGATATTTTTATATTACTAATTTTTATATTTTACTCTCTATTCATTCATATTTTTCTTTGTGGATCTTGGTGGGGCATTGCACGTGAAAAAAATAAATCAGTACTCCCGTCCATTCTATTTTTCTTCTTTCCACTAATTTTAGCTTTTGTACTTTGTTTAATGGAGTTTAGCTTTAGCCCATCTTATAGTGAGACCTATAAGTTTATTCTAGGCCCGCTCATTGCTCTTTTGCTTGCTTTTGAATTAGGCCATATCTATGAAAAAAAAATACTTAATCTTGAAGAGGATTATATTGAGTTGAGATTCAAGCTTACTTTTTCAGTAAGGATTTGCCATTTACTAATGATTGGGTTTATATTTACTAATCAATAAATAAATCTATGGCAGCGAATTCAGGTCAATGGAACAACAATACAGCTTTTTTATTAGCTGCTACAGGCTCTGCTGTAGGGTTAGGTAATATTTGGGGGTTTCCGTATAAAGCTGGAGAAAACGGCGGCGGTTTATTTGTGCTGCTTTACATTTTCTTTGTAATTACCCTAGGTTTGCCAGTATTTATGGCAGAAGTTTTCATAGGAAAAAAAGGTAAAAGCAATCCAGTATCATCCGTAGAAACCCTAGCGAAAGCCTCAAATTCATCAAAAAGTTGGAACATTATTGGATACGGTGGAATTCTTGCTAGCTTAATTATTGCAGGATATTACGCTGTAATTGCAGGCTTTGTTATTAATTATGGTTTTATATCGGCAAGTGGAGTTGATGTAGGGGCAGCAGAAGCAATTTATACGGCTGAAAAGGCAAATTTCTGGGAAATGACAATGTGGTTTTCCATATTCCTTTTTGGTTCAGGATTTGTTGTAGCAAATGGTATTGATAAAGGGATTGATAAAGCTATGAGATTCCTTCTTCCAATGCTGTTCGTTCTGGTATTTGCAATGGTAGGTTATGGAGCAATTGCCGGAGATTTTGCAGCAGGCCTTAGTTATTTATTTTCATGGAAAGCCGATGATTTCTCTGCTGGTACAATACAAGCTGCAATAGGACAAGCCTTCTTCTCCATGAGTATTGGGATGGGAACATTAATGGCATTTGGATCATATATGCCTTCAGATCAAAAAGTTTCTAGAGCATCTTCAGTTGTGGTGACCGCAGATACAGGTGTGGCTTTGCTAGCTGGTCTAGCTATATTCCCACTTGCACTTGGTCTTGGTTTTTCACCTAATGCTGGTGATACTTTGGTATTCGTAACCATGACAGAAGTCTTTGCACAGCTTGGATCCATCGGTCAATTCGTAGGTCCATTGTTCTATTTCTTACTTGCGGTAGCTGCATTTAGTTCAATGATTTCTATTCTTGAGCCAAGCGTTGCTTTTCTATCGCAAAAGTTCTCTATGACAAGAGTAAAAGCTACATCCATCATTATGGCAGTGTGTTTCGGTCTATCTCTGGTAAGTGTAGCGGGGCATAACGTGTGGAATGACGTTGCTATAGGAGCTCTTGATAATACCTTTGAGGCAATGAAATACTTTGCAGATGATTTCTTGTTACTTCTAGTTGGTACAGGGATGTCAATCTTCGTTGGATGGAGATTGCAAGGAGCATTGGATAATGACATTCTGGGCATCGAAAACAAAGCTTTAATGAACTTATGGGTATTTATTTTGAAATGGGTAAGCCCAATCTTCTTAATGCTTATCTGGACCCTTGGTAATCTTCAAATTCTATTCGGCATAAGATTCTTTTAAATCTTGTGAAAGTAACAATTCACCATATTGGAACCAATAAATTTTCATTGGATATTGATGTTCCAAATAACTGCACAGCTAAAGAAGCTATGCAAAACTACTTGCCTAGTAGATATAAAAAGCTTTTATCTGAAGATTTTACTCTTGGCATATGGGGGACAAATCTAGATGGCAAGTTTTTGCCAATGCCTGAGAGTTATAGGTTAAACGAAAACGATAGAATTGAAATTTATTATCCCTTGGTCGTTGATCCTAAAGATGCAAGAAGAGCTAAAGCTAAAAAAGATTAAATTTTAATTACTATAACTTCAGAAAGAAGGCCATTTTCATCAAAAATAATTTTTGCTCTTCTCTCTTCTCTAATTTCATCACCAGTTTTAATTTGAAAAAAGTAATTCCAAACATCTGTTTCAAAAAAGTTTTCAAAAGAGGGCTGGCCCATAACATACGTAACTTGGTCTTTTGTCATACCCACTTCAAGTTTATCTATGTCATCTTGTTTAAAAACAGTTCCCTGGGTTATTGTTACTCTATAAATACTTGTATTTGAACAAGAGATGATTAATAGAGATATAATAAGTAATAGTAATTTTTTCACTTGAGATAGAATAAATGTTATGAGCGATAAAACCAATACAAATTTAAAAGAAGCTGGCTTAAAGGCAACTTTACCAAGAATTAAAATCCTAGAGATTCTTCAGGCGACTTCTGGTACACACCATCATTATACTGCTGAAGACATCTACAGAGAGCTTGTCATCAACAACTATGATATAGGTTTAGCAACTGTGTATCGGGTTTTAACTCAGTTTGAAAATGCTGGCATTGTTGTAAAACATCAATTTGACGCTAATAAATCAGTATATGAATTGATTGATGCTGAGCATCATGATCATATGGTTTGTGTTGATACCGGTGAGGTAACTGAGTTTCATGATGAAACAATCAAGAGAAAGCAAAGAGAAATTGCAGCAGAGCATGGATATGAGCTGTTAGATCAAAGCTTGGTGTTATACGTTAAGAAAAAACAAAAATAAATATGAGCAAAAAAGAAGATCAGATTGATGACAAATCTGAAGATGTCGTTGAAGAAAGTCAGGAAGATCAGCAAAATGATTCAGATCTAAATAATCTGACCTATGAAGAGCTTTTAGAGAAAGTTGAATCGCTCAAGGAAGATTCGCTTAGATCTGCTGCAGAACTAGAAAATTTCAAAAGAAGAACAAGCAATGAACTTAGCAATGCTTTGAAATATGCCAATACCGAACTACTAGTTTCACTGGTTCCAATTATCACCTCATTGGAAAAAGCTATTGAAAATACGGGTGATGATAAAAAAATTGACAAAGAGGGTATTTTGCTAATTTTAGATTCGTTTGAAAAAACCCTTGAGAATTTCAAGATTGTTCCTATAAATCCAACAGGGCAAGAGTTTGACCCGGAATCGCATGAAGCAGTTTCGACGGTTAATGAGCCAGGGGAGAAAGACAATTTTATTGCAAAAACCCTTGAAAGAGGTTGGTCACTCAATGGGAGAGTGGTTAAGCCAGCTCTTGTCGTAGTAAATAAAAAGTAAATATTTAAATTTAAGAACAGGAATAACATGGGAAAAGTTATAGGAATAGACTTAGGTACAACTAATTCATGTGTTGCGGTAATGGAAGGTTCAGAGCCTGAAGTTATATCTAATGCAGAGGGGAACAGAACAACACCATCAGTTGTTGCATACGCTAGTGATGGTCAGGTGCTTGTTGGACAAGCAGCTAAAAGACAGGCAGTTACAAACCCAGATAAAACTTTATTTGCAGTCAAAAGATTAATTGGCAGAAAGTTTAAGGATGATGTCATTCAAAAAGACATGAAAATTGCGCCATATGGCATTGTAGAAGCAGATAATGGTGATGCGTGGGTTGAAGTTGATGGAAATAAGATGGCCCCACCACAAGTTTCAGCAGAAATACTGAAAAAAATGAAGAAAACCGCTGAGGATTACCTTGGCCAGAAAGTAGATGGGGCTGTAGTTACAGTACCGGCTTACTTCAATGACTCACAAAGACAAGCTACAAAAGCAGCAGGTAAAATTGCTGGCCTTGAGGTTAAAAGAATAATTAATGAACCTACAGCAGCAGCGTTGGCTTTTGGTTTAGATAAATTAAAGAAAGATGGAGTAATAGCTGTTTATGATTTAGGTGGCGGCACATTCGATATTTCAATCATTGAAATGACAAACGTTGATGGTGAATATCAATTTGAAGTGATTTCTACATCTGGTGATACGCACCTTGGTGGTGAAGATTTTGATTTAATACTTATCAATCACTTCATTGACGAATTTAAAAAGGAATCTGGTTTTGATTTAAATACAGATCCGATGGCCCTACAAAGGCTAAAAGAAGCTGCAGAAAAAGCAAAAATAGAGCTATCAACAACTGATCAAACAGAAGTTAACTTGCCATACATAACTGCAGATGCAAGTGGTCCAAAGCACCTCGTTCAAAAAATTACACGAGCTAAATTGGAATCCCTATTGGGAGATCTTGTTAACAGAAGCATGGATCCAGTAAAAACCGCTTTAAAAGATGCCAAATTAGGTGCCAAAGACATTGATGAGGTCATATTAGTTGGTGGTCAAACAAGAATGCCAATGGTGCAGAAAGTTGTTGCTGATTTTTTTGGTAAAGAAGCTAGGAAAGATATTAATCCTGATGAAGCAGTTGCTTTAGGGGCTGCAACACAAGGAGCAGTGCTGAGTGGAGAAAGATCCGATGTATTACTTCTTGATGTAACTCCATTAACACTTGGAATTGAAACTCTTGGGGGAGTTATGACTCCAATGATTGAGAAGAATACTACCATCCCGACTAATAAATCTCAGGTATATTCTACGGCTGAAGATAATCAAACCGCTGTGACAGTACATGTTCTTCAGGGAGAAAGGAAGAAAGCTTCAGATAATAAATCACTAGGTCAATTCAACCTAACAGATATTCCTGCAGCGCCAAGAGGAACTCCACAAATTGCTGTTACATTTGATATAGATGCCAACGGCATAATTAATGTATCAGCTAAAGATAATTCAACCAATAAAGAACAATCAATCACCATTCAAGGTGGAAGTGGTCTATCAGACGAAGAGATTGAAAAAATGGTTAAAGATGCTGAAATGAATGCTGAAGAAGATAAAAAGTTTGAAGAATTAATTGCTTCAAGGAATATGGCTGATGGTCTTGCTAGCTCAACAAAGAAAGCTATGGAAGAAAACAAAGACGAGTTATCAGAAGACGAAACAAAATCTTTATCAGAAGCAATAGAAAAAGTTGAAGAGGCATGCAAGTCAGACAGCAAAGAAGATATTGATAAATCTGTTGAAGAGTTATCAAAAGTTGCACAGCCACTATCAGACAAGTTATTCAAGAAAGAAGCTGCTCAACAACCAGATGGCGAAGCAACCGAAAAAGAAGATGATGCAGTTGATGCTGATTTTAAAGAGGTTGATGAAGAAAAAGATAAATAATCGTGAAACGGGATTATTATGAAATTCTTGGTGTTGACAGAAGCGCAACAGGCCCTGAATTAAAAAAAGCTTTTAAAAGGCTTGCGATTAAATATCATCCTGACAAAAATCCGGGCAACAAAGAAGCTGAAGATAAGTTTAAAGAGGCAGCGGAAGCTTATGAAGTCTTGAGTGATCAGCAAAAAAGAACTGCATATGATCAATTTGGACATCAAGGGGTCAATAGTAATTTTGGCCATCAGGGCTTTCAGGATGTAAATATCAACGATATTTTTAATAATATTTTTGGAGATGAAATATTTGGAGATATCTTTGGCGATATCTTTGGAGCCGGCGGAAGAAGAAGGCCACCAAGAGGCCGAAACATCCAAATGTCTTTGGAACTTTCTCTAGAAGAGGCTGTATTTGGTAAAGATGTTGAAATTAGGCTTCCCAACTCTAGTAAAAAAGTTTCAGTGAATATTCCAGCAGGAGTAGATACTGGAAATAAAATCAGACTATCAGGTGAAGGTGAGCCAAGCCAATACGGTGGCGAGCATGGCGATTTATTTATTGTGATAAATGTAGTCAAGCATGATTTCTTTGAAAGAGAAGGTAATCATTTGTATCTAGAAGCTCCCATAAGAATTGACCAGGCTATTTTAGGTGACGAAATTGAAATACCAACTTTAACGAAAAAGGTATTATTGAAAATACCTCCTGAAACTCAAACTGGGAAAATATTTAAGCTTAAAGACTTAGGAGCAGGTTCATTGAGGGGCAAAGTTTCTGGTGATCTTTATGTAAGGGTAGTTGTTGAAACACCTGAAAAGCTATCAAGCAAGCAAAAGAAATCGATTCAAGAAGCTTTTCAAGACAGTGAAAATAATTTTCATGAGTCAGCCTCATTTAAATCTAAAATCAATAAAAAATTTAAGTAATGAAATTAAGTCTTGTGGGCGCAGCGGGGAAGATGGGAAAAGCTCTCACTTCTGAAGTCCAACATAACAAAGAATTTGAAATTACAAATTATGTCGTAAAACCTAACTCATCTCTTCTAGGTAAAGATGTAGGAAGCATACATTTTAATCAACAAAGTAATTCTTTATTTGTTGATGATCCAAAGAATGCATTTGATATGTTTGTTGACTTTGCTGATGCTCAGAATATCAGTTCTCGTATTCAGATGTATAAAAAACACTGTAAGCCGTTAATCTTTTGCTCAACTGGGCTATCAAGTGACGAAGAAAAAAGCATTATTGCTTTATCAGAAAAAATGCCGGTATTTATTGCGCCAAATACTTCAGTAGTAACTGCATTGATGAAAGATTTTGCTAAAAAAATATCAAAAATAGATCAATCATTAGAAATTCATATTTCTGAAAGCCATAACAAATCAAAAAAAGATGCTCCTTCTGGAACGGCTAAGGATTTTGCTCGTATGCTTCAATTGAGTACAGATAAGATTGAATTTGATAGAACAGATGAGGATAAAAATAGCCATAAAATAGCATTTTCAAATAATTTTGAAAGCTTAGAATTACGCCACGATACTGCAAATAGAAGTATTTATGCACAAGGAGCATTAAATATTGCAAAATGGTTTTACCAAAGGCCTAAAAACCTTTATTATATGCAGACCTTAATTGAAGAGATACATGAGTAAATTAAATATAAGCATTGAACAGCTATTTGAACTAGGTGCTCACTTTGGGCACAGAAAAAGATTTTGGAATCCTCATATGGAGGATTATATATTCTGTGAAAAAAATAATATTCACATAATCGATCTTTATAAAACTCAAGAGAAGATAGTTGAGTTATACGAAACATTCAAAGCACTATCTTCTGTTGGAAACAAAGTTATGGTGGTTGGAACAAAAAGAGTAGCCTCAAGCTATGTAGAAGAGTTCGGTCAGAAAACTGGTATGCCATACATTTCACATAGATGGTTAGGTGGCATGTTAACTAACTGGAAAACTATCAAGGTTCCAATTAATAAACTTCTTGAATATGAAGAAAACAAATCATCTGGACAGCTAGAAAACATGATTAAGAAAGAAGCTGTGATGCTTGAGAAAGAAATGAAAAAACTTTCCCTGGTTTTCGATGGCGTAAAAGACATGAAAGGTCTTCCAGATGCAATATTCGTTATAGACGTTGAAAATGAAAAGATTGCTGTTCAAGAAGCACAAAAAATGGGTATTCCAGTCTATGGTCTGGTTGATACAAACAGCAACCCTAAGAACCTTACAAACTTTGTACCAATCAATGATGATTCATCCAAAACAATTAAGTTTGTTCTAAATCTACTAGCTGAAGCAGTTCTTGAAGGACAAGATTCAGCAAGGAAGCAGGGCTTAGTGCAAAAACTTGATGGCGACAAAGGGCCTAAAGTTTTCTCACTCAACTCATCAACAAAGAAAGTATCTGTTGATGCAGCAGAAGAAGTAGATGAAAAGGTTGAGACTGCAGCTGAAGAGCCAGCAGAAAAAGCTGATGAAGTAAAAGCTGATGAAAAAGCTCCAGCCAAAAAAGCTGCAACTAAAACTACTGCAGCCAAAAAAGCACCAGCTAAGAAAGCTGCAACTAAAACTACTGCAGCCAAAAAAGCTCCAGCTAAAAAAGCACCAGCAAAGAAAGCTGCAACTAAAACTACTGCAGCCAAAAAAGCTCCAGCTAAAAAAGCACCAGCTAAGAAAGCTGCAACTAAAACTACTGCAGCCAAAAAAGCTCCAGCTAAAAAAGCACCAGCCAAAAAAGCTGCAACTAAAACCGAAGAGTAAATTACTATGATCACAGCACAGTTAGTTAAAGAACTAAGAGATAGAACAGGCATATCTATGATGGATTGCAAATCTGCATTAACAGAAACTGATGGAGATATTGAAAAAGCTATCGAGGTTCTAAGGAAAAAAAGTGTTCTCAAGGCAGAAAAGAAATCAGGCCGAGAAACTAATGAGGGAGCAATGGTTGTTGGCGCCTCTGCGGATGGTAAATTCCTTGTTGAAGTAGATACTGAAACAGATTTTGCTGCAAAAGATGCAGACTTTCAGGTTTTCTTGAAAGATCTAGCAGATTTTTGCTCATCAAATAACCCAAATGATGTAGAGCACCTTAATGAACTATTTAAAGACAGCCTTTTAGGCATAATTCAAAAGATTGGGGAAAATATCAAGATTTCTCACTACAGCAAAGTGTCAAGTGAAGGCGGATTTGTATTTTCATATGTTCATACAGACAACAAACTCGCAGCACTTGTAAAATTAGATTCTGATAATGAAGAGCTTGGCAGAGATATAGCTATGCAAATTGCAGCTAACAACCCACTTGCCTTATCTGTTGATGATATTGACCCAACAATAATCGACAAAGAAAAAGAAATTGCTCTTGCTACGCTCGAAGGCGAAAACAAACCCGATGATATAAAAGAAAAAATTGTGATGGGTAAAATTGCAAAGTTTCAAAAAGAAAACTCATTGCTTGAACAACCATTCATTAAAAATCCTGACCAAAAAATTAAAGAGTTACTAGGTGACGCTTCAATTCTTGGCTTTGCTAGGAAAAAGGTTGGAGAGTGAGCTCTCTCACTTATAAAAAAATCCTCTTAAAATATAGTGGAGAGGCTGTTGCTGGAACAGCTGATCAAGGTATTGACCCCAAAGTTCTTCACTTTATGTCACAAGAAATAAAAAGTGCTTCTGAAAAAGGTGTTTCTATTGGTGTGGTAATCGGGGGTGGAAATTTATTTAGAGGGCAAGATCTTCATCAAGATGGAATAGATAGAGTAGCTGGCGATCATATGGGAATGCTGGCCACAGTAATGAATGGAATTGCACTTAGAGATGCTTTGGAAAGAAACGGTGTTAAAACAAGAGTCATGTCTGCCATTCCTATGCCAGGCATAGTAGAACATTTTGATAGAAGGCTTGCAATTCAACTTCTTGAGGCTGGTTTCGTTGTTATATTTACAGCTGGAACTGGTAATCCATTCTTCACTACAGATACAGCAGCATGTTTAAGAGCAATTGAGATTAATGCAGATTTAATGCTCAAAGCTACCAAGGTCGACGGAGTTTATTCAGATGATCCAGTAAAGAATCCATCTGCAGAGCTTTATGATTCATTGTCTTTTGACGAAGCAATAACAAAAAACCTTAAAGTTATGGATACAACGGCACTTACTTTAGCCAGAGATAATTCAATGAAGATTAAGGTATTTAATTTTGAGAAACAAGGTGGTTTACTTGATATAGTAGAAGGTAAAAGTATAGGAACGGTGATATCGAATGGATAAGTATCAAGAAATTTTAGATTCATGTGATGAAAGAATGAATTCATCACTTTCAAACTTTGGAGATAATCTCAAAAAAATTAGAACTGGCAGAGCAAACCCAGCAATGCTTGATGGAATTATGGTTGATTACTATGGGAATATGACACCACTGAATCAGTGCTGTTCAATTACAGTTGAAGATTCAAAAACGCTAAGCCTCTCCCCATGGGATAAAAGCCTAGTCCAAGAAATTGATAAAGCTATTCAAAAATCTGAGCTTGGAATTAACCCAAATGTCTCTGGCGATGTGATAAGGATTATTATGCCGCCACTAACAGAAGAATCTCGAATTGATTTAACGAAAAAAGCTAAAGCAGAAGCTGAAAATGGCAGAATCGCAATAAGAAATATCAGACGGGATGCATTAACTTCAATGAAGGCCTTGGAAAAAGACGGCGAACTTACTGAAGATGATATTTCTGATTCAGAGAAAGACATTCAGGACATTACCTCAAAATATATTAAACTAGTGGATGACTCTCTTGCCGCTAAAGAGAAGGATCTGCTCACAATATAATGGCTCATGCTAATAAAGTAGCCATCATCATGGATGGTAATAGGCGTTGGGCAAAAAAAAACAATCTGCCTGCCTCCTCTGGACACAGAAAAGGAATCGAAACCCTAATTGAGATTGTAAAATCTGCAAAGCAAAACGATGTTAAAAATCTTATCGTCTATGCATTTTCAACTGAGAACTGGTCTAGGGAGAGTTTTGAGGTAAATGCGCTTATGAATTTGATAAATTTTGGTGTCGACGTAAAACTTGATGAGATTCTAGAAAATGAAGTAAAGCTTGAATTTATTGGCGACCTGAAGGGCTTGCCAAAAAATGCTCAGCAAGGAGTTGAAAAATGCATTGAAGCAACGAAGCATTTTGATGACTTCACTTTGACTGTCGCCTTAAATTACGGCGGTATATCTGACATCTTGAATGCATTCAAAGAATTGCAAAACAATGGTCTAGACCTCAATGAGGAAAACTTTCTTGCTAAAACACAATTAGGAAACAACGATCTAGATATTTTTATAAGAACGGGTGGAGATATGAGGTTAAGCAACTTTTTATTGCCAAATATTGGTTATTCAGAATTATTCTTCACTGACAAACTTTGGCCCGAATTCACTGCTAATGACTTTGAGGATGTGCTTAAAGATTTCGATGAGCGTAACAGAAGGTTTGGAAAATGAAAACTTTATCTATATTTGGTTTCACTGGTTCAATAGGTACTCAAGCGCTGGATATTGTTAGGGACAATAAAGAAAGCTTTGAACTTGACGTTTTGGTTTGCAATCAAGATATTGAAAAAGCTTTAGAGGTTGTGGAGGAGTTTAAACCAAAGCATATATATTTCTCAAATCCAGAAGCTAAAGAACAATTTAAAGTAAAGAATAATTTTGATACAGAGTTATTTGATAGCCTTGAGCAATTAACTGCCTATCTTGAGCAAAACCATAGTGATCTCTATCTGTCAGCCATAAGTGCATTTGAATGCCTTGAGCTGACAATGGTTGCTGCCAGATCAGGTAAGTCATTGTTATTAGCCAATAAAGAAAGTCTTGTAGTTCTTGGCGATGTAATTATTAATGAAGCTAAACGGTCAAACACAGATATTATTCCTATTGATTCAGAACATTTTTCTTTATTCTGCTCTTTAAGAAAAATGGATAGCATGGATATCAATAAAGTATTTATTACAGCTTCAGGTGGCCCTTTCATTGGTCAGAGTATCGAGCAAGTAAAAAATAAATCTGTAACTGAAGCTTTAAAGCATCCAAACTGGGACATGGGAAGCAAGATAACTATCGATTCAGCAACTCTAGTGAATAAGTGCTTTGAATTAATTGAGGCAAAGTTCCTATTTGATTTAAATCCTGATTCCCTAGGTGTGCTTGTCCATCCTGAGAGCAAAATACACTCACTTGTTGAGCTAAATGATGGGAGCGTCGAAGCACAACTATCTGTTCCATCAATGTTGATTCCACTTTCTTATGGCTTGCTTGGCCATCATAGTGAAAAAACAAGAAATACCTTTTCTCTAGATATGTTTGGCGACAATATAAGCCTTAATCTTCAAAAATTCCCAGAAGATAGATACCAATTAATCGAAATTGCCATAGATGTAATGAAAAATAAACAAAACAGAGGGCTAGTTTTCGCAACTATCAATGATTTTGCAGTGAGAAGATATCTAAACGAAGAAATTAGCTTTGGAGAAATATATAATTTAATTTTTACAAACTATGAGAAAATTCCTAAAAAAGAAATCTCAAGTTTGGATGAAATTAGAACAAATAGATTAGAGATTTTAGACTATCTAAATAAGTAGTATGTACACACTCATTGGAGCAATAACACTTTTTCTTATTCTTGTAACATTCCATGAATATGGGCACTACTCAGTAGCAAGATTTTTCAATATAAAGATCCAGAAGTTTAGTATTGGTTTTGGTAATGATCTCATTAAATGGAAAAATAAAGATGGTGTTCGATTTTCAATATCTGCAATACCTTTGGGAGGCTATGTTGCTTTTGATGATCCTCATGATGTTGACAACTATGAGAAACTCACTGAAGAAGAAAAAAGCAGAGTTTTAGCTAATCGTCCAGCAATTGAAAGAATGTTGGTTACATTAGCTGGCCCAATATATAACTTCATTCTTGCCTTTGTTGTTTTTGCCTTCGTTGGTTTATTCATACCCAAACAATCGGATCTAGTCTCAGCCACAGTTGAGGAATATGGCAATTCAAAAATATTCAAAGTGTTAGCGGTTAATGATGAGACCGTCGCTAGTGCACAGGATTTTGAAATGAAGCTTCTTAATCTTTCCGGAATGACAGGAACTATTGAGATCAATCTTCTAGACTATCAAACACAAGAGCAAACAAGCGTTACTAAAGATGTTGTTAATCTAGCATTTGATCAAGAGAACGCACCATCATCCTTATTTGCTATTACACCTTATAGAGATTTTGAGCCAATTATTGGAGACATTGAATCTAGCAGTATTGCAGATTTAGCAGGCTTAAAACAAGGTGACAAGATATTACAAATTAACTCAATGGAAATTCAATCATTGCTTCATGCAAACACCATGCTAAATCAGTATGGAAGGCAAATTGAGTTAGTTGTTCAAAGAACAGATTCAAATGTAAGAATAAATTTACCAGCAAAGACTGAGGGAATAGCATATGGCATTAGACTTGCTCCTGAAAGTAACGATTTTGCATCTTCTATAAAGTATGGAGCAGATCAAACTATTTTCTGGATAACCAATACTTTTAACATTTTATTTAAAATGGTTTCAGGTTCTATGGGGCTTGAATCCTTAAGTGGTCCTGTTGGCATTGCTAAAGTTGCTGGAGATTCTCTAAGCAGTGGTTTTATTCCTTTTTTGCTTTTATTAGCAATTTTAAGCATAAGTTTGGGTGCTTTTAACCTTTTACCGCTACCAATGCTTGACGGTGGGCAATTTTTGTTTATCGTAGTTGAAACGATAAAAGGTTCTGCAATAAATTTGAAACTTAAAGTGGCATTATTCAATCTAAGTTATTTGTTTATTATGGCTTTATTTATATTTGTAATTTTTAATGATTTAGCGAGAGTATTTTGAAAAAGTTTTTATTATCAGCTGTCTTATTCTTCGCTTTATTTGCTAGATCAGAGATCTTAGTTGATGACATAAGGATTGAAGGCTTGCAGAGAGTCTCCCTAGGTAGTGTTTTAGATACAGTCCCAGTCACAATTGGTGATCGAATAGATGAAACTGATTACAAAAGAATAATAAGAACACTTTTTTCCACTGGCCAATTTGACGATATCCAATTGAGATCAGAAGGAAATATTCTCTACATAAAAGTTCTGGAAAGGCCTACTATCTCATCAATCAAGATCGATGGAAACTCAGCGATACCAACTGAAGATCTTTTGGGTGCTCTTGGTTCAGAAGGAATATCAGAAGGATCTGTCCTTAAGAGAGCAACACTTGATTTAATTACTCGAGGATTGCAGGCACAATACTCTACGCAAGGTCGTTACGGTGCAAGTGTAGAAGTAAACCAAAAAGACCGACCAAGAAATAGAGTTGAAGTAAGCATTGACATTGATGAGGGCACATCAACAGCAATCTCATCCATTGAGATCATAGGAAATACTGTTTATGAAGATTCAGACTTAAAACGTATTTTTGAGTTGTCAGAAGGATCAATTTTATCTGTATTTACAAATGACAATAAATATACAAAAGAAAAACTTCAAACAGACCTTGAGAACCTCGAATCCTTCTATAAAGATAGAGGGTATCTCCAATTCGCAATTGACTCATCACAAGTTTCCATAAGCGAAGATCTTGAAGAGCTTTTTATTACCTTAGTGGTTAATGAGGGTGATAGATATACATTGAGTGAGGTTAGCATCTCTGGTGAGCTGCCTTTTGAAAAAGCTTTTTTTGAAGATTTTATTAATATTCCTGAAGACTCATTCTATTCAGAGTCATTGATTACCCAATATGAGGACTTCTTTGCCAATATTCTTGGAAACGAGGGGTATACATTTGCTGAAGTTGAGGGAGTTCCAACCATTAATGAAGATAACAAATCTGCCGATATTACCTTTGTGTTTAATCCTGGCAGAAAAAACTATACAAGAAGAATTATTTTCCAAGGTAACGACTTCACAACAGATGAGGTGTTGAGAAGAGAGATGAGACAATTTGAAGGAGCTCCAGCTTCCAATCAAATGATAGAGCAATCAAAGCTATTACTAGAAAGAACAGGCTTCTTTAAATCTGTTAACGTGGAGACAGTACCTGTAGCAGGAGAAGAAGATCAGGTTGATGTTATTTTTGATGTAGAGGAACAAAACTACGGAAATATAGTGGGAGGTTTTGGTTACTCACAGTTTGGTTTCTCATTTAATTTTAATGTTCAACAGCAAAACTTCCTAGGAAGTGGAAATACAGTCGGTATTGGAACGCAAATAAGTGATTACTCAAAAAATATCTTTCTTCAATATGAAAATCCTTACTACACAATTGATGGGGCAAGCAGAGGCTACACAATTAATTTTAGAGAATTTGATTATTCATCATTCGGTATCACTGATTACAATACTTCAAGTTATAGTGCCGCAGTAACCTTTGGTTTTCCAATCTCAGAAATACAACGTTTAGGTTTCAATGTTGCGTTTGAACATACAGAATTAAGGTCAAACCAATTGTCCTCACGAGAAATTCTTGATTTCCTTGAAGCAGAAGGGGATATATTCGATACGTTGAAAGTTCAAGGCTATTGGACAAGAGCAACTTTGAATAGAGGTATATTCCCAACAGACGGTACACTGAACCAAGTCTCATTCCAAACAACACTTCCTGGTTCAACATTGAATTACTACAGAGTTGATTACAAAAATGAGTTTTACTACCCATTTGATAATGATCTTATATTTAAAGCTGCATCTAGATTTGGATACACAGGAGTGTATGGTGATTCTGAAATTCCACCATATTTTGAAAACTTCTACGCCGGGGGTCCATATTCAATCAAAGGCTATGAGTCTAATAGCTTAGGGCCAAGAATAACGCCGGTGCCTTGTTATGGTTATGATTCAGCTAATGACTTATGTCCTAATCTGCTTGATAACAATTTTGATGGTGAGCCCGATGCGCCGTATTACAATGCTTACGCTGGGTATAGCATAAACAGACCGATCGGTGGAAATATTCTGATGGAGACAAGTCTTAATCTAATCTTCAAGCTTCCATTCATTGAAGATCAGGGACAGTTTAGAACTGCCTTTTTTGTTGATGTCGGTAACGTATTCTCAGATTTTTGTTACCCATATCAAGATCAATGTTTTGCGCCAGCAGTTGAAGATCTAAGAGGCTCTTATGGTCTTGGTGGAAGTGCTATCACACCATTTGGACCTGTCAGTGTTTATTTTGCTGTTCCATTCAATAACGATCCACTAGATAGAACAAAGAGGTTTGAATTTACAGTGGGAAGTAAGTTCTAAAAAAATCTCGATTCTTAGTTAAAAGTCAGCTAAAATACCCAAACTTAAGGATTTAATTATGAACAAACTAAAACTATTACTAATAACAGGCTTGCTTACAGTCTTTCCTACATCTCTTTTTGCTGATGGCATTAAGGTATTAAATGCTCAAAGAGCTATGCTAAGCACTCAATATGCACAAGATGAGTTTACAAAACTTGATCAAGATGCAGATTTTATCGCAGATAGAGAAAGATTAGAGCTTCTTCAAACAGAAGGACAAGCTTTAGTTGAGAAATTCCAGCAGGATCAAGAAACTCTTTCTGATGAAGAAATTGCAAATATGCAAACAAAGTTACAGGACAAGCAGACTGAGATACAGTTCTTAACAAACAAGTTACAAACAAAAGCACAAGAAACACAACAAGCAGTAATTGCAGCTTTATCACCAAGTTTCCAACAAATTTTAGGTGAGCTAATTCAGGCTCAAGAATTGGAAATGGTAGTTACTCCAGAGGCTTTGTTTTACGCAGATCCTGATTTGGACATAACAGATGAAGTCACAGCATTACTTGATTTGGCTGCATCTAAGTCCGAAGAGTAATCCTATTAATGGAATCTTTTGCTCTAGAGAAACTAGCAGTTGAACTAAACGGCACTCCTCTAGGCGCAAAAGACTCTTTTTTTACCAATCTTCAAGATTCAAGAACTTGCGACGAAAACTCATTGTGTTTCGTCAGAGATGCTAAGTTCCTGGCAACCTTAAGTCCAAATGCTGGTGCAGTGATTACAACTGAAGCGCTAGCAAACGAAATTACAGCTACAAAAAATTTTATTATTGTTGATAATCCGTACCTTGCTTATGCAAGGGCTACACAACTATTCTTTGAGAAATATAACGAGAACAATGCAAAGATTGAGCCAAAAATTGGCACAAATGTCACTATTGGAAAAAACTCTGTAATTAATGGTAACTGCGTTATTGGCGATAATGTTGTAATTCATGACAATGTATCCATTTACTCATGCACAAACATAGGATCAAATTCAATTATCCATTCTGGGACGGTTATTGGCAGTGATGGCTTTGGTTACGCTCCCAAAAAAGAGGGATGGGAAAAAATAGCTCATTTAGGCGGCGTAGTTATTGGCTCTGATGTAGAAATAGGTGCAAATTGCGCAATAGATAGAGGGGCCCTCGGAGATACTGTTATCAAAGATGGCGTTAAGTTCGATAACCACATACATATAGCCCATAATGTTGAAATCGGTGAAAACACAGCCATCGCAGGACAATCAGGCGTTGCCGGCAGCGTGAAGATTGGAAAAAACTGTCAAATTGCAGGGAAAGTAGGAATTGTTGGCTGGCTAGAAATTACTGATAACGTGACAGTAATGGCAGGAACTCTTGTGACAAAATCTTTAAAACAGCCTGGAGTTTATAGTGGAGTCATGCCTGTTCAAAATCACAAAGATGCACTTAAATTTGCAGCAAAGCTTAAGAGATAACAATGGACTATTCAGACGTAAAAAAATTGCTGCCACATCGTGACCCTTTTCTTTTCATCGACAAGGTTATAAGTGTTTCAAAAGATGGCATTACTGCTGAAAGGCATGTTTCTCCAGAGGAGCCTTTCTTTAAAGGTCACTTTCCAAACTTTCCTATTATGCCTGGAGTCATAATAGTTGAAGCAATGGCACAAAGTTGCGGAATTCTTGGTTCATTTATCATGAATCAAGAGGCAACAAAGCAATCTGTTTATTTATTATGTGGTGTAGATAAGGTCAGATTTAGAAAACAAATAAAGCCTGGTGACACTCTTATTTTTAAATCAAAAGTAGTAAGCTCTAAGAGAGGAATTTGGAAATTTGAGTCTGTGGCCTATAAAGATGATGATCTTGTTTGTTCTGCAGAGATATTGTGTGCAGATAGAAGCTTAGATGAGTAACATACACCCAACAGCAATAATACATGAGACAGCGCAACTGCATGAGAGCGTTCAGGTTGGTCCATATTGTGTGATTGGCGAAGATGTAAGCATAGATGAAGGCTGTATTCTTAAATCTCATGTTGTTATAGCTGGACCAACAACCATCAAACAAAATAATGAGTTCTTCTCTTTTTGTGTGATCGGTGAAGATACTCCAGATCTAAAATTTAAAGGGGAAAAAGCAACACTCGACATCGGTGAAGGCAATACATTTAGAGAGTTCTGCAAAGTGCATAGAGGCACGGCAGCTGATTTGGGATATACCAAGATTGGTGATGGCAATCTGATTATGCCAGGCGTCATGATTGCGCATGATTGCGTGCTTGGAAATGATAATATCTTAGTTGATAACTCAGCTTTAGCAGGACATGTGCAGTTGGGAAACAATGTAACACTTGGCGGCTACACCTTAGTGCATCAGTTTTGCAAACTAGGCTCACATAGTTTTACTGGCATGGGCTCCATCATAAGCATGGACGTAGTAGCTTTTACTCGGGTAGCAGGCAATCCAACAAAACAAGCAGGGTTGAATAGCATAGGTTTAGAGCGCAAAGGATTTTCTAAAGATGAGCTGTCTAATTTAAAGAAAGCATACAAAATATTTTTTAGAGAGGGCTTAAGAGCAGAAGAGGCAGTAGAAAAAATAAAATCTGAATGTGCGCAAGACAAAAATATAGATACTTTCATTAAATCAATCCAGTCCTCCCAACGAGGAGTAATTCGATAATTGAAAATTAAAGTTGGCATTGTTTCAGCTGAGCCTTCTGGTGATCTACTTGGAAGCAAGATTCTTAACACGCTAAATGAACAATTTGATGAAGTTGAAGTTGTCGGCATTGGCGGTGGTGAGCTGCTAAATTGGGGGGTTGATGCAGAAAGGTCTCTTTTAAAGATAATGGGTCTTGTTGATCCACTGAAAAACTACTCCAAAATTAAAAATTTTCAAAAACAACTAATCAAAAATTTTACCGATGAAAAAATTGATGTTTTCATTGGAATCGATTCTCCAGATTTTAATATTGGCATTCATCAAGCATTGCAAATGCTAGGCATCAAGACTATCCATGTGGTTTGTCCCTCAATTTGGGCATGGAGAGCAGGAAGAGCTAAGAATTTTAAATTCATTGATTACATGTTGTGCTTATTTCCTTTTGAACCAGAGCTGTGCAGCAACGTTACGAATTCAGCCATGTATGTCGGCCATCCATTATTTGATAAAAAACATGAGTATCAAAGCCAAAACAAAGAAAATATTGTTTGCTTAATGCCTGGCAGCAGAGCATCAGAAATCAAGCACAATCTAAGTGTTATGATTGATGCATTTTGTGAGCTTAATCAAAGGGAGAATTTCAAAGCCATCATTCCAGTTTATGATGCTGACAGCAAAGCTCTGATTGAAAACATCTTGCCTGCTCAGAAAAATATAGATGTTGTGCAAACAAAAAGCTCAGAAGTTCTAAAAAAAGCAAAAATTGCAGTCATGTGCTCAGGAACAGCAACTTTAGAAGGTCTAATTTCTGAAACTCCAACCACCATTATTTACAAAACAAATTTCCTGAATTATGTAATCTACAAATCAATGATGACAACTAAATATGTTGGTCTTCCAAACATTATTGCTGGGAAAGAGATTTTTACAGAATTAATTCAACACGATGCAAATGTAGATAATATTGTTAAAGATATGAAGGCAAACCTTTCAAACAACGATGAGAAAACTCATCAACTAAAACAGATCAACACTTCTCTAGAAGCAACAGACTTTTCTAGTTTCGCAGTCAAATTATATGAAGATTGCCGGAGTTGATGAAGTTGGTGTTGGCTGTCTTGCAGGTCCAGTAATTTCATCTGCGATAATATTTAATTCCAGTGCTCTTGATGTAGTTTTTAAAGACTCAAAAAAAACAACCGCTAAACAAAGAGCGCATTTCGTTAACTATATGAAGCGTAATTGTTTTATTGCTATTGGTGTAGCTTCACCTAAAGAAGTAGATGATCTCAATGTTCTAAAAGCTACACATTTAGCTATGAAAAGAGCCATCTACAATCTTCCTTGTCAGCCAGAAAAAATATTGATTGACGGAATATATGTGCCCGAAGGCTTAGATAATGCAGAGGCAATTGTAAAAGGAGATCAACACTCTCAACAAATTGCTGCTGCTTCTATTTATGCCAAGCACTTCAGAGACACATTAATGAGTGCACTATCATTAAAATACCCCCATTATCACCTTGAAAAAAATAAAGGCTATCCAACAAAACAACATAAAGAAGCAATAAATCAATTTGGACTATCAAACATTCACCGAAAAAGTTTTAAAATTTAATGATGTCTAAATTTATTCACCTGCAAACCAAATCGCACTACAGCATTGTATCTGGATTGCCAAAAACTAACCAAATAATTGATAAAGCAGTGGAATGTGGCATGAATGCAGTGGCTCTAACAGACAAGAACACATTTTTTGGTCTTGTAAAGTTTTACAACTACGCCATTAATGAGGGCATCAAACCAATATGCGGAGTTGATTTTGATCTTAGAAACAAATTTGGTCGTTCTCATATCTTACTGTATGCCAAAAACAAAAAAGGTCTTGAGGCGCTCTTCAATTTGAGTACAAAAGCCTTCCTAAATTCTGATCGAGATGGTTATTTTATTGAGGAGAAAGATATTTTTGACAGTGCACAGGATCTTTTGTGCATTTTGCCGTCGAACAATGCAGAAATGATAAATATAGCTGCCAAAAAAGATCACAATAATTTGCAAGAAAAGTTTTCACAGTACAAAAATGTCTTTCAAGGAAACTTTTTTATCGGTGCATTAAGTTTTAATGAGCAATATGATCAAACAACACAAACTATTTGTGAAGAAGCTACTAATGCTGATATTTCTGTTGTTGCTTTGAACGATGTCTGCTTTATTTCACAAGACGATCATTTAGCTCACCAGGCAAAAGTTGCTATCAATAATGCAACATTATTAAAAGATGAAATTGACAGTCCAAATATTAGCCAAGAGCAGTATTTTAAAACTTCTGATGAAATGCAATCTATTCATCACAAAAGCATCCTAGAAAATACCTTAGAAGTAGCAAAACTTTGCAATGTATTTTTGGAGGAAGGACAGTATTATCTGCCAACCTATGAAGTTGATAGTGATAAATCACTTTCCGAGCATTTGGAATTTATTGCAAAAGAAAAACTGAACGAGTTGCTTAGTTCAGATGAGTCATTAGACAAGAATCAATACCAAGATAGGCTCGAAAAAGAGTTAAAAATCATTATTGATAAAGGTTATCCAGGTTACTTCTTGATTGTTATGGATTTTGTTAAATGGGCAAAGGAGCAAGGCATACCGGTTGGACCAGGCCGAGGTTCAGGTGCGGGCTCGTTGGTTGCTTATGTGCTTTCAATTACAGCATTAGATCCTCTAGTACATGGTTTGCTTTTTGAAAGGTTTTTAAATCCTGAAAGAATGTCACTGCCTGATTTTGATATAGATTTCTGCATCGAAGGTCGAGATCTTGTTATTGAATATGTACAAAAAAAATATGGCGAAAACTCTGTTGCTCAAATTGGAACACTTGGAACAATGGCAGCACGTGGGGTAACACGTGATGTTACTAGAATTTTAGGCAAGCCTTACGGTTTTGGTGACATGATTGCCAAGATGATACCTCTTACTCCAGGCATTAAACTGCAAGACGCAATCGAAGAATCACCTGAACTGAGACAGCTGCAAGCCGACAATGAGGAAGCTGCTGAAGTGCTTGAGCTTTCTCTAAAGCTAGAGGGATCAGCAAGAAGTATCGGCAAACATGCAGCAGGAGTTGTTATTGCACCAAATGATATACATGAGTTTACGCCTCTGCACTTTGATCCTGAAACAAACTCAATGGCCACTCAGCTAGACATGTATGACGTTGAGGAGGTTGGACTTGTTAAATTTGACTTTCTTGGACTAAGAACCTTAACCGTCATTAATAATGCGGTTAAATCTGTTGAAAAAGTTAAACCGGATTTCAAATTAAAGCAGATCCCTTATGATGATGCCAAAGTCTATAAGTTGCTCAGTTCTGGAAAAACTAAAGGGATATTCCAGCTTGAGTCTAGCGGGATGATAGATCTTATCAAACGCATGAAACCTGAAAACTTTTCAGATATTATCGCGCTTGTTGCTTTGTATAGGCCCGGACCTCTTAACTCTGGCATGGCCGATGATTATATAAATCGAAAAAATGGAAGAGAGAGTATTGCTTACCAGCACCCTGATTTAAGAAAAGTCCTAAACGAGACCTATGGTGTCTTTGTCTATCAAGAACAAGTTATGGAAGCCGCTCAGGTGCTTGCTTCATATTCATTAGGAGATGCTGATAATCTTCGAAGAGCCATGGGTAAAAAGAAAGCTGATGTTATGGAAGCAGAGAAAAGTGTGTTTGTTGAAGGTTGCAAGAATAATTCGATTACCGAGAACAAAGCTAACGAGATTTTTGACAATATTGAGAAATTTGCTGGATATGGTTTTAATAAATCGCACTCTGCAGCCTATGCTCTCATTGCGTACCAAACAGCTTACCTAAAAACACATTTCCCATCGCACTTTATAGCTTCAGTTCTATCTTCCGAACAAGACAAAACAGATAAACTTGAACCTCATGTAAAAGATTGTGCATTGATGGGCATCACCATTAAGCAACCCAACATAAATACTTCTTTTCAGACCTTCGTTGTTAATGAAAAGGATGAAGTTGAGTATGGTCTCTCTGCACTTAAAGACGTTGGTAAGAAATTTATTGAGGATGTATGCGCAGAGCGGGCTAATGGTAATTTTGTTAGCTTGATGGACTTTGCTTCAAGAGTAGATTTGAGAAAAGGTGGTATCAGAGCATTAAATAGTTTGGCTAAATCAGGTGCATTTGATGATTTATGCTCGCGCGATGAAGCTGTTTCTTCAATTAAGAACTATCTCGAAGCTTCTGAGCAAAAATTTAAATCAAAAGAATCAGCTGTCATGGATATGTTTGGCTCAGAACAAGATATTAAGGTTTCTGGTTTTGATCTAAGAACTTTCAATGACTCTGAGAAGTTGAAAATGGAGCTTGAATCGTATGGGTTTTATTTCAGCAAGCACCCAATAGCTTTGATGCGCAAAACTTTGTCTTCAAAACTTGCCACTATCAATAAGCTGGCCCCATCAAACAATGAAAAATATATCCCTGTATTAATTAATAACAAAAGAGTTGTTAAGAAAGGGATGAGTATGTTTGTTTTCCTTGAAGTTTCAGATGAAACAGGAATTATTGATGTATCAGTTCCTCTTGAGGTATTTGATGAAAAGAAACAATTGATTAAAGAGAATGCTTTGGTAATGCTGAAAGGCACTGTGGTCACAGATGATTATCGCAAAGGCAATTATGAAGAAGTAGGCGTCAAAATTAGAGCTACAGATCTGATGCCTATCGATCAGGGCAAAAAACTTGTTACCTCCAAGATAATGCTGGATATCCCAAGAGACAAAATTAAAGAATTAGGTAATGGTAAGTTCAAAGAAATAAAGGAACTTAATGATCCAGAGGGCGTCGAAGTAGTACTAAACATGAAAGATGATTCTTTGAATATTTCAGCGGAGATAAAAGTTGACACATTTCGGGTTTCACTAGAGGATAATACGTTCGAAAAGATTAATGAGATCTTTGGAGAAGAGAATTACACACTAATATAGAGCAATGGAACAACATTTAGATTTTGAGCAACCAATTTATACATGCTTAGAAAAAATTGAGGAGTTAAAAAAAATAATTCCTGAACCGGAGAATCTGCATGAAGAAATTGCTATTTTAGAAAAGCAATCAAAGAAAGAAACAGAACGAATCTATAGTTCTTTGTCTCCATGGCAAAAAGTACTTGTTGCACGCCACCCAAACAGACCGCATACCATTGACTATCTTGCAAATGTCTTTGATGGGTTTGAGGAAATACATGGCGATAGATTAAGCGATGATGATCGAGCAATAATTGGCGGCTTCGCTTTTTTAAATAATTATCCTGTAGTTGTGATTGGCCATGAAAAGGGGCGAGAAACCGAAGATAGAGTTGCTAGAAACTTTGGCATGCCACATCCCTCAGGTTTTAGAAAAGCCAACAGACTAATGAAGCTTGCAGAGAAATTTTCTTTACCTGTCATTACATTGATTGATACACCTGGTGCTTATCCTGGAGTTAAGGCAGAGTATTCAGGGCAACACGAAGCGATTGCAAAGAGCCTTGAAGTCATGTCAGATTTAAAAACACCTATAGTCAATTTAGTCATTGGGGAAGGCGGCTCTGGTGGTGGTTTTGGTATTGGTTTGGCAGATACTATCGGTATGCTTGAATATTCAATTTATTCAGTTGCATCGCCTGAAGCTTGTGCATCAATCCTTTGGCGTACAGCAGAAAATGCCGAGCAGGCAGCAGATGCATTGAAATTAGATGCTGATAATTTAGTTAAGCTCAATATTATTGATTCTATTGTTAAGGAACCAATGGGTGGAGCTCATAGAAATCATGAAGAAACTTACGCGAATGTTAAAGAATACTTTCTTAGTGAGTTGAATGAATTGTCAAAATACTCCATTGAAGATCTCACGGCCAAAAGATACAACAAATTCATAGAAATCGGCGTCTGACATGAATTATTTCACTGACCAGGAAAAAAATATTCTGGCAGAGGCTAGCTCTGTCGTAGTAGGTTTTAGTGGGGGCGCTGATTCTTCTCTGGCTCTTCACGTTACCAATGATTATTTAAAAGAAATAGGTGCCAGCAGCAAATTATTGGCTTTGCATGTTAACCATATGGCACAAAATGATTCATATATTTGGGAAAAGCATTGTGAGGATGTGTGTGCTGCAGCAGGTATAGAATTTGAAGTACATCAAAAGCAAGTGGCTGTGAAAGGTGAGGGTTTTGAGGCCGCAGCTCGCAAGGTTAGGCAAGAAATTTTCGCCTCATTTGGCGCTAAAACTGTTATCGTGCTTGGACATCACCTAGATGATCAAGTTGAAACAGTACTGTTTAGAATGCTAAGAGGCACAGGCATGAAAGGTCTTTCAGGCATGGACCAAATGAGCACATTTGGCGACAAAATAGTCTTAAGACCACTTTTTACTCTTTCTAAATCAGATATTCTTAAAAGATTAAATGATAGAGGTATTGAATTTATTACCGATAACTCTAATGAAGATAATGCATATAGCAGAAACTACATCAGAAACTTAATCATTCCAAAAATGCTTGAGCGGTGGCCGGCTGGAAGCAAGAATATTGCACGTATGGCTCAGTTGGCTAAGCAGCAGTCTGACTTATTAACACATCTTCTTGAAGATAATCTCAAAGCAGTCAGTGATGAATCTGGTCTAAGCATCGAAGGCCTAAAACAGTACGACGCTTTTCATAGATCAGAGCTTATTAGAATGTGGTTAGATAGGAATGGCTATGCTTCACCGAATGAAAGTCAAATGAGAGAAATTGAAAAATCTTTTTTCCAATCGAGACACGAAGCAAATCCTGTAATAAAATTTCAAAGAGAGGATGGCCAGAAAAAAGGGGTTATTCTAACTAAAGTAAATAATTACATACTACCGGAAGAGTTAGATGAGTGAAGAAAAAGTATTATTCGAAGATCACGGCAACGTTGCCGTAATTAAAATCAACAGGCCAGACAGTAGAAATGCTCTGGATTCAGAAACAGTATTGTTAATCAATAAATGCACAGAACAAGCCAAAGATAAAAAATATCGTGCTGTCGTACTAACAGGAGCTGGCAGCGCATTTTGTGCTGGTGCCGATCTCAGAGAATTTGCTGATCCAGATAAGTTGGGGACATGGGAGAGTGTGCAAGATTCGTTGCACAATGGTTACCATGTTGGTCTTGGTAACTTAATTAAAATGGATAAGCCTGTTCTAGCTGCTGTTGAAGGTCCATGTGCTGGTATCGGCTGTGCTTTTTTACTGAGTTGTGATGTAGTCGTCATGGGCAAGTCTAGCTTCTTTCAAGTAGGCTTCTCAAAAATTGGATTGATTCCAGACGGCGGCACTAATTGGCTTCTTACTCGGGCAGTTGGGTACCAAAAAGCATTCAGAATGGCAGCAGAAGCACAAAGAGTAAATGCCGATGAATGTGTAGAAATTGGTTTGTGTTCTGAAATTGCTGAAGATGGGAAAGTGCTTGAAGAAACTATGAAACTAGCTCAACAATATGCTGATTTCTCACCTAGCGCCATTGCTAAAACAAAGCATTTAATGAGAGATAGTTTTGATCGCTCCTATCTAAAGAATTTAGATGTTGAGGCTGATACTCAAGCTGGCTGTGTTGGTAGCAATGACAATGTCGAGGGTGTGACAGCTTTTATTGAAAAGAGAAAACCAAATTTTCCAGGCGAATAACTGCACAATAGAAAACTTTTCTGAAGATCACATAGATCAAGTCTATGCTATTGAGCTTTATTCCAATCCAACTCCCTGGTCTGAAAAAATTTTTCACAAAATTATCGAATCTCGATCCTTAAGCTTTGTTATTAAGCTTGAAGATCAAGTGATTGGATTTTGCATGGCCAATCGGGTCTTGGATGAGTGCCATCTGCAAAATATTACGGTGGCAAAAGAGTACCGCAGACAAGGTTTGGGACAGTTCATGATGGATATACTCATCAAACGCATGCGGTTAGCAGATTTAAACTCAGTTTTGCTTGAAGTTAGAAAATCAAATCATGCCGCTCAAAGCTTTTATAAAAAATTAGATTTTGAGAGGCTATCAGAACGCAAAGACTACTATAAAACTGACAATGGCAAAGAGAATGCCATCATTATGCATAGAATTCTTTAAAGGTTATAACAGTGCTTCGATGTCATTGTTCAAGATTTCTGGAGCATCTAAAGATCCATATCTCTTTACTGTTTTGCCATCTCTGCCGACTAAGAATTTAGAAAAATTCCATTTAACAGATTCTGTGCCAAGGAAACCTTTAGCCTGCTTTTTTAAAAATTCAAATACAGGTGATGCGTTATCCCCATTCACATCTACCTTGCTGAACATTGGAAAAGAAATTGAGTATTTGGCTTCACAAAATCCTTTAATTTCAGATTCAGAACCTTTCTCTTGCTCACCAAATTGGTTACATGGAAAACCTAAGACTTCAAAACCTTGCTCACCATATTTCTCATAGAGTTTTTGCAAACCTTCATACTGCGGAGTAAAACCACAACCAGAAGCGACATTAACGACTAAAAGCACCTTATCTTGATAGACAGATAAATCAACATCGTTACCATCGATGTCTTTTGCTTTGTAATCGTAGATAGTTTCTTTCATAATCTTTATATGTCGTTAAAAGCCCAGAGCGTAATTCTAAAGAGTTTCGAAGATTTAGACAAGGAAGAATTGTATAAGTTCCTGCAGTTAAGAATTGAAGTCTTCGTTGTTGAACAAAATTGTCCTTACCAAGATTTTGATGACTTGGATCAGGAAGCTCAGCATATGTGGATCGAAGAAGAAGGGGAAGTCATATGTTATTTGAGAATCAATTCTCCTGGCACTAAGTTTGATGAACCATCGCTAGGTCGCATCGTGACCAAAGCAACACATAGAAGCAAAGGGCTTGCTGCCCAACTAATTCATGAAGGTTTAAAAGTTATCCGTGAAACTTATGGCAGACCAACTATGATCTCTGCGCAAAGCCATCTGCAAGACTATTATGGGACTTTTGGCTTTGAAACCTGTAGCGAAGAATACCTCGAGGACGATATTCCTCATGTTAATATGATACGTCATGCAAAAGATTAGTAGATCAGCTGTTGAACAGCATATGAATTGCCAAAGGTGCTTTTATTTGGCTTATAAATATAAAATTAGACCACATAGTTTGCCCTTCACGCTTAACAGTGCTGTCGATAACCTCTGCAAAAATGAGTTTGATCATTACCGAGCAAAAGCAGAGCCTCATCCTATGTTTGTTGAGCATGGTATTGACGCAGTGCCGTTTGCGCACGAAAAAATGGATGAGTGGCGCAATAACTTCAAGGGTGTAAGGCACATCAATAACGAGGATGGCTATAATTTTGGCGGTGCGGTTGATGACATCTGGCAAAAACCATCAGGCGAGTTGATTGTTGTCGATGTTAAGTCAACTGCTAAAAATATATTTGATTGGGAAGATACTTATTCCAAATGGGAATACGCTAAAGGCTATAAACGTCAGCTGGAGATGTATCAATGGCTGATGAGGATGAATGGTTTTGAAGTGGCACCAGAAGCATATTTGGTCTATTACAATGGCAAGAAGAACGAACCAATGTTTGATCAAAAGCTTACCTTCGATTTGCACCTAGTAAGATTGGAATGCGATGACTCTTGGGTTGAGGGCGAAGTACTAGCAGCTGTTAAAACACTCAATGGCGATGCTATGCCGCCTGCAGCAAGTGATTGCCCAAACTGCAACTACCTACGTAAGCGCTGGGAAGTGTCGCAAAAAAATCCTAAAGATTTAATTGACTAAATCTACCTCCACTTAATATTGCAGCCCATGGATGGGAACTGCTCAGAATTGACTGGCTGTTCGTTAATTGTTGCATTGATGGCTGCTCTAAGATCTTCACCATTCGGCTCTTCATTGGATTTTGGTGAGGTGGCATCGCAACGACCTCGATAAGCTAAATTATGTTTAGCATCAAAGAGATAAAACTCTGGAGTACATTCGGCTTGATATGCTTTAGCAACTGTTTGGGTTTCGTCATAAAGGTATGGAAAGGAAAAACCGAGCTCATGCCATAGTTCTTTCATTTTTTCGGGAGAGTCCTCAGGATAATTGTTAACATCATTGGAGCTTATTGCTACAAAACTTATCTGTTCGGAGAAATCATGATGCAATCTCTTAAGTTCATCATGGTAATGCACAACATAAGGACAATGATTGCAGATGATCATAACTAAGATAGGCTTATGAGATGCAATTTCTGTTGAAGAATAGTTTTGTCCAGTGATGGTATTAGGCAAATCAAAATTTATTAGTTGAGTGCCTAAGGGCAGCATACTAGAGTAAGTTAAAGCCATAGCTATATCTTACCAAAGAATTTATTTAAGGTTGCCCATACCACCATCAACCGGAATTATTTGGCCTGTCATCCAGTTATTGTGGGCATCCAAAAGGAAATTGATTGAATTGGCAATCTGTTCTGGTTTACCAATCTGTTTCATTGGATTTCTTTCTTCATTAGCCTCAACTTGCCTATCTGTTTTTAATAAATTGCCAGCCATTGGAGTATTGGTAAGACTTGGCGCCACAACATTGAAACACACCTTTGTTGATGCATATTCAGATGCAAGCGATTTAGCTAAACCTTCCAAAGCTGATTTTGATGCTGCAATACTTGCATGGTAAGGCAGACCTAAGTTTGCTGCTACAGATGAAACAAAGACAACGCTTGCTCCTTCCGCTTCTTTTAGATTATTAATAACTTTTTTTAGAACTTTTACCGCCCCAAGCACATTGACATTAAAGTCAGCAAGATAATCTTCCTCTTTTAACATTGCAAAAGGCTTTAGATTTATGGTTCCAGGAAAATAAACCATGCCTGAGATTGGTCCTAGGTCATCCAGCTCTGCTAAATCGCCCTCGAGGTCGATAGTGCCAGCAGATCTTGATAATGCAATGAATTCTTTGTCAGAATTTTCTTGTAGCGCTTGAGCAATTGCAGAACTTGCTCCAATTAAAAGTATTTTTGACATGCCTATGAAGTGGGGGCAAAGAAATAATTTTAAAGATCCATTAAAGAACCATCTTTAAAAATAAGTTCATTGATTTCTTCTGTGATGAAAGGTGCAAATGGGTGCATTAGCTTAAGAATTTTTTTCAACATCGGGTGCAAATTAGCTGTATCACCCGACGCTTTGCACTCTTCGATGTAACGATCGCAAAATTTACCCCAAAAGAATTCATAAATTTCATTCATAGCAAAATCAAGGCGATACTCTGCAATATTTTTATTGATCTGCTTTTCAACAGCGTTGAATTCTTCTTCTATCCATTTATCAGAATCATTTTTAGCTTCAAAGACATCTGATTCCATTGGGTAATTATTAATAAACCGAGCAGCATTCCAGATTTTGTTGCAGAAATTACGGTAGCCTTTTAATCGCCCTAGCTCAAAGCTTATATCTTTGGTGTGTGTTGCCAATGAGTAAAAGGTCATCCGCAACGCATCTGAACCATACGACTCAATTCCATTAGGAAATTGCTTTCTAGTTTTACGTTCAATCTTTTCGGCCAAACCTTCTTGCATCAGGTTAGCTGTTCTCTTTGTAACTAAATCATCCAGCTCTATGCCATAAATCAAATCAATAGGATCAATAATGTTCCCTTTTGATTTAGACATTTTTTGACCATTTTCATCTCTAATTAACCCAGTGACATAGACATCTTTGAATGGAATCTTTCCTGTGAACTCCAAACTCATCATCATCATGCGAGCAACCCAAAAGAAAATGATGTCAAAACCAGTAACGAGGAGACTGGTTGGAAAATATTTCTCGAGATTATCGGTTTGTGCTGGCCAACCCAGTGAACCAAATGACCATAGTGAAGAAGAGAACCATGTATCAAGCACATCTTCTTCTTGCTGCAATGCTCGATCATCAAGCTTGTAGAAATCTCTAACTTCTGCCTCGTCATGACCAACATAAACATTGCCCTCATCGTCATACCAGGCTGGGATACGATGTCCCCACCAAATCTGTCGACTAATACACCAGTCTTGGATATTATCCATCCAGTTAAAATAGGTTTTCACCCAGTTACCAGGATGAAAAACGACCTCTCCATTATCAACTGCAGCATTGGCCTTCTTGGCCATGTCTTGGGTATTTACGTACCACTGGTGACTTAGTTTAGGTTCAATAACAATATTAGATCTTTCTCCACGCGGAACACTGATATGATGTTTTTCTTCTTTGACAAGCAAGTTTTTATTTTTAAGCTCTTCTAAGACAGCTTTGCGGACTTTAAATCTATCTAAATTGGCAAATGGCTCTGGGACATTGTCATTAGAAAATGCTTCATCAGTAAAAATATTGATTGGTTCAAAGTCTTCAAGGCTTTCAGAAGTTTGCACAATACCATCAACTTCATGTAGGGCATACTTCTTCCCTATTTCATAGTCATTAAAATCATGGCCAGGCGTAATTTTTAGACAACCTGTGCCGAATTCCATATCAACATATTCATCACCAATGATAGGAATCTTCCTACCAACAAACGGTAGATCGACATACTTACCAATAAAATGCTTATAGCGGTCATCATTGGGATTTACAGCAACAGCCATATCACCAAACATGGTTTCAGGTCTGGTAGTTGCCACTGTTAAAACATCATTTGAGTCAGCTATTGGATAAGAGATGTGCCAAATAAGCCCGTCTTTCTCCTGGCGGATAACCTCTAGGTCTGAAACAGCAGTTTTTAGAGCTGGATCCCAGTTAACTAGTCTGTAACCACGATAGATTTTTTCTTTGCGGTATAGTTCAACGAACGCTTTAATGACGCCATGGTAATAATCGTCATCAAGAGTGAAGCGATATTTGTCCCATTCGACTGTGATGCCCAAACGCTTCATTTGGGAAGTGATTTTTCCTTCAGAATAGTCTTTCCATTTCCAGACTTCCTCAACAAATGGCTCACGCCCTAAGTCATCCTTTGTTTTGCCTTTATTTCGGAGGTTATTCTCAACCACCATTTGCGTCGCAATCCCAGCATGATCAGTTCCGACCTGCCAATAGGCATCTGTCCCATTCATATGTTGATATCTGGTGTAGAAATCCATAATGGCATATTGAAAACTATGCCCCATATGCAATGTTCCGGTTACATTGGGAGGTGGAATGATTTGAGAAAAGAAATTTTCAGACTCAGGTTTGGCCAGTTCTCTATCTGCCCACACCTTTGACCATTTTTCCTCAATTTGTATTGGAAAATACTTTGCTTCCATTAGATTGCTTCGTGCTTCAGCTCAAAATTCTTGAGCTTAAGGTTAGTATAAAGTGTTCTGGAAGCTTTATTGACCTCTTCGTCAGCCGAAGTGGTATAAACATAAACATTCTTAGATAAATTAATATCTAAGTTAGCTACTTTGTCACTAAAAATATGAATTTCATCAAAATGTTGCTGAGGTTCAGTTTCCAGAAACTCTATATTTTTGGCATAGAGGTATTCAATTTTGCTGTTTTCAAAATATTTCTGTTTTTGCTTTACCTCAAAGTCCTGCTTTGACTGGCTGTCTTTCAAAACAACACAGATATTACTTCTCATCTGGAAGGCAGAATAGATATTGTCCATAAGAAAGCTTAAGACGCTATCTGTATCTTTAAATCCAGAGTAAAAAGTCGCGGACATTAACGATTGCTATTTACGTATTCAAATAACATGCCAACTGGCTTACCAGTTGAACCTTTATTTGGTCCATCACCGATATCTGCAACACCAGCTATGTCAACGTGTGCCCATCTATAGTCTTCTGTGAAGCGTGATATGAAGCAGGCCCCCTCAATGGTTCCCGCTGCTCTGCCTGGTGCAATATTGGCAATATCCGCAAAGTTGGAATCAAGGTAACTTTGATATTCATCCCACATTGGAAGTTGCCATGCTTTCTCACCAGAAACCTGTCCGGCTTCAAGAATTTTATCGATGAGTTTTTGATCATTGCCCATAACACCAGCAGCAACATTGCCCAATGCAACAATAACCGCCCCTGTTAGGGTAGCTGTATCGATCACAACTTTTGGATTGAATTTACCAATGTAAGTCAGCACGTCACACAACACTAGTCTGCCCTCGGCATCAGTATTTAAAACTTCAATAGTTTGGCCAGACATTGAGGTAACAACATCGCCTGGTTTAGTTGCGTTACCTGCTGGCATATTCTCTGTAAGACCAACAGCACAAACCAAATTAACAGGTAATTTGGATTCAGCAACGGCACACATAGTACCAATGACAGAACCTGCTCCTGACATATCCCATTTCATCTCATCCATTTTGGCACCCGGCTTGAGGCTGATTCCACCTGTATCAAAGGTGACCCCTTTACCGACTAGAACAATAGGTTTAGCTCCTTTCTTGCCACCGTTGTATTCCATAGTGACTAATTTTGCTGGTTCAACACTGCCTCGTGAAACTGAGAGCAGGGAACCCATGCCAAGCTTTTCCATATCTGCTTCTTCAAGCACATTCACCTTAAAGCCTTTAACTTCTTTGGCTAGTTCTTTAACTTGATCAGCAATGTATGTTGGTGTGGCGTGATTGGCAGGTCTATTTCCAAGATTTCGTGCAGTATTGGCACCACGACCCACATTGTAGCCAAGCTCAACATTTCTTGCTAAAGCTGCACTACTTTTTTCAACACAAACAGTTACGCTTGTAAGTTTTCTTTCTTTTTTAGTGTTTGGATTGGTATCTGTATAGCGATATGCTGATTTTTCTGCATACTTCGCAAGGTTAAAGATAAAGTTCTTATCCTTAAACTGTGATGAAGTATCTGCATAAACATTTGCTGCTTCTACACCCATACCATCAATCTGATTAAATACCCCTGTAATCCAGGCCTCTTTCTTGTGGTCAGGTTTCTTTGCATCAAAATCTCTTACAAAGAGCAGATCACCCGGTAGATGTGAGAACTCTTTCGAAATCATTAATGAGGATCTCTTTTCATCCTCAAAAAAAGCTGAAACTTTTTTCTTAACTTCCTTGTCAAATAATTTAGTTGTTTTAAATGTGCCTTTTGAATAAAAAACTACCCCAAAGTCTTCAGCTGTTGCCTCTGAATATTTTTTTAGTTCCACATTTTCAAGTGCTTTATAAAATGCCATTTTTTCTCCTTTTTGATATTCTTAAGAAGTGATTATTTCACGTTATATCAGTAAGGAAATTATAGTAAACATTTGCTGGGTTTCACTAGTCCTTTTTGGATTAGTTTTATTTTCTCGTTTTAATAATTTTCTCGGACAAGCAGAAGCAGGCAAGATTTCCGCCGAAAATATCCTTATTGCGATGGCTTTATTTACACCAGAATTAATAAATATTGTCTTTCCCTTAAGCATATCTTTGGCTGTTGGTTTTGTGCTTACCCCGCTATTTAAGAACCATCAGACAGTTTTTGAGTCAGGCAACTTAACAAATCTAAAAATAGTTTGGAGTCAAAAGTGGGTGTTTGCCGGCATTTTTGCTACCTCGCTATTTATTAGTACTTTCTTGTCACCTTACTTTACGACGCAAGGCGATAATTTGCTGGATCGAGATAACTCGTTTGCGTCTAAAATAGCAACTCCCAATGGTCTTGTTGCTTTGCAACCCAGTACTCTGAATGCTTTTGGCTCAAAGAATGAGGAAGGGTATGAAGAACTCATCTTTGTTGATTCACAATCTTTGAATAGATTCATCTATGGTAAGACAGGATCAATAGTGGGCGATCTCGAAAATCCCAACCTGAAACTCAAAGATGGTTTTTTGTATGACAAAGACAGAAACATTATCTCAAAATTTGCTGAGGCAAATATACCCATCGATGGCTACAAAGATGTGCCTTATGTCTCAACCTTAAAACTATTAAGAAGCACGAGTCTTGAGGATTTAAAGGAATTATTCACAAGGTTATCGCTGCCATTCTTTTGTATTGTTTCCTTATTCTTTTCTATTGTCTTCTCAAGCTACAGTTCATTCTTTGGCAGAGAAAGAACATACTTTTTCTTAGCTGTAGTTAACATTTTTTATTTGTTGGTAACGCTCTCAGCTTTTGATACTGAGCCCATAAGCTCAAGTTACTTAGTATTTAACTTTTTTTGGATGCATGATTTATTTTTGCTAATAGCAATTTTGATGTTGTTCAAGCCTATTAAAAGAGCATTTGGGTATGAAGGTATTTAGATACATTTTTACAAAAGCGTTGTACTCATTTTTGGGAGTCTTTCTAATTCTATGCGCCATAGATTTTTCATTTAATTTTTTCTCAGAGATGGAAGATGTAAATGACAATTACACTTACCAAGACTTGATTATTTACCTTCTTAAAACTGAGCCTTATCGCATGCGTGAATTTGTTTATTTGTGTTTTGTTGTTGGATTTCTATCTCTTTTTGTCGATAAAAATTTTATTCGTGCCTTTAACACAGCGCGGCAAGCAGGATTGAATAAAATTATGCTCTCAGCATTGGTGTTTGCTCCAATTGCTGTCACAAATATCCTAGCCTATGAGTATTTGGTGCCTGAATTAACGCGCGAGGCAGAGGCTGATAGAAAAATCCTACTTTCATCCAAACCGCAAGAAGAGCCAGTGATGATAGAAATCAGGAGATTAGAAAATAATGAGTATCTCATGGTTTCAGAAGATACTTCGGTCACATTTAATGATGTAGGCGAGTTAGCTGTAAAAGATGAGTTTTCCGACAGCTTCAATAATCTGAACTATAATGCCAATCTGAAGTACTTAAGCTTCAGCCAGCTAGCAACAAATGCTCAATCAAAATTTGAAAACTTTAATCTTGTTGTTAAAACAGAAATGTTAAGGCGAGCAACAAACTATCTTTCCTATTTCATCATTTTTCTCTTTGGTCTGGAAATGCTGTTGTCATTTAGTAGGAATATGAACATCAATAGAATTCTGATTTATAGTTTTGGTGTTTGCCTAATCTATAACTTTGTTGAGTCGCTTGTCGCTGATTCTATTTCTGTTTTTGGTTTGCCATTTTATTTACAAGGCTTCCCAATATTGTTGGTGATTGTTTATTTCTCGATTAGAAAGAGGCTGTTTTTTTAACGACCCTAAGACCTAAAATCTTATCAGCCAAAGATCTATTTTCTTTATCAATCAGAATATAAATAAAGCTGATGACATTTAAGATTATTGATAGGCCCAATCTTTTTAGCGCAAGGCTAAAAGATATTTTTGCGCCGTTATCGGCAACCAATTGATGCTTCCAAGTACTCATTCCCAGTGTATTTCTACCATTTGACCAGAAGAAGCCATAGTATCCAGCAGTTGATAGCCCAATAATTAAAATACCGAACTCTGGAGGAAAAAAATCTGCCTCGGCGAAAGTTTTGAATAGCCCAAGAAAGATAAATCCAAATAAAAACCAGACGGCCATCACTAAAAGTAGGTCATAACTGAATGACATCAAGCGTGTAAAAATTCCAGGATAAGTAAATTTCGTATTCATTTTGTGATAATGTAAGTTTTAATTTATACAAATCAATTAAGAATCTTAAATGAGTAATCAAAAAAATCTTACAACTAACGATACATGGTTTTTTGGCCATCCTAAAGGTATGGTGACATTATTCTTCACTGAGATGTGGGAGAGAATGTCATATTATGGAATGAGAGCTTTATTAGTTCTCTATATGACTGGAGCAGTTACAGGATTTAACCCTGGTTTAGGCTGGTCCCAAGTTGATGCACAAGCAATTTATGGCATCTATGTGGGAATGGTTTATTTTATGGTGATTCCTGGAGGCTGGCTTGCTGATAATGTCTTAGGGCATCAAAAAGCGGTCCTTATTGGAGCTATCATCATAGCCCTGGGCCACTTTACCTTAGCAATGCCGCTCACGGAAACCTTCTTCTTAGGGCTAATTCTGGTTGTGCTGGGAACTGGTCTGTTGAAGGGGAATATCTCCACAATAGTAGGCCAGCTCTATAAACCAGGTGACTCAAGAGTCCAAGCAGGCTACACAATTTTCTACATGTCCATCAACATTGGATCCACTCTAGGATTCTTAATCTGTTCATGGTTAGGTGAAAAAATTGGCTGGCATTGGGGCTTTGGTGCAGCAGGTGTCGGAATGTTTTTTGGTGTGCTTCAGTACATTAACTTTAAACACTTATTGGGTGAAGCTGGTAACAAGCCAAACGATATGCCACAAGCTCAGAGAGATTCATATATTAAATGGTCAAAAATTACAGCTGGTTTAATGGTGATTGTTATAGCGCTTGGTTTACTAGGCATCATCACTTTCGAACCAAGAGCTTTTGCTGAAAACTTCGCGTATTTCTTAACAGCAGTGGCAGCAGTTTATTTTGCATATTTATTCTTAGGTGCTGGCTTAACAGCTACAGAAAAGAAAAATGTCTTTTTGCTATTAATCCTATTTATTGGAGCAGCAGCCTTCTGGTCAGGCTTCGATCAGTCAGCAAGTTCATTAAGTATCTTCGCTCGAGATTACACAGATTTATCCGTTGGTGGCTACATCATTCCAATCGGTTGGTTGCAGTTTGCTAACCCAATTTTTGTGGTGATCTTTGCCCCAATCTTCGCGGGTATCTGGATGCATCTTGGTCGTATGAACCTTGACCCATCACTACCAGTTAAGTTTGCCATCGGTTTGTTCTTTATGGCTTTAAGTTTTGTGGTCATGATCTATGCAGTGAACTTAGCAATGGAAGTAAGCCCAGTCGGCATGCAGTGGTTAATCATCACTTACTTGCTACAAACTTGGGGTGAGCTGGCATTGTCACCAATCGGTCTCTCAGCATTCTCACAATATGCTCCTAAGAAGTACATCGGTCAAATGTTTGGCTTATGGTTCTTAGCATCAGCAATTGGTGGTGTTTTAGCTGGACTACTAGGTGGCGAGGCGCTTGATTCAGGTCTTGAAAGTATTTCACCAGTATTTGAATTCATGATTCAGTACTATGTGGTGATTGGTTTGGCTTTAATAGCAGTGGCTGTCTTTGGTATCGCCAAATCGGCAGAAGTAGCTAAAGCTAAGAAGACCTAGAGTTCATTTTTTAGACCAAAAGGGCTATTGGAAACAATAGCCCTTTTTTTGTATATTAAAAACACATATGGAAGACAGGATAAAAAAATTTGTTTGGAAGGGAAGAATACCATTACTAGTTGGTGGTTTTGCAGGGAATTTTTCAGGCACAGACCTACCTGACCATTTTATTATCTTAGGCATAATTGGGTGTGGAGTATTTGTAGGTTTACTTGAAGTAACTAAACAAAAATTCTATCCAACAATGAATGAAGAATCAGGCTGTGGAATTATTTTTTTATTGATAGCGATTTCAATAATTATTAGGCAGTTATTTTGGTAATTAGTTTGACTGATTCTGACGAATGTAGAAATTTAGCTGGTTAGTATCAGCTAGGTGATCAATCACAATCGCATCGACATCAAAATCTAAGTTAAGATCGGTCCAGATAACATAGGCATTATCATAATCAAAGTTGGCAATCCCTAATTCTTCATCATCCACTGTGACAAACTCATAAGATGTTGAATCATCGTCATTGGTGACTTCTTGTTTTTCAGCAATTAAGAAATTGGCTGTGATGTCACCAAACTCATCAAAGGTGAAAAGCAGATCTCCACCATCAAAATCAACATCAAAGTCTAAGTTTAAGATGTGTCTGTTTAGTGAGGCAGTACCTTGCTTAGTAAAGGTGATATCAGTTTGCACATCAAACAGATTTGTTTCCTCACTCTCAAGAATCTTTAAAGTATTGGTGGCATCGGTATTGAAGCCATCAAAAGCAGTCTCATCACCCATGATCAAAAGGTCAGGTGTGCTGTCTCTATCAAAGTCGATTGGTATCATGGCTTTCGTGAAAGGTGTATTGGATACAACAACAGCTTCGTTCCAGTTGGTGCCATCACCTGATCTTGGGACAGTGACATATTCGGCGTCGCCATTCGCATTGACAGTTGCGAGCACAATATCCACATTTGAATCTGAGTCAAAGTCTATGGTTGTGCCTGCTGTAATAGTTCTGTCTGCAATGGCAGTGTTGTCGTAAGAAAATTCTTCAAACTTAGGTGCATCTTCGATGCCTCTTTCAATCCAATATTCATTGGTACCAGTCAGCATATAGAAATCAGGCACCAAATCATTGTTTCTATCCGATAGAATCATGAACCTCACATCAGGATTAGCTAAATCAAGGGTTGTTTCATTGGTAATGAACTCAGGATCATAGGCTAGGCCTGTGCCGGCACCTTTAAAGATACATAAGTGAGTTTGTTCGGTTAGACGTTTCTGATCTGATGAGCTGCTGATCACATCAGAGAAGCCATCAGAATCATAATCAGTCGATACTAATTGGTATGTGCCTTGGCATCCTTGCGCATCAACTTCAAGGACCACTGGGATAGCACCACCGGTAATTTGATAAAAACCAACATCAACCAAAGCTTCAGTTGCGATATCTCGATATTCAACGCCAATGAATGTGTCCGCGATATTATCATCATTGAAGTCGCCTCGAGTTAAACCTGTGACTCTTGGTTGTGTGCCAGTAGGATAATCAACAGTAAAGTCGACTTCACCTTGCACGTCAAAGATAAAGTTGTTGGCTAGGGTTTTGTTGACATTAATTTCTACAGCCTGGTTAATAAATTCATTGTTTCTGCGACACTCCATAATAAAGACAGCTGGACCGCCACGCTTGATATCAAAATCTTCACTACCAGTGGTTGGTCTTTCACCACTCCAATAGGCCCCAGAGGTATAGCATTGGCTAGCATTAGATGACCAAGACAAAGTTACAGTTGTACCATAATCAATGTCTTCTGAGCTTGCGTTTAGCTCAAGTGTTAGTGTTTCTAGTTCTTCCTTCTCAACATCGCATGCTGCTAAGGCTAGTAGGGCAAATAGTGCTGTAAGTTTTTTAATGCTCATTTGATTGTGTCTATTCTATACAAAGTTTCATGCTTTTGTCTTCTCATTGAGATTTAAAAGTATTTGATGGTAAATATCTGTTAATCGTTCCAATTCTTTTACTTCAACTCTCTCATTTATTTTATGGATAGTTTCGTATTTTGGTCCCAGCTCAATAATTTCTGCCCCCGTCCTAGCTAAGAACCTGCCATCAGAAGTACCGCCTGTACAACTTAGTTGAGTCTCTAGTCCTTGAGATTCTTTAATGCTTTGCTTAACCACCTCAGTGAATAGCGCAGGGTTGGAGTAATATGGGAGGGCACTGATATCAAAATCAATCTCATATTCAACACCTTCCTCCACAAGCATGGCAGTAATTTTTTCTTTGATGTGGTCAGCTGTGATCTCTGGTGAGAACCTTAGATTAAATTTTAGGTAAAGGTTGTTGGGGGTAACATTATGAGCACCAACACCCGCAGTAATATTAGTTAGCTGCAGAGATGTTGGGGGAAAATGTTCATTGCCGTTGTCCCAAACTTCTTCGGTAACTTTTTTCAGAAAGCCACTAATTTTGTGAATTGGGTTGATCACTTTGTCTGGGTAAGCCGCATGACCTTGCTTGCCTTTGACCTCAAGATTGATATTGACTGAGCCTCGTCTCCCAATACGCACATTGTCACCAACGTTTTCAATGGTAGAAGGTTCGCCGATGAGGCAATAATCAATTTTTTGTCCGCGTTTTTGTAGTTCTTCGACAACTTTGACTGTGCCATCTTTGGATGGGCCTTCTTCATCAGCCGTGATTAAAAAAGCCAGTGAATAATTTAAATCTTTGGCATTTAGTCTTTCAAGCGCTGCTAAAAAACATGCGATGCCTCCTTTCATATCGCCAGTGCCACGACCGTGAATAAATTCACCATCGTTGTGACCTGAGAAGGGGTCATGCTCCCACTTATCAATTGGACCAGATGGCACAACATCGACATGTCCGGCAAAAACTAAAAGTGGTCCACCATTGTCGATGACGCTCCAGAGGTTTTTCACTCTCCCATAGGTCAGTGTTTCATTAACAAAACCTTGAGCAGCCAACTTTGATGATATGTAGTCCAAACAGCCACCATCGTTTGGTGTCACTGATTCCATTCTGACTAAATCTTGTGTTATTTGTATTTCCAACTTAATTATTCTCGTGCAGCTCTTTGTTTAGTGTAAACGACGATGCTTTTGGTTTAGCACACACTTTTCCAGTGAGTGAATCGCGATAGTATAGCAAACCACTTGTGCCGCTTAAATCCAGTGCCTTTACAATTTTCTCTTCACCCTCTTTGATCAACAGTGTTACTTTGGTACCAGCTGTGACATAAAGACCAGCTTCAATGGTGCAATCATCACCCAATGAAATACCAATGCCTGAATTTGCCCCAAGCAAGCACCTTTCCCCCACAGATATGACAGCTTTATTCCCCCCTGATAGTGTGCCCATGGTGGAGCAACCACCACCAAGATCTGAATCTTTGCCAATAAAGACCCCTGCTGAAATTCTGCCTTCAATCATGTTTGGTCCCTCGGTACCAGCGTTATAATTGACAAAGCCTTCGTGCATGATAGTTGTACCTTCTCCCAAATAGGCACCCAAACGCACCCTAGAAGCATCGGCAATTCTTACTCCCTTGGGAATAACGTAGTCTGCCATTGGTGGAAACTTGTCCAACGCAAAAATTTTCAAATCCTCATTGAGGTTTAGGTCGCTTAAATTCTCTGCTCTCATCGGGCCATTGTTTGTCCACGCAAGGTTTGGCAGGACAGAAAAAATATTATCAAAGTTGAGTTCATTGGGTTTGAAGTAACGCAAAGATAACAGGTAAAGCTTTAGCCATGCCGTTGGGATGTCCTGAATGGCTTCATCCTCGACCAGGTGGACAACGATTTCATTTGAATTAGCATCCATGTGAAAGCTATTGATCTTTTCGGCTGATGGGAGGAATTCTGAATATCTGACAGCAAGCACTCCGTGTTCATCTTGTGTGCATACGCCATGAGCTTCAATGGGCAGATTCATAGCTCTTCTTCTCTCAGGGTAAGAATCTCAAAACCTTCACTTGTTACAGCAATGGTGTGTTCCCATTGAGCTGAAAGCTTTCCATCTTTGGTGACCACAGTCCAACCATCATCTAAGAGTCTCGTGTGGTAGCTGCCCAGGTTTATCATTGGCTCTACCGTGAAACACATTCCCTCTTTTAGTTCTAAGCCCGATCCTTTTTTGCCATAGTGCATAACTTGTGGTTCTTCATGATAGATAGTGCCAATGCCATGCCCACAATAATCACGCACGACTGAGTAATAGTTTTTTTCGGCGAGCACTTGTATGGCATGCCCAACATCCCCAAGCGTCCCGCCTGGTTTTACTTCTTCAATACCGGCATACATGCATTGCTGCGTGATATCAACGAGTCTTTTTGCATGGGCAGGAACATTTCCCACTAAATACATCTTCGAAGTATCGCCATGCCAGCCTTCATAGATGACTGTGACATCAATATTGAGAATATCACCATCTTTAAGAGGTTTTTCCTCAGAGGGAATCCCGTGACAGATGACGTTATTAACAGATGTGCACAATGTTTTTGGGTAGCCATTGTAGCCAACATTTGCTGGTATGCACTTCAGCTCTTCTGTAATGAATTTAAAAGCAATTTGGTCAAGCTCTTCTGTTGTTACTCCAGGCTTGACGTGATCATCCAACATTTCAAGAACACTTGCAGCTTTTCTGCCTGCAATTTTCATTTTTTCGATGTCTTTTTTGCTTTTTATTGAAATTGACATAGGTAGTTATTCTAAATGATCTATGAATTATCTAATATCTTTTTATACTATTCTGAAGCAAAAAATGAAGTTTCCGGCAAAACTAAAACTTGAGAATGGAATTACATTCGAGGGCATTGGTTTTGGAGTTGAAAAAATAGGTATTGGAGAAGTTGTTTTTAATACCGCAATCACTGGCTATCAAGAAATTTTAACTGACCCATCTTACGACGGCCAAATCATTACATTCACTTATCCACACATTGGAAATACAGGCATAAATTTCGATGATAATGAATCAAAGAAAATTTCTGCTCGAGGAGTCATCGTCAAAAACTTTTGTGACTTTCCAAGTAACTGGCGATCAAAACAATCTTTGGAAGAATTTCTAGTCGAGCAAAAAGCTATATGCATCTCCGATATTGATACTAGAAAATTAACAAGAATTTTAAGAGATGAAGGCTGTAAGGTTGGGGCTATTTATCCTTCAGAGAAATTCACAGATGACGAGGCTATGTATGAAATTAATAAATTTGGAAACATCAGCCAGATGTCATTCACAGACAATGTCTCTGTATCTGAACCATATAGCTATGGGAAGCCTTCGGCTCCCAAAACAAACAAAATTGTAGCGATCGATTACGGCATAAAAGAAAACATCCTCAGAATCATGAAAAATTTGGGTGGTGATATAACTGTTGTGCCACCATCTACAACAGCAAAAGAAATTGAAGCCATGAATCCCGATGGAATATTTTTATCGAATGGTCCTGGTGACCCAACTATTCTTACAGAATCAATTCAAGAAGTTAAAGAGCTTATGAAATTAGATATTCCAATGTTTGGTATTTGCCTAGGGCACCAAATCATGTCACTAGCTTATGATTTGGAGATTGAAAAGATGCCGTTTGGTCATCATGGCGCCAATCATCCGGTTCACGACATAGCCAATAATGTTGTTTTCATTACATCTCAAAACCATAATTTTGCTGTTGCTGAGCTAGAAGATCGAGAGGATTTAGAAGTGAGCCATCGCTCACTCTTTGATGATTCCATCCAAGGCATTAAACACACAAGCAAACCTTATTATTCAATTCAGTGCCACCCTGAAGCTAGTCCAGGGCCAAAAGAGTTTGAGGTTTTATTCAACAAGTTTTTTGAGGATATGAATGCCTAAAAGAACTGATATCAAATCAATCCTTATAGTGGGTTCAGGGCCAATAGTTATTGGCCAAGCGTGCGAGTTTGATTATTCAGGAACCCAAGCCTGCAAAGCCTTAAGAGAGAATGGTTACAGAGTAATTTTAGTAAATTCCAATCCAGCAACAATAATGACAGACCCAGAGATTGCTGATGCTACTTACATTGAGCCTGTTGATTGGACAAGCTTAGAGAAGATTATTGAGAAAGAGAAGCCAGATGCCATCTTGCCGACAATGGGCGGTCAAACTGGTTTGAATGTCTCGCTTGAGTTAGCAAAAAGAGGCATATTGGAAAAACACTCAGTGGAAATGATCGGGGCCAATAGAGAAGCAATCGATAACGCTGAAGATAGAGAAAAATTTGATAAGTGCATCAAAGAGCTTGGTCTAGAAACCCCAAGATCTGGTTTTGCCCATTCCATGGAAGATGCTTGGAAAATCCACAAAGACATTGGCCTTCCTTGCGTCATTAGGCCTTCATTTACCATGGGGGGAACCGGGGGTGGAATTGCTTATAACCTCAAAGAGTTCGAAGAAATTTGCATGAATGGTCTAAAACTTTCCCCAACAAAAGAATTGTTGATTGATGAATCTTTAGTGGGATGGAAAGAGTTTGAGATGGAGGTTGTCAGGGATAAGAATGATAACTGTATTATTGTTTGTTCAATTGAAAACGTCGACCCAATGGGCGTACATACAGGCGATTCAATCACTGTTGCTCCAGCCCAAACCCTAACAGACAAGGAGTATCAAGAAATGAGAGATGCTTCTTTCAAGATACTTAGAAGAATAGGTGTTGAAACTGGAGGTTCGAACGTTCAGTTTGCTGTGAATCCAGACACAGGAAGACTGGTTGTGATTGAGATGAACCCAAGGGTAAGCCGGTCATCAGCACTTGCTTCCAAAGCAACAGGCTTCCCCATTGCTAAAGTGGCAGCATTGCTTGCTGTTGGTTTCACATTAGATGAATTAAAGAATGATATTACAAACGGCAAAACCCCAGCGTCGTTTGAACCAACAATTGATTATGTAGTCACCAAAATTCCAAGATTCAATTTTGAAAAATTCCCGGAAACGGACCCTCGATTAACAACCCAAATGAAATCGGTCGGTGAAGTAATGGCCATTGGCCGTAATTTTCAAGAATCCTTTCAAAAAGCAATTCGCTCAATGGAAAATGGTTTATTTGGATTATCTAAAATACTCAAGGATAACGAGGGCAATGGTGCATTAAAGCTAGAACTTTCTACTCCAGGTGAAAAAAGGCTTTGGTATATTGCAGATGCTTTTAGAAGAGGATGGTCAATGGAAGAAATTTTTGTTTCTTGCAAGGTTGATCGTTGGTTCTTGCACCAAATTAAAGAAATCATAGATTTGGAAAAGCAAATTGAAGAAACAGGTTTAAGCCAGATTGACAAAAACTTTATGTTACAGCTTAAAAAGAAAGGTTTTGCTGATGCGCGAATTGCAAGTCTTTTAAATATGCCTGAGGAAGATGTCAGAAATCACAGATACAATCTTGATGTTCATCCAGTATTCAAGCGTGTAGATTCATGTTCTGCAGAATTTGACAGCACAACTAACTATCTCTACTCAACTTACGATGAAGAAAATGAATCAGAAGTATCGGAAAATAAAAAAGTTATTGTCCTTGGTAGCGGTCCCAACAGGATCGGCCAAGGAATAGAGTTTGATTATTGTTGTGTGCAAGCTGCTTTGGCGTTTAGAGAGGAGGGTGTTGAGACAATCATGATTAACTCTAATCCTGAAACAGTCTCAACTGATTTTGATGTATCGGATAAGCTCTATTTTGAACCAATAGTTGCTGAGGATGTTTTTGAGATTATTCGACATGAAAATCCTGAGGGAGTAGTGGTGCAGTTTGGTGGTCAAACACCATTAAAATTAACCGATGAATTTGAAAAAAATGGTGTAAAAATTTTGGGCACACCGCCGTCCTCAATTGACACGGCAGAGAACAGGGAAAAATTTAAATCTTTTCTTTCTGAATTTAATTTCTTACAACCTGAAAACAGAATTGCACAAACTTCATCAGAGGCTTTTGATGCAGTCAATGAGCTCGGTTATCCAGTAATAGTGAGACCTTCCTACGTTTTGGGTGGTAGAGCTATGGAGCTGATCTACACTGACAGTGATTTGAAGAATTACCTCAACAACCAGTTAGAAATTTCAAAAGATAATCCATTGTTAATCGAAAAATTCCTTGATGATGCAGTGGAATTAGATATTGATATTGTGTGTGATGGTGAGAATGCTCTGGTAGGAGGCGTGCTCCAACATATTGAAGAAGCTGGGATTCATTCCGGGGATAGTTCGTGCTCTTTCCCACCATATAGTGTTGGTGACACCCAATTACATACTCTTAAGAAAGAAATCAAGGCAGTTGCTAAAAAGTTAAATGTTGTTGGCCTGATGAATGCTCAGGTTGCTGTTAAAGATGACAAATTCTACATGATTGAGGTCAACCCAAGAGCATCAAGAACAATACCATTTCTATCTAAGTGCATTGGTAATTCTCTAGCAAAAATTGCATCTAAAGTGATTCTAGGCAGATCATTGAAGGACTTAGGTTTGACGGATGAGATAATGCCGACAAACTATGCTGTGAAGGCACCCGTATTCCCATTTAACAAATTTAGAAAAGTCGACCCAATATTAGGACCAGAGATGAAGTCAACAGGTGAAGTTATGGGTCGAGGCGATACTTTTGGTGAGGCTTTTGGTAAAGCGGTTAAGGGTGCTGGTGAGTCAATTCCTTCAAGTGGTAGTGTTTTTGTTAGTGTCAAAGATAATGATAAGAAATATCTTCCTTCCCTCTGTGGCAAGCTTGAGAAACTTGGCTTTACCATTGTAGCTACAAAAGGAACAGCTGAAGCATTAAAAGATACCAATATTAAAGTTAAATTAATTAACAAAGTATTGGAAGGTAGGCCACATATTGTTGATGCAATTCTGAACAAAGAGATTGATATGATTATTAATACTACAGAGGGAAGGCAATCCATCAAAGACTCATTCTCAATCAGAAGATCTGCACTTGAACATAGCGTTTTATTCACCACTACTGTTTCTGGAGGTTTTGCAATAGTTGAATCTTTAGAAAAAGGGGTAGAGAATTGGACATATAAGCCATTACAAGAAACATAGCTATGGATAAAAAACCAATCACGCCCGAAGGGCAACAAAGATTAAGGACTGAGCTTGATCAATTAAAGAATGTAAAAAGGCAAGAAATTATTGATGCCATATCAGAAGCCAGAGCTCATGGAGATCTTAAAGAAAATGCTGAATATCATGCAGCTAGGGAAGAACAGGGATTAAACGAAGCAAGAATAAGGGAACTTGAGGATGTTCTGGGCACATCACAAGTAGTTGAATATAAGCAAATGGGAGTTGAAGATAGGGTTATCTTTGGATCAACAGTTACGATCAAAGACATTGAAAATGATGAAATTAAGAAATATCAAATTGTTGGAGATGCTGAAGCTGATATTGAAAACAATACAATATCTTTCACCACCCCAATGGCACGCGCCTTGCTAAAAAAAGAACTTGGTGAGTTTATCGAAGTCCATACTCCTGGTGGCGACAAAGAATTCGAAATAATCAACATTGAATTAAATTGAGAGAAATTCAAGACACTTGGGCAAAACGTGCTAAATCCGAGGGTTATAGATCTAGAGCTGCATATAAATTAATTGATATAAATAAAAAATTTAAACTCATTGAGCAGTCAAAATTAATTATTGAATTAGGCTCTGCTCCAGGTGGTTGGTCACAGGTAATAGGAAAGAAAAAGCAGAAAGGTTCTAAGTGTGTGGCAATTGATATTCTTGCTATGGAGCATGTTGCAAATATCGAATTTACTCAATGCGACATCTTCTCCAATGATTTTGAAGAGCTTACGTCCAGCTATGTCGGCAACGTTGATCTGATTCTTAGTGATATGAGTGTTAATTTATCTGGAATAAAATTAGTAGATGATGAGTCTAATAAGGAGCTTAATCTTAAATGTTTGGACGTTGCAAAAAGGCTTCTTAGTGATAAAGGCGCACTTTTAATAAAAGCTTTTAATAACAATACTTTTAAGTCAGTTAGAAGTGAATTTGAGTCTTATTTTGAGACTGTTTATGTAGAAAAACCACCAGCATCAAAAACTTCTTCTGCAGAGGTTTATTTGTTAGGATTAATCCCTAAATAAAGGAAATATGAAAAACTTAGGAAAAAATTTAATTTTTTGGCTAATCGCAGGTGCATTCGTAGTAATGCTAATGGATGGCTATTCAGCGGGCGCAGTTAAAGAAGAACTGACGTATTCAGAATTTAAACAAGAAATACAAGGCAAGAAGGTTAAGTCTATTGTTTATAAGGGCGATAACCAGACTGTGGAGGCTGAGCGTTTTAATGGAACAAAATTTACAACAACAAAACCAGCTTTTGTTAATGATCCAGAATTGTCCTCATTCATAACTGAAGCAGATGTTTCTGTGGTTTATGAAGCTCAAGAAACACCAAGTCTTTGGACACAATTGCTTGTTGGTGCATTTCCTCTCTTACTGTTATTAGGAATATTCTTCCTGTTCATGAGACAGATGCAAGGCGGTGTTGGCGGCAAAGGCGGGCCAATGACTTTTGGAAGAAGTAAAGCAAAGTTACTTGATGGTGGACATGTTAAAACAAATTTCGGTGATGTAGCTGGTTGTGAAGAAGCCAAAGATGATGTCAAAGAATTAGTTGATTTCCTTAAGGATCCAGCAAAGTTCATTAAAGTAGGTGGAAAAATACCACGCGGTATCTTGATGGTAGGCCCTCCAGGAACTGGTAAAACATTACTTGCACGTGCTGTTGCAGGCGAAGCAAAAGTTCCATTTTTCACTATCTCCGGTTCAGATTTTGTTGAAATGTTCGTTGGTGTTGGTGCATCAAGGGTAAGAGATATGTTTGAGCAAGCTAAGAAACATTCTCCTTGCATAGTCTTTATAGACGAGATTGATGCTGTCGGAAGACAAAGAGGTGCAGGTCTTGGCGGCGGACATGATGAAAGAGAGCAAACATTAAACCAACTCCTTGTTGAAATGGATGGTTTTGAAGAAAATCTTGGAGTCATAGTAATTGCTGCAACAAACAGACCTGATGTTCTTGATCAGGCTTTACTAAGACCTGGTAGATTTGATAGGCAGGTCATGGTTGGATTGCCAGATATCAAAGGTAGAGAGCAAATTTTAGATGTTCATCTAAAAAAAGTGCCCGTTGATAAAAGTGTTGAATCAAGTGTGATAGCAAGAGGAACACCTGGATTTTCTGGAGCTGACTTAGCAAACCTAGTAAATGAAGCTGCGCTTTTAGCAGCAAGAAAAAATCTCAAGAAAGTTACCCAAGACATGATGGACTATGCCAAGGATAAAATAATGATGGGTCCTGAAAGAAAGACCATGGTTCTCAATGAAAAAACCAAAAGAATTACTGCTTATCATGAGGCAGGTCATGCCATTGTTGGTCTTTGTCTACCAGAGCATGATCCAGTCTACAAAGTAACAATTATTCCACGTGGTGGTGCTCTTGGGGTGACAATGTTCTTACCAGAAGAAGACATCTACATGAAATCCAAAACAGCAATCTTAAGTTCAATTACTACGTTATTTGGCGGCAGAGTTGCTGAAGAAATTATCAATGGTAAAGAATCCATAACAACTGGTGCATCAAATGATATTGAAAGAGCCAGTGAGTTAGCACGAAATATGGTTACCAAATGGGGATTCTCAGAAAAAATGGGAACACTTAAGTACGATGACGAAGATGAAAACCCATTCTTGGGTAGATCAGCAGGTCAGAAAAAGAGAATCTTCTCAGAAGAGACAGCCAAGCAAATTGATGATGAGGTAAGAGGCATCATCAGAACTTGCTATGAAAAAGCTGGTTCAATCCTGGCTGCAAATATGGATAAACTTCATAATATGGCCGATGCTCTACTGAAATACGAAACCATTGATGAGGATCAAATTTCTGACATCATGGCTGGAGCCCTTCCACGCGATAAGAGCGGTGATGATGAAAGCTCTAAACCAAAAGCAAAAGTAACAGGGTCTTCTAAACCAGTACAGGATTCTTAGTCATGAAGTTTGGAACTGATGGCTTCAGAGGTCCAACGGATACTAAAATCACTCCGGATTTTTGTTTAAACCTTGGTTTTCATACAGGCTGTATCATCAAGGACAAAGGCTACGATTCTGTAATTATTGGGAAAGATACAAGAGTTTCAGGCTATATGCTTGAGTCAGCTCTTCAAGCTGGATTTATATCAGCTGGTATCGACGTGAAGTTAGCAGGACCGATACCTACACCTGCTGTATCGTTTCTAACAGCCACTTATGCAGGCCAGTTTGGGGTAGTAATAAGTGCAAGCCATAATCCTTTTGAAGACAATGGAATCAAATTCTTTAATAGACACGGCAGAAAGATTTCCGAGGAATTAGAGAAAGAAATTGAAGCGAGATTAACTACACCAATTAAAACAAGAAATGCTTCAGGTATCGGGAAGGCATTTAGAATAGATAGTGCAGCTGGCAGATATATTGAATACTGCAAAAGCACCTTAAAAGGGCAAACTAGCCTGAAAGATAAAACAATATTAGTTGATGCTGCTAATGGCGCAAACTACAAGATTACCCCAATGCTTTTAACTGAGCTAGGCGCGAAGGTCATTAGGGTAAATTGCAATCCAGATGGATTTAACATCAATGAAGATTGCGCTGTTTTAAAGCCTGAGCTCTTCGAAAAGTATGCGAAAGATTATCACTTTGATTATTGCGTTGCAGTTGATGGTGATGGGGACAGATTAGTTCTAAGTGACAGTACAGGCAATGTTTTCAATGGTGATGACATAATTTACACACTTGCATCTCGAAACAAAGCTCTCGGAAAAGATATGTCAGATTCTGTTGTTGGAACCATCATGACAAATCAGGGAATAGGCGAGGCTCTAGCAGAAATTGATGTTGGCCTGCTTAGAACAAATGTTGGTGACAAGCACGTCTCAAGAGAACTAGTGAAGGAAAACTTGAATGTAGGAGGAGAAACTTCTGGACATGTTATTCAGCGCGAATTCTCAGAAAGTGGCGATGCCAACATAGCGCTTATTCAAACACTGACTGCATTTTCTGATCTTGACGCAACAATGACTGACATACAAAAGAAAATTAATTACTGGCCTCATAAATTACAAAGTTATGATGTCAAAAATGAAGCACTTCTTAGTTCAAACGAATTCAATCAAAAGATTGATGACCTTCAGAAAGCCAATAATGATGCCAGAATATCAGTCCGAAAATCTGGGACAGAAGCAAAGTTAAGAGTTATGGTAGAATCTCCCGATAAATCAAAGGTGGATAGTCTTTTTACAGAAATCGAAAATATAATCAGCTAATGCCAAAACTTATAGCCGCAAATTTTAAGATGAATGGATCATTCTCATTTATCGAAGAATGGTTTAATGCCTTTAATAAAGAAGATGCATCATCCAATGAAGTAATAGTTGCTCTGCCAGCCCCTTATCTAGGTATGTCAGGGAATGGAAATGTAAAAATATCAGCTCAAAATGTTTCAACAAAAGAAAGTGGTGCTTATACCTCACAGATCTCGGTAAGCATGATTGCAGACAATAATGTGAGTTACTGCATAATTGGTCATTCAGAAGCTAGAGAATACTTGAATGAGTCAAATGAGGACATTAAAGCTAAGTATGATCTACTTATTGAGAATAAAGTGAAGCCTATAGTGTGCATTGGAGAATCCCTTGAAACTAGGGAATCAAATGAGACCTTTGATTTTATAACCAAACAGCTAGAACATTTTAAAAATATTGAAGATGAGATTACATTCGCATATGAGCCTATCTGGGCTATCGGTACTGGTTTAGTGCCGAGCGATGATGATATTGAGCAAGTTGTTAAACATATACGTTCACATTTCTCTCAAACTGTAAAAATCCTATATGGCGGTAGCGTTAAGGGAGAAAATGCCTCCAATTTACTGAATAATTTAGATATAGATGGTGTTTTGGTCGGTGGGGCTTCTCTAAACCCACAAGAATTTGCTAAGATAGCGCAGTCATGTTGATAGAAATTATTTTAGTTATTCTTGCAGTATTAATTGTTGGTTCAATTATGCTGCAACAAGGCAAAGGCTCTGATCTTGGCTCTGCGTTTGGTGGAGGCAGTTCTGACTCATTATTCGGCCCACTGGGACCATCTAATTTCTTCTCACAGATTACATGGGCACTCATTACTGTCTTCTTCGTCTTGTGCCTTCTTCTTGCCTATATTTCTAAACAAGAACTAACTCTTGATATTGATGAGGATGTAATAGAGGAAGTTTTCGAAGAACCTCCAGTCGAATAATTAAGTTGGTGCCGAAGGAGGGACTTGAACCCTCACAAGCATTGCTTACTACCCCCTCAAGATAGCGTGTCTACCAATTCCACCACTTCGGCAAATAATTCAAAGGATAAATTATAGTCTATAAACATTGACGATTTTAAGTCTTTTAACTATCCTTTAACGTCACTGCGGGGTAGAGCAGTCTGGTAGCTCGTCGGGCTCATAACCCGGAGGTCGATGGTTCAAATCCATCCCCCGCTACCAAGTGAAATGATTAAAGAGGATATTGAGGCTTTTTTAAAGCCGATAATTGAAGATTCTGGATGTGAACTCTGGGGATTAGACTTTAGCTCAGCAAAGGGAAAGGGTCAGATTTTAAGAATTTACATTGATGCTATACAAGGTGTAGATATCACGGATTGTGAAAGGGTAAGCCGAGAAATTGACTACCATTTTCAATTCGAGGAAATTTTTGCAGATTTTGGAAGCTTTGAAGTTTCATCTCCCGGTTTAGATAGAACTTTATTTAATAAAGATCAATATAAAAATTTTGTTGGAGATGTAGTATCATTATCACTCTTCTCTAAGGTCAATGACCTTAGAAAATTTAAGGGCATTCTCCTAGAAGTTTTGGAATCAGAAATTTCTGTCAAAACAGAAGGAGATGTTGTTTTGCTAAAATTTAGCAATATTGAGAAGTGTAAATTAGATCTAGATGATCAAATAAAGAAAAGAAAAATATGAATAAAGAAATTTTAGAAGTAGTTGCATCTGTTTCAATGGAGAAAGGTGTTGATAAAGAAATCATCTTCGAAGCACTTGAAGAAGCCATTGCCAGTGCCTCTAAGAAATTATTGGATGATGAAGCATTAGTTAATGTTGTTATCAATCGAAAAACAGGTGACTACAACACATTCAGAGCTTGGGAAATTGTTGACGAGGTGATGAATGAGGTAAATGAAATTACAGAAGCAGATGTTGATAAACAAGAAATTGTTGACGGATTCGCTAAAGTTGAAATTGAAAATATAGATTTTGGGAGAATTTCTGCGCAAGCTGCAAAACAAGTAATTATTCAAAAGGTCAGAGAAGCTGAAAGAAGTAAAATTACTGCTAAATATGAAGGCCTTGTTGGGCAAGTCATATCTGGACAAGTAAAAAGAATCAACCGAGACTTTTTGTTGTTAGAAATAGAAGAAGATCTAAACGCACAAATTCCAAGAGATCAAATTATTCCTGGAGAAATATTCAAACTTAATGATCGCGTCAGAGCAGTGATTAAAGAAATTGTATCTACGCCAAGAGGCCCTCAAATTATCTTAAGCAGAACTGATGAAAGGCTTGTAGTTGAATTATTTTCACAAGAAGTTCCGGAAATTTCAGAAGGAACCATAGAAATTAAAGCTATATCCAGGGATCCAGGCTATAGATCAAAAATTGCAGTGAAAACATATGATGGCAGAATTGATCCAGTTGGGGCATGTGTTGGAATGAGAGGATCAAGAGTTCAGGCAGTTTCTAATGAAATAGGTAATGAAAGAATAGATATCTTTATTCATAGTGAGAATCCTGCTGAGTTTGTGGTCAACTGTCTGGCCCCTATTAAAATCTTCTCAATTTTAGTGGATGACAGAACATCTACATTAATTCTAGAAGTTGAGGAAGAAAACCAAGCGCAAATTATTGGTAAAAATGGCCAAAACTTAAGACTAATGACGCAAATGATTGGTTGGTCTTTTCAAGTTTTAAATAAAGAGCAGTTTGCTGAGTATCAAAATTCCAGCCTAATAGAAAAATTTGATCAAGTGGCGGAGAGGCTTGGTCTTGCAGATGCTGAAAAAGAGCAGATGATGGCGTTTGAGATGGATACGCTTGAAAAAGTTGTTGATGCAGATGCAGACACACTATCAAAAATATTCAAAACCCAAAAAAGAGCAAGTGAAGTAACTGATAAAGCTAACGAACTATTGCTACAAGATGCTTTTAATGATGATTTTAGTGATCCAACAATGGAAGACACACTTGTAAACTTAAACGGCATAACAAATGATGTTCTCAGTGCATTGAGCTCCAATAATCTTAAAAAATTGGATGATTTAGCTGAGATGTCAGTTGGTGAGTTGATGGAAATTTGCGATAAAGTTACAGAAAAAGAAGCATCAGCTCTAATCATGGAGGCTAGAAAGCCATGGTTTAATTAAGGAGGATAAGAAATGGATATATCTGTAAAAAAACTTTCTGAGATTCTTAAGATAGATCCTGAAGTCCTTCTTAGCAAAATGATAGATGCAGGGTTATCGCACAAAAGTGTAGATGATCTTGTATCCACAGAAGACAAACAAAAACTACTCTCCTACATTAGAAGCTCAAAAGATGCACCTGCAAAACCAACTGCTGCTGTTGAGGTAACACCACCAGTTCCTTCACCTCAACCACAACCAAAAAAAGATTCTAAGCCTAGTCCAAAAGTTACAGAAAAGCCAAAGCAGAAGCCAAAGGTGGAAAAAGAACCAGAAGAAGATACAAAAGTTAAGAAAACTGTAAACATCAATGGTTCAATTAGGGTTAATGATCTTTCAAGAAAGCTAAGCCGTAGAGGTAATGAGGTTGTCAAAAAACTGATGGAGCTTGGTGAGATGGCATCTTTAAATGATGAAATTGACCAAGAAACTGCAGTTTTAGTAGCAGAGGAGTTTGGTTTTCAAGTTAAGTTTGAAGAAGAACAAAAACTCAGCGAAGAGCAACTTTCTTATCCACAGGTTGAATTAAGTTTTTCAGACCAAGAATCACAAACCAAACGTCATCCTGTGGTTACAGTGATGGGTCATGTTGATCATGGAAAAACCTCACTTCTTGATGCAATTAAATCAACGAATGTTGTGGATGGTGAATCGGGCGGAATTACTCAACACATTGCAGCATATGAAGTTAAAACTAAAACCGGAAAAATTACGTTTATAGATACACCAGGACACGAGGCTTTCACAGCTATGCGTGCGAGAGGTGCCAACACAACAGATATTGTAATTTTGGTGGTTGCAGCAAATGATAGTGTTAAACCTCAGACTATCGAAGCCATTACACATGCAAAGGCAGCTGAGGTTCCAATAATTGTTGCCATTAATAAAGTTGATCTTGATGCTGCAGACATAGATAAGGTCAAAGGTGATCTTGCCAAATATGAGCTTGTTCCCGAAGATTGGGGCGGCAAACAACAAATGATTCCAGTATCAGCTTTAACCAAAAAAGGTATAGATGATATTTTGGATGCTATTGAGCTTGAATCAGAAATGCTTGAATTGAAAGCTCCAACAAAAGGCAATGCCACTGGGGTTGTTCTTGAGTCACAATTAGATAGGTTCAAAGGTCCTCTTGGCACTTTCTTAGTTCAAAAAGGAATATTGAAGGTTGGTGATACTGTTGTTGCAGGAGAAAAGAAAGGACGAATCAAATCTCTTATAAATAGTCTTGGTGAACAAGTAAAAGAAGCTGGCCCATCAACACCTGTTGAAGTTTTAGGGCTTGAAGATTGTGTTTCTGCAGGTGAAGTCTTCAATATTATGAGCAATGAAAAAGATGCCAGAGCAATTATTGATGCAAGGCTATCGTATCTCAAAGACATAAACGATAAGAATGTCATGACATCTCAAACTGCCTTCGATTTACTTGATCAAGAAAAGATCAACAAATTAAGAATTATTGTGAAATCAGATGTTGCAGGTACCAGTGAAGCTATTAACAACTCTCTTTTAAAAATTGGCAACGAAGAAGTTGATGTAGATATAGTGAGTTCAGGTGTCGGTGGAATCACAGAATCTGACGTGAATTTAGCCATAACAACAGGCGCAAGAATCATAGGTTTTAATGTTCGTTCAGATAACAAAGCCAAAAAAATTCTTGAGGAGAAGGGAATTGAAGCTAGTTATTACAGTGTTATCTATGATCTGATTGAAGATATAAAGAGATTACTGTCAGGGCTGCTCAATCCAATTTATTCTGAAAAGATATTGGGAACTGCTGAGGTAAAAGAAGTGTTTAAATCACCTGAGTTTGGTCTTGTAGCTGGATGTCTGGTTGTTGAGGGCCTTGTAAGAAGAGAGAAGCATGTCAGAGTGCTTAGAGATAGTGTTGTGATACATGAGGGCGAGCTTGACTCTCTAAGAAGGTTTAAAGATGACGTAAAGGAAGTTCAAAATGGAACTGAATGCGGTATTGGTATCAAAAATTATCTTGATATTAAGCCTGGAGATATGATTGAAAATTTTGAACAAAAAGAAGAGAAAAGATCGCTTTAATGGAGAGAGACAGAATAATAAGAGTTAGCGACAACCTAAAAAAAGAAATAGCTAATTTAATAATCAATTCAGACCTTAAAGATCAATGTGGCTTTATGAGTATTAACCACGTTGAAACGTCCCGTGATTTATCAAAAGCGAAAGTTTTTTTTACAACCATAAACAGCAAACTTAGTGAAAAAGACCTACAAGCTCTGCTAAATGATAATGCTTGGCGTATTCGAAAAGATCTTTCAAATTCATTGCCAATAAAAAGAGTTCCAGAGCTTAGATTCTTTTACGATGATCATTTAGATAACGTAAGGAAGATTGATTCAATAATCGATGAAATTGATTAATGTCAGTAATAATTCTCAATAAAGAAAAAAATGTAACATCTTTTAAAGCTATTAAGGATGTACAAAAAGAAATGAAATTTAAAAAAGCAGGACATGGTGGAACATTAGATCCATTGGCTACAGGTGTCCTACCTATCTTTTTTAACAGCTCAACACGTTTTATTGAATACATAGCAAACGATTCAAAAGAATATATGGCTGAATTTGTGCTTGGATTATCTTCAAACACTGAAGATATTACTGGCCAGCTTGAATATCACCCAAACTCAAAAGAGCCTTCAAAGAATGATATTGACGAGGTTTTGCAGAGTTTTATAGGAAAAATTAAACAATTAGCACCCGAATATTCAGCAAAAAAAATTAAAGGGGTTCCAATGTATAAGTTGGCAAGAAAGGGAGAAAAGTTTGAGCGAAGAGAGCAAGAAATAGAAATTACTAGCTTAGATTTGATCAAATATGATTATCCTAACTTTTCCATTCAAGTTAATTGCAGCAAAGGAACATATGTAAGAACACTAGGTTGTGATATTGCTAAGATGCTTGGCACAACAGCAGTGTTATCAGATTTAAAACGCACTAGATTTGGCAACTTATCAATAGATGATTCTATAAGTTTTGATGCCCTAAAAAACTTGGACAATCAAGCAAAAATGCAGTATGTTAAGCGGGTTGAAGAAATTTTAATTAATATTCCAAGAATAAATATAAGTTCTACTGAGGTAAATAAGTTTCGAAACGGTTCAAAGGTTGAACCAGAAAATATTACAAAAACAGGCCAATTTATGGTGTTTGCCCAAGAGGAATTTTTAGGTATTGGAAAGGTTGAAGAAGATATGAAAGTTCAGCCAGTAAAAGTTTTATCGTAAAGGAGAAAAAGAAAAAATGAGTTTAACAAAAGATGAAACATTAGAAGTTGTTAAGAAGTTTGGTAAAGATGAGAAAGATACCGGTTCTACAGCTGTGCAGATAGCACTTCTAACAAAAAGAATCGAAGACCTGCAGGGTCATTTTAAGACACATAAAAAGGACAATCATTCCAGAACTGGATTATTGCAAATTGTAAGTGATAGAAAGAAATTGCTTACATATCTAAAGAAATCAGATCTTCAAGCTTATACGAAGCTTGTCAAAGACTTAAAGCTAAGAGATTAATATGAAAAAAATTGTAAGAAAAGAGATCCCAATGGGGTCAAAAACGCTTGTATTAGAAACAGGCAAAATCGCACGACAAGCCACAGCATCAGTAATTGCCTCCATGGGAAATACTGTTGTGATGTGCGCCATAGTAACAAAAGCTGATGAAGAAAGACGTGACTTTTTCCCATTAAGCGTCCACTATTCAGAAAAAACATATGCTGCTGGGAAAATTCCTGGTGGATATTTTAAAAGAGAAGCAAGACCTACTGAGTTCGAAACTTTAACTTCTAGGTTGATTGATAGACCTTTGCGTCCTCTTTTCCCTGACTTCTTTACTCAAGAGGTTCAAGTAAATTGCATGCTGATATCACTGGATAAAGAAAATCCGCCTGATGTTGTGGCCATGCTGGCTGCTTCTGCGGCAATGTCTATTGCTGATGTGCCATTTAATGGTCCAATCGGTGGGGCAAGAGTTGGTTTCATTGATGATGAGTATGTCTTGAATCCATCATTTGCTGATATGCCAAATTCAGATCTTGATATGGTTGTTGCGGGTACAGAAAGTGCAGTTTTAATGGTTGAATCTGATGCAAATGAGCTTAGTGAAGATTTGATGATTGGTGGTATTTTATTTGCTCACCAAGAAATGCAGTCTGTTATTAAAGGAATCAATGAATTTGCAGATGAGGTTCTTCCTGAAAGGAAAGAATACGTAAATGCTCATGCAGATGAAGAGCAAAAGGTATTCGATGAAGTTAATACAAATCATAGAGCAGCCCTAGCAGATGCGTTTACAACTGTAGACAAGAAAGAACGTGGCGAGAAGATCTCTGCTATTAAAGATCAATTGCTTGAAGGTTTAGACGAAGAGAAGCATGACGATTATTTGAAGCAGTTTAAAGAAGTTGAGAAGGACGTTGTCAGAGAAAATGTACTTTCAGAGCAAAAAAGAATTGACGGTAGAAGTTTGACTGAAGTCAGAGACATTTCGATTGAAACAAATTTCCTTCCTTCAGTCCATGGTTCAGCACTTTTTACTAGAGGTGAAACACAGGCTATTGTTACTGCTACACTTGGATCATCTAAAGATGTTCAAATCGTGGATGCATTGGCTGGCGAAACAAAAGACAACTTCATGCTTCATTATAATTTCCCAAGCTACAGCGTAGGTGAGTTAGGTTTCCCAATGGGTCCAAAGAGAAGAGAAATAGGACATGGAGCGTTAGCAAAAAGATCGCTTAGATTCGCAGTGCCAACACTTGAGGAATTCCCTTATGCAATAAGGGTTGTAAGTGAAATTACTGAGTCAAATGGATCAAGCTCAATGGCTTCTGTCTGTGGTGGATGTTTGGCTCTTAGAGCGGCAGGTGTGCCAGTTGAAGAAAACATAGCCGGAGTTGCTATGGGACTAATTAAGGATGGAGATCGTTTCGAAGTTCTAACCGATATTCTTGGAGATGAAGATCATCTTGGAGATATGGATTTCAAAGTTGCTGGAACAAAAAATGGTGTTTCAGGCTTACAGATGGATATCAAAATCGAGGGGATAAACGAAGAAATTTTAGAAAAAGCTCTTACGCAAGCTCGCGATGCAAGAATGCATATTCTTGGGATCATGGATGAGGCTATGCCAAAAGCCAATGAACTGACTAGCTTGGCTCCATATTTCTGCAAGTTCAAAGTTCACAAAGACAAGGTAAAAGTTGTTATTGGAAAAGGTGGTTCAACCATAAAAGGACTACAAGATGAGTTTGGTGTAACTATCGAGCTACAAGATGATGGAAGTGTTAGCGTCTTCGGAGAAAACAAAGCAGTTGCAGAAGCAGCTAAGGAAAAAATTGAACTCATGTGTGCTGAGCCTGAGGAAGGCAAAGAGTATGATGCTGTTGTCGCAAAAATAGTTGAATTTGGTGCCTTCGTAACATTCATGCCTGGAAAAGATGGCTTGCTTCACATATCACAATTTAAAGAGGATTTTGAACATTTAACTGATGTCATTAATGAAGGTGACAATATCAGGGTTAAAGTTACTGAAATCAGAAGAGATGGCAAAGTAAAACTGGAATTTGCTGACTCAGAATAATTCCGAAAGCATACATCTAGCAGATCCCCCGCCATACCTTTCTATGGTAGGGATATCTGCATGAATTACTTCTGTAAAATGTTGAGCTAATTTTTTTCTTTGATCTTCTGTATGCGCATGAAATGCTCTTGAAGACATAATCAAATAGAGATTATCGTTTTCATCTCTTGCCTCCAAACTATTCCCACAAAAATCTAGAATCTGATCTTTGGTTATTTCAATGACATCATGATATTTTTCTACATGTTCTTTTACCATATCTCTGTACTCTTCTTTTATCACTTCGAAGCATATTCCAATTACACTTGTGCCAACATACATCAGAACATCAGTGTGATAGATCGCTTCTCCGGTGTGACTTTCTGTTTCGAAGCACACAAGTTTAAATCCATTATCCGCACACCAAGTTCTTAATAATTCCTCATTTGTTCTTGGGGAAGGCGTCGCATAAACAATTTTATTTACCCGATCAAAAACCATGCTACTAGTTGATTCAAGAAATATATTTTCATTTTCAAAGTTGGATAAATCGCCTGTCAAAGAATAATGCTGTTTTAGAAAGCCAATCATCTCCGGTGTTTTCTCTAACCTTCGGTTAGGGGCGCACATACTAAATAATTGGACAGTTTTATCTTCAAAAGTTATAAACCAATTTGGAAAAATATGATCAGGACAAAGCTCGCTGCCAAGCATGCTTGTAACAGTTACGCCATTCTGTTCAATAGCATTTTTTAGTGCAAAAAACTCAACTTTTGCTTGGGCCGTAATTAGTTCAGGATTTTCATCATCGCCATCTTGATAATGGTTGGAGGCAAGTGTTTCAGGATTCATGAAAAAAGTTTTTGGCTCGATCATGAAGATATGATTGCTTGATTGTTTAATTCCCATCTTTGCCCTAGCAGTTCTTATGCTTTCTGATTAAAATAATGTCAGTGTTAGATGATATTCAAAAAAGCTTTATAAAAAAAGAGTCAATTTACGGGCCAGACAACTACAAACCACTTCCAGTTGTGTTATCTAAAGCCAAAGGCGTTTGGGTTTGGGACGTGAGTGAAAAAAAATATCTAGATATGATGTCTGGTTACTCTGCCGTAAGCCATGGCCATGCGCACCCAGTGTTGCTAAAAACTTTTCATGATCAGTCCAGCAGGCTCTCTTTGACTTCAAGAGCATTCTATACAGATACACTTGGGCCATATTTAGAAACAATAACTCAGATGACTGGGTTTGAAATGGCTTTGCCAATGAACTCTGGAGCAGAAGCAGTTGAGACTGCAATTAAATCTTCAAGACGATGGGCTTATCGAACAAAAAAAGTTGAGGAGAATAAAGCTGAAATAATTGTTGCTGAAGGAAATTTTCATGGCAGAACGACAACAATAATTAGTTTCTCAACAGACGAAAATTCTAGAAAAGACTTTGGTCCCCACACACCAGGTTTTGTGGCAGTAGAATATGGTTCAAGCAAAGCGATTGAAGATGCAATTACCCCAAACACGGCAGCAGTTATTATCGAGCCAATTCAGGGTGAAGGTGGAATAATTGTTCCGCCAGATAATTACCTCAATGAGGTCCGAGCAATCTGCACTAAACACAATGTTCTGATGATTCTTGATGAGATTCAGTCTGGTTTGGGACGAACAGGCAAATTGTTTGCATATCAACACTCATGCGGTCAATGTTCATGTGGCGAGAATTCATGTGATGTGCAGCCAGATGGCTTAATTCTTGGGAAAGCTCTTGGTGGTGGGTTTATGCCAGTATCAGTTTTTTTAAGCTCTGAAGAAGTGCTGAGCTGGATGGATCCAGGCTCTCATGGATCAACATTTGGAGGCAATCCGCTGGCCTCTGCTCTGGCAAAAAGATCTCTTGAACTTCTATATGAAGAAAATTTAATAGAAAACAGCAGAGTTATGGGCGATTATTTTAAAGAACAACTTACAGCGCTCAATAGCGAACTTATTGTTGAGATTAGAGGTATGGGTTTATGGCTTGGTGTTGAAATTGATCAGAAATACATATCAGGAAATGAGCTTTCAAAAACTCTATTAGAAGCAGGCATCTTATGTAAAGAAACTCATGAAAGCACCATCAGATTTGCACCCCCTTTGGTTGTAACTAAAGAGGAGCTTGATTGGGGAATTGAAAAGATTGCTAAAGTTTTCTCCGAAGTTACCAAATCTTGAAAAACTTCATAATCAAAATTACAAAATACGCAGGCACAAATGGTGTCGCATTTGTTGCTGACTTCACAGTTCTGTTTTTGGTTGATTATTTTTTTAATTTTAATCGCGCATATGTTGCTTTTTTTTGTTACCTCTTAGGAACATGTGTAAGTTTTGTTTTGGCTAAGCGCTATGTTTTTCAAAAAGGATGGCTTAATGACAAACCAACGATTGAGTTTTTTGCTTACTTCTTAGGCGGAGTAATTGGAGCTGTAATTACAGCACTAATGTTTATACTGTTAATAAAGATTGGGGTAGAAAATATACTTATACAAAAGGTTATCGCCTCAATTTTTAGCTTTATAACAGTTTTTATATATAGAAACTTTTATGTTTTTAAGAAATGAGTGAAGTCTTAGATAAGTTAGTAAATAAGTTTGGCGATAAAAAGGTTAAAGTCAGCGATGACTATTTTGAGAAATATGGAGTCGATTGGTATAAAGGCATCAAACCAGACCCATTAGCAATATTTTTCCCAGAAACAGAAGAAGATCTAATTCAATTAGTAAATTTAGCTAGCAATGAGTCTTATCCAATAGTCCCATCTGGAGGTAGAACAGGTCTATGTGGCGGAGCAACAGCTACGCAAAAAGAAATTGTAATCTCCCTTGAAAGGATGAACAAAATTGAATGGTTGGCAGATAAACAACAAATTAAATGCCAAGCTGGAGCAATTACAGATGATGCAAAAGCTTTAGCTGATGAAAACAATAGATTATTACCTATCTCACTATCATCGTCGTCCTCAAGCTCAATAGGTGGGAATGTTGCGACAAATGCAGCTGGAGCAAAATTCATTAGATATGGATCAACCAAAGATTATGTTGCGAAAATGAAGGTAATTTTAGCGACTGGTGAAATATTAGAACTTCAAAAAGAGATTAAGAAAGACTCAACGGGTCCAAATTTGATGGAAATCTTTTTTGGCTCAGAAGGCTCGCTTGGAATAATTTATGAAGTTGTGCTTAATACATGTGAAAAGCCAACCATTAGAGAGGATTTGGTAATTCAAACAGATGATATAGAAGTTATTAAAAACGGAATATTGAAACCAGAAATTAAACAAGCAATTTCCTCAGTAGAGTATTGGGATACAAATTGTCAGAACTTATTAGGAAGCAATCCTGAAGCAAAATATTTTGTGTTGGTGCAGCTTGCTTCAAGTAATGCAGCAGAAATCGACAAATGTTTGGAAAGTTTGGCAGAAAAAGAACTCAACATTTCATTGCTTAATTCAAAACAAGCTGAGGAGGCTTGGGCTAAGAGAGAGGATCTTCCTGTAATTCTTGCCGACAATAATGCTTACAAGATGGATATTTGTATTCCTATTGAACAGTTAGGGAGCTTTCTCTTAAAAATAGAAGAGATAGGACAAACTGAAATTTACTCATTTGGTCATTTGGGAGACGGCAATATTCATCTAAATATTGTTTCCAAAGAACGAGAGCTAGAATTAATCGAAAATGTTTACTCTCTTCTAAAAGATTTTGGTGGGTCACCGAGTGCAGAACATGGCATAGGGCAACGAAAGAAAAATATTTGGTCAGATTTCCCTGAATACCAGAGCAAATACCTTCTTCTAAAAAAAATAAAAAAATCGCTTGATCCTAAGAATATTCTGTCACCAAAAGTTTTTTTTAGTGATTGATTGCCCTCAAAAACACTATATCTAGTGGTTTTCAGGGCTTTAAAGCATATATAATTCAGATTTATATTGTTCCATACCCTTATTTTTAGTGGTTAAATGCTAATTTAAATTAATTTGTCAAAAATAGTCGATTTTGTACCATATCCATGAACTATTTCATGGGGGAAATATGGATAGTATTATGAAAACTGTAAGAGACTTCGTAGATGGTCTCACAGGCGTTCTTGTTAGCGTCATTGGTCTTGGTATTGTTGCTGGGATCGTATTCGGCGGTAACGCTTGGTTTGTTGGCGACGTAATCGGTACAATTATGGGTTATGTTGATATGTTAGGTGCAGGCGGTCTAGGTGGATTGATCGTTCTTCTCATTATTATGGGTGTACTTAAAATAAAATAAACTATTTTAGTGTGAGGGCTTAGGCCCTCACGCTTTTTTGAAAATGAAATTTTTTGACTTTAACTTTGACAAACTTCAGAAGTTCCTAGAAAAGCTTACCCAAGTTCTATTGCTAGTAACTTCAGTATCACTTCTTTTAGGAGTTTTATTTGGACCTGACTCTGCCTTTATTGGAGCTGTCTATCAAAACTTCTCACAAATTCTTACTGATATAGGCCAAGATGGTGTTATTGCACTTGTTTCAATAGCAATCATTTTTGCTGTAGCAAGGAAATAGATTCTTATAAGAGAATGGTGGCTATGGGTGGACTTGAACCACCGACCCCAGCATTATGAATGCTGTGCTCTAACCAGCTGAGCTACATAGCCAATGCAGAGAGTAATTATAAATAATTAATTTTTAATTACATCAATTTACACATTAAATCTAAAGTGAATAACATCACCATCTTTAACAATGTAATCTTTGCCTTCAATTCTTAATTTGCCTTGTTCTTTCGCTTTAAGTTCCCCACCACAAGACATGTAATCATCAAAACCAATAACTTCTGCCTTGATAAATCCCTTTTCAAAATCTGTATGAATTTTTCCAGCAGCTTGAGGGGCTGTCGAGCCTGTCTTAACTGACCATGCTCTCACTTCTTTAGGGCCAGCAGTGAAGTATGAGAATAAATTCAGCATCTCATATCCCTTTCTAATAACTGCATTCAGTGCTGGTTCTTGAAGCCCAAGCATTTGAAGATATTCTATTTTTTCACTGGATTCTAAATCAACCAATTCACCCTCAGCTTTAGCAAATACCTTGATAACAGGAAGATCAGATTTAGCAGCGTACTCTTCTAGGGCTGAATAATGTGTATTTTTAGCTTCATCCTCATGCAAATTAGCAATGAAAAAAAATGGTTTGGCAGTTACTAGCTGTATTTGTTTTAAAATCTCAAGTTCATTAGGTTCAAAAGATAAATCTCTAATAGGTTTTGTTTCATTTAAATGATTTTCAATCTTTTCCAGTAGATCAAATTCAAATTGCGTTGCCTTATCTCCATTTCTTAACTGTTTCCCTATACGCTCTTTGCGCTTAACAATTATTTCAAGGTCTGCCAGTATGAGTTCTGTATCAATTGTTTCAAGATCTTCAAGTGGAGATACTTTGCCCTCTACATGAATAACATTTTCATCATCAAAACATCTAATTACATGTGCAAAACATTGGGTTTCTCTAATATGTGATAAAAATTTGTTACCAAGACCCTCACCTGAGTGCGCACCCTTAACTAAACCTGCAATATCAACAAATTCCATAAATGATGGAATAGTTTTCTCAGGATCTACTAGTGCTGAAAGTTTATCCAATCTAGTATCGGGTATATTTACACGAGCTATGTTTGGTTCAATAGTGCAGAATGGAAAATTCTCAGCATCAATTTTTTGCGAAGTTAATGCATTGAATAACGTAGATTTGCCTACGTTGGGTAATCCAACTATGCCACATTTTATGCTCATTTTTTATGAAGTTCGTTCATGGCAATTAGCCATTTTTTTTCCAGAATAGAACCTCTGGCAGAATCTGCTTTTGCAAAGGATTCTTCTAGACCTTGTTTTTCCTGTGGGTTTGGTTTTTTTATCACCCATGCATTTGTTTCTTGTTTGGTAGGAGGGTGGCCGATACCAAATCTTAATCGAACAAAATCTTTACCTGCTTTTGCAATGATATCCTTAAGACCATTGTGTCCGCCATGACCGCCACCTTCTTTTAATTTGACTTCTCCAGGCTCTAGATCCATATCATCATGGATTACTAAAATATCTGATAAGTTTTTAACATGATATTTTTTAACCAGAAGAACTGATTTACCACTATTATTTATGTACTCATTAGGTTTGAGAAATCCAATCTTCAGATCATTTATAACAGCCTCTCCATAATGGCCATCAAGTTTTTTATTTGGAGTTAAAACGATACCCAGATCATTGCAAAGTTTTTCAAGATAATCATAACCAGCATTGTGCCTGGTTTTTAAATGTTTATCTCCTGGATTGCCTAAGCCAATGATGCAAAGATCTAACAAATTATTCGGATTGTTCTTCAGAATTATCTGAAGCATTTTCTTCAGCAGCTTTCTCATCACCTGAATCAGCAGTTTCCTCGCCTTCGGTTGCTGCCTCTTCCTCTAGCTCATCTTCAAGAGACATGCCTCCACCTCTTGCAGTTAGAACAGATACTAACACAGGATCTTGGTTTTTAAGAGTTGATGGAAAATCATAAGCTCCATCAGTTTTAAGCATGCTAAGTCTTACCTTTTCTTTTGATTTGATATCTTCCATATCTACATCAATTGATTCAGGAATATTATTTGGGTCTGCCAACACTGAAACTTCTTTTAAAACATGGTTTATAACGCCACCTTCAATTTTGACACCAAAGCATTTTTCTTGATTTAACAAGACAACTGGTACAACAACGTTAATTTTTGTTCCATCGACCACTCTTTGCAGATCAACATGAGTAAAAACATTTTTTGATGGATGTTTTTGAACTTCTTTAAATACAACCATTTCTTTTTTATCACCGACCTCAACTTCAACTAGTGAGTTAAATAAACCAGCATTGGAGGTTACTCTGATAAGGTCATTCTCATTTATCAAAATTGGCAAAGGCTCATCTTTCCCGCCATAAATAATTCCAGGAATTTTCCTGTCATTATAAATAGATTGTTTTGATGAAAGACCACCGGTCTTTTCTCTTTGTTCTGCTTTAAATTTTATATTTTCCATTATCTAAAAAGTTCACTTATTGATTCACCAGTTGTTAGTCTCGTTATTGCTTTGGATAACACTGGTGCTATATCAAAGACGTCTATTTTAGGACATTTTTTCGATTTGTCATCTATATCGATAGAGTTTGATACTACCAACTTATCAATTGCTGAATTATTAAGGTTTTCGATGGCATTCCCTGACAATACTGGATGAGTAATGAATGCAATTATTTCCTTGGCACCTTTATCTTTGAGCGCATGGCTTGCATTGCTCAAAGTGCCAGCTGTATCAATTAAATCATCTGGAACAATACATACTTTGCCTTCAACTTCTCCAATTAAATTGATAACTTCAGATTCATTTGCCTTTTCCCTTCTTTTATCAATTATCGCTAAATCTTGAATCTCAAGTGTTTTTGCAACTGATCTTGCTCTTATAACACCCCCAAGATCAGGAGATACTACTTGCAGTTCATCAACGTCATACTCATCTTTGAGACTTTTCACCATAATATTTGCGGTGTAAATGTTATCCACTGGGAAAGCAAAAAAGCCTTGTAATTGTTCTGAGTGAATATCTAATGTAATAACTCTTGATATGCCAACATTTGACAGCATGTCTGCAACAACTTTTGCACTAATTGGTACTCTAGCTGATCTAACACGTCTATCCTGTCTTGAGTATCCAAAATAAGGAATAACAGCTGTGATAGATCTTGCTGAAGCTCTTTTTAATGCATCAGCAATCAATACAAGCTCCATAATATTTTTATGTGCAGGATTATTTGTAGATTGAATGATAAATGTGTCTTTGCCTCGGACATTTTCTTGTATTTCTACATTGATCTCACCATCACTAAAAGTATCAACTTTAATAGCACCCAGCTTAGTATTAAGGTTATCTGCAATTCTTTGCGCTAAGTCAGGATTTGAGTTCCCTGTAAAAATAATCTGATTATTCAATTTTGTCCTATTTTAATGGCTGGGGTGGTAGGATTCGAACCTACGAATGGCGCCACCAAAAGGCGCTGCCTTACCACTTGGCCACACCCCAATATGCCAGAGTTAGTATTCTAATGCTTTAGTTAAAAAAACTCTAAAATTCTCGCAATTTTTTGCATGAATTTTTTCTATAAGGGTTTCACTGGGATTTTTAATAAATAATGTAGATCCAGTGCCAGTCAACTGCAATTTATTGAATTCCTCTTCATTTAAAAATTCTTTAAAGCTGTTATAAAAATCATTAAATTCTGAACTATATTTAATTAAGGGCTCTAAAAAACTATTCAGCTCAAAATTAATTTCATCACAAAAAATTAAATCTTTAGAAGAGAAAAGTAATTTTGTTGAAATATTGATATTTGGATTGATCAAGATATAGCTCGATTTATCGCTAGATTCTTCTCCAATTTTTTCTCCAATACCTGAAGCAAAAGCACTCTTTCCAAAGATAAAAATTGGGATATCTGCACCTAATTCATAAGATATTTCATGAAAATCCAATAATCTTCTTTCAATGCCATGATAATCGCATAGGAAACATAAAGTGGCTGCTGCATTTGAGCTGCCCCCACCAAGGCCTGCACCCATAGGGATGTTTTTTTCTACTGTTACCGAAAAATGCTGATTTTTATCGAATTTATTATTGAACCACTCAACAGATTTTAGAATTATATTTTCCTCTGGTGTTATGCCGTCACAAAATACTTGGTTTCGTGAGCTCTTAGAAAAAAATAATTCATCTTTAAGTTCAAGCAGCTGAAAATGAGTATAAATTTCGTGATAGCCATCCGCTCTTTTCCCCAGAACATTTAGAAAGCTATTTATCTTTGCATAGGAACTAACTTCAAATTGCATTTAAAATAAATTTTACATCATAGTTGTTGTTGCTATATGTTTGATTAATTCTACAGATACTATTTTTATTACATTCTTTAATGATTAATCTATATAAAATTTCAGGAGAAGGTAAAAGATTCATATCAAACTCTTCTTGATT
>CACATF010000004.1 GCA_902535365.1 uncultured SAR86 cluster bacterium
GGAGTGACCACCTTTTATAGAAGGGGTAATCTTTACGAAAGATCCTATTGATCCTGGAATAGCTCCTTTAATTAGAATCAGGTTATCTTCAAGGTCTATCCTTGCAACATCTAAACTCTGAACTGTTGTTTTTGCGCTACCGTAATGACCAGCCATTTTTTTCCCTTTGAAAACTCTCCCTGGAAACTGACATTGCCCAATTGACCCTGGAGCTCTATGAGATAATGAATTACCGTGAGTAGCGTCTTGGGTTTTAAAGTTATGTCTCTTAACAACACCTGCAAAGCCTTTACCTTTCGATACACCTGAGACATCTACTTTTTCAGTTTCGTTAAAGAACTCTAAAGTTACCTCGTCAAAATTTGAAATGCTGTTGAACTCGTCTTCTGTTAAATTGAATTCGGTAAGGTATCCATTACCAATCCCATTATCTTTAAATTTCTTTTCATTGCTTTTTGAAACATTCTTTTTGGAACCGTAATTCACTTGAATTCCAAAATAACCATCTTTTTCTTGGGTCTTTCTTTGAACAATCTTACTTTTAGAAACTTGGACAACAGTAACAGGAATAGATTTACCGTCGTCTTTAAAGACGCGCGTCATACCAACTTTTGTTCCTACGATTCCAAGCATTTTTAATTTAAGGTAATTTTCACATCGACGCCAGCTGCTATATCTAGCCTCATTAATGCGTCAACTGTTTGTTCAGTAGGGTTAATGATATCGAAAAGCCTTTTGTGAGTTCTAGTTTCATACTGATCACGAGCATCTTTATCTTTGTGAGGAGATATCAATACTGTAAGCCTTTCTTTCTTTACAGGTAAAGGGATAGGACCGATAACTTTAGCTCCGGTTTTAGTAACTGTCTCAAGAATTTCTTTAGTAGATTTATCAACCAACTTATGATCGAAAGCCTTGAGTTTTATTCTAATTTTTTGCTGTTCCATAATCCCCTTTTAGATTTGAAAGACCACGATTTTAAGCCTTTAGAACGGGACTGTCAAAGAATATTGTTAATTCTTATTGATAATTTCTTCGGTAAGATTAGATGGAACTTCAAGGTATTTTTTGAACTCCATGGTATAAGTAGCTCTTCCTTGTGTTGCTGAACGCAAATCTGTAGCATATCCAAACATTTCTGATAGAGGAACAAGGGCTGCAATAGCCTTTCCTGAAGGGATATCCTCCATATTTTGTACCTGACCTCTTCTTCTATTTAGATCACCTACTACATCACCCATGTAATCTTCTGGTGTTACAACCTCAACATCCATCATTGGTTCGAGTAGTATTGGTCTAGCTTTCAGTGCACCGTCTTTAGCTGCCATTGAACCAGCTAATTTAAATGCCATTTCACTAGAATCAACATCGTGGTAAGAGCCATCATAAAGTGTTACTTTTACTCCCTGTAATGGATATCCAGCAACAACACCGTTTTGAAGTTGTTCTTTTACCCCTTTTTCCACAGCAGGAATGTACTCTTTTGGTATTGCTCCACCTTTAATCTCATCGACAAACTCGAATTCTTCTTCACATGGTTCCATTCTCATAAGAACATGACCATATTGACCTTTACCACCTGATTGTTTTGCATATTTTTGTTCACATTCAACTGATTGAGTAATTGCTTCTCTGTATGCTACTTGTGGTTTACCGACATTTGCTTCAACACTAAACTCTCTTTTCATTCTTTCAACCAGAACTTCAAGGTGAAGTTCACCCATGCCAGAAATGATTGTTTGACCTGACTCTTCATCAGAGCTGACTCTAAATGAAGGATCTTCTTGTGCAAGCTTACCTAAAGCAATAGACATTTTTTCTTGATCTGGCTTAGATTTTGGTTCAACAGCAAGGGAGATAACTGGTTCAGGGAATTCCATTCTTTCAAGAACCACTAAACTCTGTGCATCTGAAAGAGTATCACCAGTAGTAATGTTTTTAAGACCAATACAAGCTGCTATGTCTCCAGCTCTTACTTCTTTGATTTCTTCTCTATTGTTAGAATGCATTTGTACCATTCTTCCAATTCTTTCTTTGTTATCTTTAACAGTGTTTACCACCCCATCACCTTGAGATAGAACTCCTGAATAGACCCTAATGAATGTTAGATTCCCAACAAAAGGGTCTGTAGCAATTTTAAATGCCAAAGCTGAAAATGGCTCTTCATCACTTGAACTTCTTGATGTTGCTTCTTCTGTTTTTGGATTAATGCCTTCAATAGCTTTTACTTCATCAGGCGCAGGAAGATATTCAATGACTGCATCAAGAACTGCTTGCACACCTTTATTTTTAAAAGCTGAGCCACACAGTGCTAATGTAATTTCATTTGCTAGAACTCTTTCTCTAAGACCTTTTTTAATTTCATCTTCTGAAAGATCTCCATCTTCTAAATATTTCTCCATTAAAGCTTCATTTGCTTCTGCTGCTGCTTCAACAAGCTCTTCTCTCAATGTCTCACACTTATCTTTTAAGTCTTCAGGAATGTCTGTGTATTCAAAAGTTGAACCTTTGTCCTCTTCATTCCAAGTTATAGTTTTCATCTTGATCAGATCAATAACACCCTTAAAGTCATCTTCAGCTCCGATGTTATATTGAATTGGGACAACTGTTGCTCCCAATCTGTCTCTAATTTGACCGACAACTCTTTCAAAATCAGCTCCAGCTCTATCCATTTTGTTAACAAAAACAATTCTTGGAACTTCATATCTATTAGCTTGTCTCCATACTGTCTCGGATTGCGGTTGAACGCCTGAGGATCCACAGAATACTACTACTGCACCATCAAGAACTCTGAGAGATCTTTCAACCTCAATAGTGAAATCAACGTGACCAGGAGTGTCAATTATATTTACTCTATGCTCATCGAACTGTTGCTCCATACCACTCCAGAAACAAGTTGTTGCAGCTGAAGTAATGGTAATACCTCGTTCTTGCTCTTGCTCCATCCAGTCCATAGTTGCTGCACCATCATGAACTTCACCAATTTTATGTGAGATACCTGTATAGAAGAGAACTCTTTCTGTTGTTGTTGTTTTGCCTGCGTCAACGTGTGCGCATATACCGATGTTTCTGTACCTATTGAGAGGTGTTTTCCTAGCCATAATTTAAAACCTAAAATGTGAAAATGCTTTGTTGGCTTCTGCCATTTTATGCATATCTTCTTTTTTCTTAACCGCTGAGCCTCTTCCTTCTTTTGCTTCTTTAAGTTCTGCAGCTAGTCGTGCTGGCATTGATTTTTCTTTTCTTTTTCTTGCAGCCTCAACCAACCATCTCATTGCTAGAGCGGTTCTTCTCTTTGCTCTAACTTCAACAGGAACTTGATATGTAGCGCCACCGATTCTTCTTGATCTTACTTCCACTACAGGAGCTACCTTGTCTAATATTTTTCTAAATACATCTACCAGATCTTCATCTTTGTTATCTTTTTCAAGCTGTTCGAAGGCACCATACACAATACTTTCTGCAATAGACTTTTTACCATCAACCATTAATTGATTCATGAACTTTGCTACAAGCTCACTTTCATACTTTGAATCAGGAATTATTTTTCTTTTAGGTGCGGCTCTTCTTCTCATTATTTACCCTTTTTTGCTCCGTACTTAGAACGGCCCTGTTTTCTATCTGAAACACCAGAAGTATCTAGTGCACCCCTAACTGTATGATATCGAACACCTGGTAAGTCTTTCACTCTTCCGCCTCTAATTAGCACTACAGAGTGTTCTTGTAAATTATGTCCCTCTCCACCAATATAAGAAGTAACTTCAAAACCTGAAGTTAATTTAACCCTGCAAACTTTTCTCAAGGCAGAGTTAGGTTTTTTTGGCGTAGTTGTGTAAACACGAGTACACACACCTCTTCTTTGTGGGCAGTTTTTTAATGCAGGAACATCACTCTTTGTAGTTTTAGTTCTACGTGGTTTCCTAACTAATTGATTAATAGTAGCCATAATTTTAAAAAGTGAATGATAATGCAGGGTTATTCATGGGTCAATCTTTACTGAAAGCTTTCTGTAAGTTCTTTCTTCAGTGCCTCTTCAATATCCTGTATCTCCTCAGATAGAACACTTGATTTTTGGTTAGCCGCAAATCCTGTTCCAGCTGGAATTAATCTACCTACCACTACGTTTTCTTTTAATCCTTTAAGTGTATCTTTCTTGCTTGTAACAGCAGCTTCGGTCAGAACTCTAGTTGTTTCTTGGAATGAAGCAGCAGAAACAAATGAATCTGTTGATAACGCTGCCTTTGTAATTCCTAACAGCATTCTTTCAAACTCAGCAGGCTTTTTATCAGATGAGGTTAAATTTTTATTAATTCCTCTTACCTGATTTAATTCAACAACATCGCCTTCTAAATAATCACTATCACCAGGCTCAGTAATTGTTACCTTTTTCATCATTTGTCTGCAAATACACTCAATGTGCTTATCATTAATAACAACACCTTGAAGCCTGTAAACATCTTGTACTTCTGAAATTAAATGCTTGGCCAACTCTTCAACTCCGTGAAGTGCTAAAAGGCTATGTGTATCAACTGGTCCGTGACAGACTATGTCGCCTTTTTCAATGTAGTCACCCTCTAAGAAGGATACAGCTCTATGTTTTTGAATCATCATTTCAACTGGCTCACCTTTTTCAGGAGTTAAAACCAATCTCTTTCTTCCTTTAGTTTCTTTACCATATGAAAGCACCCCAGATGCTTCAGCATAGATTGCACCGTCTTTTGGTTTTCTAGCTTCAAATAGGTCGGCAACTCTTGGCAAACCACCAGTGATATCTTTAGTTTTGGTGCCTTCAACCGGTACCCTAGCTACAAATTCACCTTTGGTTACTTTATTACCATTATTTTTCATGAGAATTGATTTTGAAGGAAGCGAGTATGTGGCAATAACTTTTTTCTTTCCATCAAGAACTGTCAATGATGGTGTCATACCCTTGCCCTTTACTGGTCTATCATTAAGGTCTATAACTTCTCTTGTTGTTGATCCTGTAAGGTCATCAACATCTACTTTCATAGTCACATCCTCTGATAAGTCATTAAAGGAAATTGTTCCCTCTGCTTCAGCAATGATAGGTAAAGTTAGTGGGTCCCATTTAGCTATAAGTGTTCCAGGCTCAACTTTAGAGCCATCAGAATAAAGAATTTCAGCACCATAAGGAACTGAATACTTCTCAAGAAGGTTTTCCTCATCATCTTGAATAGTCAAATGAGCATTTCTTGAAACCACAATGAATTCACCATTTTTCTTCTCAACCGTTTTTAATGATGAGTCAAAGACAATATTTCCACCTCTTAAGGTAGTTATTGAATCATCTTCAGAAGCTCCAGATGCTGCTCCACCAATGTGGAAGGTACGCATGGTAAGTTGTGTTCCTGGTTCACCAATTGATTGTGCAGCAACAACACCAACTGCCTCACCAATGTGCACTTGATGGCCTCTTGCAAGATCTCTTCCATAACACTTAGCACACAAGCCTTGACTTGCTTCACATGTTATTGGAGACCTAATTAGAACTTTCTTTACTCCTGAATTCTGTAACTCTTGAGCAGACTCTTCATCAAATAAATGACCTTTCTTAAACAAGACTTTTCCATCTTTTTTGATATCTTCTTGAAGAACTCTTCCTAGAATTCTTTCAGAGATTGTTTGAATAACTGATGCACCATCGATAATTGCTTCAACAGTGATACCTTCCTCTGTTCCACAATCTTCTGAGGTGATTACCACATCTTGAGAAACATCAACTAATCTTCTTGTTAGATATCCTGAGTTAGCTGTTTTTAGTGCTGTATCAGCCAATCCCTTTCGAGCTCCGTGAGTAGATGTAAAGTACTCAAGCATAGACAAGCCTTCTCTAAAATTAGAAGTAATTGCTGTTTCAATAATGCTTCCATCAGGTTTTGACATCAAACCTCTCATTCCAGCTAATTGTCTAATTTGAGCAGGAGAACCTCTGGCGCCTGAATCAGCATACATAAATACACTGTTAAATGATGGAGTAACTTTCTCCTCACCGTCTGCACCTACTTCAACTTTGTCACCAAGTGCTTTCATCATTGAATCAGCAACTTTTTCATTGGTTCTGGACCAAATATCAATGATTTTGTTGTATTTCTCACCCTTAGTTAGCAAACCTGATTCGAATTGTTGCTCAATATTCTGAACTTCTGATTGAGCACCTGTAATAATTGAAGTTTTCTCGTCTGGAATTTCAAAATCATTAACACCAATTGATGCGCCTGATGAAGTTGAATATTCAAACCCTAAGTACATTAGCTTGTCTGCAAAAAGAACTGATTCTTTAAGACCAAAATCTTTGTAGACATGTGCTATGAGATTAAGAATATCTTTCTTTTTAAGTGTTTTATTTACTTTATTAAAATCAAGTCCATTAGGCATGATTTCATATAACAAACATCTTCCAACTGTTGTTTCATAAAGTGATTTTGTATCGCCTTCCTGAACTCTAACTTTAATTTTTGTATGAAGATTTACTTGTTTCTCAAGAAATGCTCTTTTTACTTCGTGAACATCAACAAAAGATCTACCTTCACCTGGTAAATCGAAATCTTCTTTAGTCAAATAATAAATACCTAAAACCACATCTTGGTTAGGCTGAATAATTGGCTCTCCACTTGCTGGGGAAAGAATATTGTTTGTTGACATCATTAGAGCTCTTGCCTCTAATTGAGCTTCTAGTGAAAGAGGAACATGAACAGCCATCTGATCACCATCAAAGTCAGCATTAAATGCAACACAAACCAATGGGTGTAATTGAATAGCTTTTCCTTCAATCAGTATTGGCTCAAAGGCCTGAATACCTAATCTATGTAATGTTGGTGCTCTGTTTAAAAGAACTGGGTGTTCTCTGATGACTTCATCTAAACAGTCCCATACTTCTGGTGTTTCCTCTTCAACTAGCTGTTTAGCAGCTTTTATTGTTATGGTTATCCCTTTTTGTTCAAGCTTATTAAAGATAAATGGCTTGAATAGCTCCAATGCCATTTTCTTTGGCAGGCCACACTGATGTAGTTTAAGTGTTGGGCCTGAAACGACTACAGATCTACCGGAGTAATCAACCCTTTTACCAAGAAGGTTCTGTCTAAATCTACCTTGCTTACCTTTAATCATGTCAGCAAGAGATTTTAGAGGTCTTTTGTTGGTTCCAAGGATCGCTCTACCTCTTCTGCCATTATCAAGCAGTGCATCAACTGATTCCTGTAACATACGCTTTTCATTTCTCACAATGATTTCAGGAGCACCGAGCTCTAAAAGCCTCTTAAGACGATTGTTTCTGTTAATAACTCTTCTATAAAGGTCATTTAAATCTGAAGTTGCAAATCTTCCACCATCTAATGGTACAAGCGGTCTTAGGTCTGGAGGAAGAACAGGCAAGACGTTCATAATCATCCATTCTGGTTTTTGCCCACTGTCTTTGAAAGCTTCCATTAGCTTTAATCTTTTTTGAAGTTTTTTGATCTTTGTTTCCGATCCGCTTGTATTCAGTTCCTCTTTGATTATTTGAATTTCTTTTTCTAAATCAACTTCAGAAAGAAGAATCTGAACAGCTTCTGCACCCATCATTGCAGTAAAATCATCATCATACTCATCAAGAGCTTCATAGTATTCGTCTTCGGTAAGCAATTGGCCTTTTTCAAGGTCAGTAATTCCTGCTTCAACAACCACAAAACTTTCGTAATAAAGAACTCTTTCAATTTCTCTTAATGTCATGTCTAAGAAGAGTCCTATTCTTGAAGGCAATGATTTTAAAAACCATATATGAGCAACCGGTGAAGCGAGCTCAATATGGCCCATTCTCTCTCTTCTGACTTTTGTTGCTGTTACTTCAACACCACATTTCTCACAAATAACACCTCTATGCTTTCGTCTCTTATATTTTCCACAAAGGCACTCAAAATCTTTGATTGGACCAAAAATTCGTGAACAGAAAAGACCGTCTCTTTCAGGTTTAAATGTTCTGTAATTAATAGTTTCAGGTTTCTTCACTTCACCCCATGACCAAGATCTGATCATTTGTGGTGATGCCAAACCACATGAAATTAAGTCAAAATTTCTTTTTGAACTTCTGTTTATGTTTTTAATAATATCCTGCATATTAATTCTCTGATGAGTCCTCCAGTTCAAGGTTAATACCTAAAGCTTTAATTTCTTTACTTAGAACATTGAATGATTCTGGAACACCGGAATCAACTTCGTAATTACCATCAACAATGTTTTTGTAAACTTTTGATCTACCAGCGATGTCATCTGACTTCACTGTTAACATTTCTTGTAGAGTGTAGGATGCACCGTACGCTTCAAGCGCCCATACTTCCATTTCTCCAAATCTTTGGCCACCAAATTGAGCTTTACCTCCAAGCGGCTGCTGTGTAACTAAACTATATGATCCTGTTGACCTCGCATGCATCTTGTCATCAACTAGGTGATTTAGTTTTAACATATACATGTAGCCAACTGTGACTGGTCTATCAAATTTTTCACCAGTTCTGCCATCAAAAAGATCAAATTGACCACTTTCTGGCAAATCAGCATATTTTAGTAATTCTTTGATTTGATATTCATTTGCACCATCAAAAACTGGTGTTGCGAATGGAACCCCATCTCTTAGATTATCAGCTAATTCCTTGACCTCAGAATCTTTGAGACTTGAAATATCATCATTTTCTCTTGGACCGAAAGAATAAATGTCATTTAGAACTTTCTTGACTCCATCTAGCTTCTCTTTAGATTTGATCATTTTATCTATTTTTGATCCCAAGCCCTTTGCAGCTAAACCAAGATGTGTCTCAAGAATTTGACCTACATTCATACGTGATGGAACGCCAAGTGGATTTAAAACAATATCAACTGGCTCACCATTCTCATCATATGGCATGTCCTCAACTGGAATAATGCTTGAAATAACACCTTTATTACCGTGTCTTCCAGCAAGCTTATCTCCAGCCTGAATCTTTCTCTTAACAGCTAGATATACTTTAATGACTGATAAAACTCCCGGAGCTAAATCGTTACCACCTTCAATCTTCTTCTTGAAGATAGCCATTTTTTCTTTGTTTTCTGCTTGATACTTCTTGAATTGATCAGCGATATTCTTTTGAAGGTCGCTAACTTTTTTGTTTTTGATTGAGGTCTTAAGCAGAGCATCAAGATCCATCTCATCGATTGTTTCTTGTGTAAGTTTGCCCTTTGTTGTGATTAAATTCTCTTTCTTAATAAGCGAAACTAAAGTGTTCTTTAGAGAATTGGTAACAATTCTCATCTCATCATCTAAATCCTTGCTGTAGTCACTAATCATTGTTGATTCATTACTCTTAGCTCTAGGATTTTTATCAACACCATCTCTTGTAAAGATTTGAACGTCAATGACTGTACCGCTTACGCTTGAAGGAACTCTTAGAGATGTGTCCTTAATATCAGAAGCTTTCTCTCCAAAAATAGCTTTTAGTAGCTTTTCTTCTGGAGATAGTTGAGATTCTCCTTTCGGTGTAACCTTACCAACCAGGATGTCACCAGCTTCAACTTTTGCTCCTGCGTAGACGATTCCGTTCTCATCAAGCTTAGATAGAGCCGATTCACTTACACCTGGAATATCGGATGTTATTTCTTCCATGCCAAGCTTGGTGTCCCTTGTAATACAGGTAAGTTCCTGAATGTGTATGCTTGTAAGCCTATCTTCTTGAACAACACGTTCAGAAACAAGTATGGAATCTTCATAGTTAAAACCATTCCAAGGCATAAAGGCAATTCTCATATTCTGGCCTATCGCTAGTTCGCCAAGGTCTATTGATGGACCATCAGCAATAACATCACCAGCTTTTACATGATCTCCTTTTTTGACAAGAGGTCTCTGATTTATGCAAGTGTTTTGATTTGATCTTGTGTATTTAACTAGGTTGTAAATATCAACACTCACGTTGTCGCCAGAAGAAACTTTAATGACGATTCTTCCACCATCAACTGAGTCAACTACACCAGCGTTATTTGCAACAATACAGACGCCTGAATCACTTGCAACCTGTCTCTCTAAACCAGTACCAACAAGAGGTTTTTGTGGTATCAAAGTTGGGACAGCTTGTCGCATCATATTTGAACCCATCAAAGCTCTGTTTGCGTCATTATTTTCAAGGAATGGGATTAAGGAGGCTGCAACCGACAATACTTGCTTTGGTGAAACATCCATAAGGGTGATCATTCCAACGCTGACAAGACTTGTCTCGCCTTGATGTCTGGCTGTGACAAATTCTTCTTTGAATTTACCTTTTTTATCCATCTCTACATTAGCCTGAGCAATGTAATGATTTTTTTCCATGATTGGTGATAGATAAATTATCTCATCTGTAACTTTTCCATCTTTTACAACTCTGTAAGGAGTTTCAATAAAGCCATACTTATCTGTTCTTGCATATGTAGATAAAGAGTTGATTAAGCCAATGTTTGGCCCTTCAGGTGTTTCAATTGGACATACCCTTCCGTAGTGTGTTGGGTGTACGTCTCTGACTTCGAATCCTGCTCTTTCTCTTGATAGACCTCCTGGCCCTAAAGCTGAAACACGTCTTTTATGCGTAACTTCAGAAAGGGGATTATTTTGATCCATGAACTGTGACAGTTGGCTTGAACCAAAAAACTCCTTGAATGCAGCTGTAATTGGTTTTGCATTAATAAGATCAGATGGCTTATAGCCCTCTGTTTCTGCCATTCCAAGCCTGTCTTTAACAGCTCTCTCAACTCTAACTAAAGCAATTCTTAGTTGGTTGGCTGTCATTTCTCCAACAGATCTAATCCTTCTATTGCCTAAGTGATCAATATCATCAACAGTATCTTTACCATTTCTGATATCAACTAATTTCTGAAGAACTGCAACAATATCTTCTTTGGTTAAGACAAAAATATCAGGTCGGTCCTCAATTTTTAATCTCCAGTTAAGTTTCATTCTTCCAACATCAGAAAGATCATATCTATCCTCAGAGAAGAAGAGATTATTAAATAATATTTCTGTAGACTCTTTTGTTGGTGGCTCTCCTGGTCTGAGCATTCTATATATATCTACTAAAGCTTCTTGTCTTGATGTGCTGGCATCATTTCTCAACGTATCTGCTATGTATGAACCACTATCAATTGTATTAACATAAAGAATCTTGAATTCTGTTACTCCAGACTCGACAAGTTTTTTTAATGTTGGTTTATCAAGGAGTGTATTTGTTGCAAAAACGATTTCTCCAGTTTCTTTATTTATAATATCTTCACCAAGGGTTTGACCCATAAAGGCATCATAATCTACGGCGATTAGCTTGTTTTTTTGTTTTGAATGATCGGCAGCGACTTTTGCATTTACTCTTTTGCCAGAAGCAACTTTTTTTCCTGCTACTTCAATATCAAAGTCAAATGCTTTACCTTTTAAATTGTCTGATTCAAGTGATAGGAATATATTTCCATTTTTCACTTCAACGTCTATTTTTTTATAGAAAGTATCTAGAATCTCTTGATCTGACATGTCAAGGGATTTGAGTATAGCTGTTGCTGGAAATTTACGCTTCCTATCTATTCTTGCATAGATTAGATCTTTAGCATCAAATTCATAATCAAGCCATGAGCCTCTGTAAGGAATGATCCTTGCAGCATATAGAACTTTACCAGAAGCATGAGTCTTGCCTTTATCATGGTCAAAGAATACACCTGGAGATCTGTGTAGTTGTGAAACAACAACTCTCTCGGTGCCATTTACTACAAAGCTACCATCTTTTGTCATGACAGGAATCTCACCTAAGAAAACTCTATCTTCTTTGATACCATTCTCTTTAATAGTCTTATAACCTGTTGCTTTATCCATCATTCTGAGTTGCAGGTTTGCATATAGTGGAACTGCATATGAAATACCTTTCATCTTACATTCCTGTGGAGTATAAAGGCATTCACCTAACTCATAACTTATATAGTCAAGAGCAGCATTGCCTGATGCACTATTAATTGGAAAAATTGATTTAAAGACTTCTTCAAGGCCTGAATTGTCTCTATTTGCTGGGTCTTTACCTTCTTGCAGAAATTCTGCGTATGAATCTGTTTGGGTTTTTAACAGATATGGCAAAGACATAACATTTGGCAGGGTGCCAAATTGTCTTCGAATACGTTTTTTCTCAGTAAAAGAGTATGTCATTAAAATTTAGTTTGAGGTAAAAAAAATTACTTCATTTCAGCTTGTGCGCCAGCCTCTTGGAGAGCTGCAACAAGTGCTTCTGCATCTTCTTTCTTAACTCCCTCTTTTACAGTTTTAGGAGCTCCATCAACTAAATCTTTAGCTTCTTTTAGGCCAAGATCTGTAGCTGCTCTAACGGCTTTAATCACTGCGACTTTCTTGTCACCAGATGCTGTTAGTACTACGTCATATGCTGATTTTTCTTCAGCTGCCTCTTCACCACCATCAGCTGCTGCGCCAGCTGCTGCTGCAGGTGCTGCTGCTACTGCTGCTGCGGTAACACCAAATTTTTCTTCAATATCTGAAATTAGATCAACAAGATCCATAACTGACATATTTGAGATAGATTCTAATATTTCTTCTTTAGTTGCCATTTTTAATACTCCTTTTTAACCCTTTTGCTCTTTTACAGCCGTAACTGTTCTTGCAAATTTTGAAGGAACCTCATTCATAAGAGATGCAATTTTACCCAAAGGAGCCTTCAAAAGTCCAGCGAATTTTGAAATAGCTTCAATAAATGTAGGTAAACTTGCTAATTTATTGATTTCTGAGGCATCAAAGTGCTTCCCATCAATAGAAAGTCCCTTTATATCAAGGTTTTCATTCTTTTTTGCAAAAGATTTTAAAATTTTTGCTGCAGCACCTGGCTCTTCGTATGAAAAAGCTAACATTGTTGGTCCATTTAAGTAGTCATCCATACCTTCGTAATTTGATCCTTTAAGACCAAGCTTTACTAAGCTATTTTTTGCAACCTTAAATTTTACATTTGCTTTATAGCCTTCTGATCTCAGATCATTTGCTTCAGAAACGTTTAAACCTCTTGCATCTGCGATAACAAGAGATGATGATTCCTTAGCTAGCTCTGCAACATCTGTAACAATTTGCTTTTTATCTTCTATGCTTAATGCCATAACAAAAATTTTTTTTAAATTAAATACGAAGACTAATTAGATTAGTGAAACTATCTATGAAGGAAATTAAGCGTTAGCACCTTCAGTCTTCGATGTCTCAAAATTGAGAGACGTCAATTCTATACCCTGGACCCATACTTGTCGAGAGGTAAATGTCTTTTATGTAAATTCCTTTTGAAGAAGCTGGCTTTAATCTTTTTAACTCCGCTATAAAAGAATTTAAATTTTCTGTAATTTGAGCGTCATCCATTTCTGAATTTGCTATTGTTCCTTGAATAATACCTTGCTGCTCAGCTTTAAAAATAACCTGACCATGCTTTAGGTCTTTAATGGCTTTTTCTATATTTTCTGTAACAGTCCCTGATTTTGGGTTAGGCATAAGACCTTTTGGACCAAGTACTTTTGCAAGTTTACTTACTGTCTTCATAAGTGCTGGAGTAGTTACAGCAATATCGAAGTCAATGTTTCCATCTTTATATTTTTCAATTAAATCATCAGTTCCTATGATGTCAGCTCCTGCTTTTTTTGCTTCTTCAGCTTTATCGCCTTCTACAAAAGCTGCTACTACAATACTTTTTCCAAGTGAGTTTGGTAATGTTAGTGAACCACGGACATTTTGATCTGATTTTTTTGGATCTATACCAAGCTTTACAGCAACATCAACTGATTCAGTAAACTTTCTTTTTGGCTGACTCTTAAGCATACCCATGACCTCTTCAGTCTTGTATGCTTTTTCTACATCAAACTCTGCTAATTCTTTTTTATATTTTGATTCTTTCATTATTCTTTAATCTCAATACCCATACTTCTTGCTGTGCCAGCAATAATCTTAATAGCTGCATCAATATCATTTGCATTAAGATCTTCCATTTTCATCTCTGCTATTTCTTGCACTTTAGATACAGGAATCTTTGCAACCTTATTTCTATTAGGCTCACCACTAGCTTTATCTATGCCAGCAGCTTTCTTAAGCAATACTGCTGCAGGTGGCGACTTTGTTATAAATGTGAAGGTTCTATCTTCATAAACAGAAATCTCAACTGGGACTTTAAGTCCTTTTTCCATTTCTTTTGTCTTTTCATTAAACGCATTACAAAAATCCATGATATTTAGACCATGTTGCCCTAATGCAGGCCCTACAGGTGGACTTGGATTTGCTCCACCAGCTGGAACTTGTAACTTAATAACTGTTGTGACTTCTTTTGCCATATTAACTCTTCTCTACTTGTGAAAAATTCAACTCAACTGGAGTTGATTTACCAAAAATGCTAACGGAAACTTTAATGAGATTTTTCTCATAGTCAACCTCTTCAACTGTTCCGTTGAAATCATTAAATGGTCCATCATTGATTCGTACAGTTTCACCGGATTCAAAAACTGTCTTAAATTTCGGCTTCTCAACTGCCTCATCTACTCTATTAACAATATTATTTAGCTCTCTTTCTGTTAATGGGACAGGTTTATTTTTACTTCCACCCAAAAATCCCATTACATTAGGAGTTTTTCTTACAAGGTGCCATGTATCATCATTCATCTCCATTTGAACAAGCATGTATCCAGGAAAAAATTTTCTCTCAAGCTGCTTCTTTTGACCTTTTTTCAATTCAGTTACTTGCTCGGTAGGAATCATAATTTCTCCAAACATTTTGCTTAGACCTGAAATTTCAATTCTTTCTTCAATTGCTGCTTTCACTTTTTTTTCACAGTTTGAAAAAGCCTGTATTACGTACCAATCCATTTTTTTAACTCAATATAAACCTTGATAAGAATGACAGAAGTGAATCTAAGCCCCAAAAGATTAAGGCTAGAATCAATATCATAACAAGAACGATTATTGTCATTTGGGTTGTTTCACCTCTACTTGGCCAGACTACTTTAGCAACTTCAACTCTGGCATCTGAGATTAACTTCATTGCATTTTTTCCAAATTCCGTCTGTGCTAATACACCTAAAGATAGCCCCATTAGACCAACCAGAATTAAGACTCTATAAAGTAAACCTAAATCTTCAAAATATGTAAAAAGCACAACCGCTGAGAAACCAGCGGTCAGTGATACGAGCCATAAGACTTTGTTCAGAGTGCTATTCATAAGTTAAAGCTGGCAGGCCTGGAGGGAATCGAACCCACAACCTGCGGTTTTGGAGACCGCCGCTCTGCCAATTGAGCTACAGGCCTTTGCGATCTCCTAAGTATATAACCTTATTTCCTAAAAGTTATGAAAGAATCTTAAGGACAATACCTGCCCCAACAGTTCTTCCACCTTCACGAACCGCAAAACTTAATCCTTCTTCCATAGCAATTGGAGCAATCAGTTCACAAGTTAACTCATCAACTGTATCTCCTGGCATTACCATTTCTACTCCATCAGGAAGATTAACTTCACCAGTTACATCAGTTGTTCTGAAGTAGAATTGAGGTCTATACCCTTTAAAGAAAGGAGTATGTCTACCGCCTTCTTCTTTGCTTAGAACAGTAATTTTAGCTGTGAATTTTGTATGTGGAGTTACAGATCCTGGAACTACCAAGCACTGACCTCTTTCCACATCATCTCTGTCGGTACCTCTTAAAAGCACACCACAGTTTTCACCTGCTCTACCTTCATCAAGAGTTTTTCTAAACATCTCAACTCCAGTACATGTTGTTTTTGTTGTTTCCTTGATACCAACGATTTCAAGTTCATCACCTGTTCTCACGATACCTCTTTCAACTCTACCAGTTACAACAGTTCCTCTACCTGAGATTGTGAAAACATCCTCAATTGGCATTAGGAATTGACCATCAATTGGTCTTTCTGGTTCTGGGAAGTAGCTGTCTAGTGATTTAACTAGCTCAACAACGCTTTCGACATATTTTGCATCACCCTCAAGCGCTTTAAGAGCACTACCTCTAATAATAGGTGTGTCATCGCCTGGGAAGTCATATTTGTCGAGAAGCTCTCTTACTTCCATTTCAACAAGCTCGAGTAGCTCTTCATCGTCTACCATGTCAGCTTTGTTAAGGTATACAACAATGTTTGGAACACCAACTTGCTTAGCAAGGAGAATGTGCTCTCTTGTTTGTGGCATTGGTCCATCCGCAGCACTTACAACAAGAATAGCGCCATCCATTTGTGCAGCACCAGTAATCATGTTTTTCACATAGTCAGCGTGACCTGGACAGTCAACGTGAGCATAGTGTCTAGCATCACTGCTGTACTCAACGTGAGATGTAGCAATTGTAATACCTCTTTCTCTTTCTTCAGGGGCGTTATCAATACCTTCAAAAGCTACTGCTTCACCACCAAATGTCTCTGCACAAACTTTAGTTAATGCAGCTGTTAACGTTGTCTTACCATGGTCCACGTGTCCAATAGTTCCCACGTTGATGTGTGGTAAGCTTCTATCAAAATTTTCTCTAGCCATAATTCCCTCTTTTGTTTGGAGCTCATAACCGGATTTGAACCGGTGACCTCTTCCTTACCAAGGAAGTGCTCTACCTACTGAGCTATATGAGCGCATATCATATACCCTAAAGCGTAAAGCTTCAACCATTATATACCTTTTAAAATTAGGGTAAATGGTGGAGGGGGAAGGATTCGAACCTTCGAAGCACGAGGCGGCAGATTTACAGTCTGCTGGGTTTGACCGCTCCCCAACCCCTCCAAGGTGGATTTGTTATTATCAACTTAGATTTTTTATAGTCAATACATATATAATCCAATATTGAAATATGAAGCATTTTGTTACGGGAAAAAACCTTTTTGATGAATATCCAGCTGGATCTTGCCAAATAATTTTTGGTGCAGGATGTTTTTGGGGTGTAGAAAGAGTTTTTTGGCAGCTTGATGGTGTATGGACTACCTATGTTTCTTATTCTGGCGGACGAAGAGAAAACCCTTCTTACGAACAAGTTTGCACCGGTGTTACTGGACATGCCGAAACGGTCAATGTTATTTATCAACCAGATGAGATTTCATTGGAAAGTTTGTTAAAAGTGTTTTGGGAATGTCATGATCCAACTCAGGGTGACCGCCAAGGCAATGATATTGGCTCGCAGTACCGATCAGCAATCTATTGTGAGTCACAGCAACAACTGGAAGCAGCATCCAAATCATTGGAATTATTTAATGAAGTTTTAACTGCCAAAGGTTTCCCTAAAATCACTACTGAGATAGCGATGAATCAGCCATCATTTGTTGCTGAAGAATACCATCAACAATATTTGGCAAAAAATCCAAATGGATACTGTGGCATTAAAGGCACAGGTTGTGTGCTTCCACCATTGTAAGAGACTATATATATAGTGTAGAATTTTCGCTCGGGCCACCTTAGCTCAGCTGGTAGAGCAACTGATTTGTAATCAGTAGGTCGTCAGTTCGACTCTGACAGGTGGCTCCATTTTCTTCTCTTTCTTATTTTTCAAGAAAAAATTCAAACTCTACTTGACTGAAAAACCTTGCAAAGAAATTAAATTCTTGTCACCTTTTTTCCCGACCACGAGATAGCTTATGTCATTATGGTTAGATAATTGGAAATACATCAATTCCTTCTCTGAGCGAATTAATTCAGATCTTCCATCATTATGCGATGTAAATGCTCTTATAGGCCTCAATGGCACCAAACCTTTAAATTTATAATTAGCATCATATAGCTCGACATAATAGGTGCCCGCTATTAAAGACCTGGCAACCAGCTCATCAAGTTTAGTCTCTGATCTCTCAAATAAGGACTGTATGGCTGCATCATTTTCTAAAGTAATTTGTAAATGGTGGTTTGATTGTTTTGTTTCTATGTCGATTGTTTCTTTTTCAACTAAAAAAGTAATTCTGTCAGAATCAAATGGAATATGATCGCCATGCGAGGCTATATAAGAAATAAAAAGGAGGAGAAGATTTATTTTTTTCATCAATAATACTCCCAATTGATTACAAACTGTGCCCCTAATCCAGAATATTCCCACCATCGTTTAAAGAGACCATAAGCTTTTAGGTCATCATTGCTTTGAGCTATGCTAGGCGCACTGTACATAACACCATCTTCGTCTTCAGCCTCAAAAGTTGGAACGCATGCTGATTCAGTAATGCCTTCCCATGACCCTGGCTTAATATCGCAGTAATAAAACCTGCTGTTGAATTTAGAATATGCTCCGTAATAAACATCCGCAAAATTGTTTAAGTCATCATTTACAGTAACAATAGGGTTTTCCCTAATATCGACAACTCGATATGCAATTTCAGTGTAACCACTAGATCTGTTCACAGTGATACTTGTCGTATTGGTCTTATCTTCGACTAATTGTCTATCGACATACCAGCGTAATTCATAAACATCTGAGTCAATAACAAAGTTTGTGGAAGCATTGACACTTGAGGCTGTAATTTCTACCTCGAGTTCGTGCAAGCCTTGTTCAAGCAGACTTCTTAATTCGAAGGCTTCAACACCTACTGGATCAAATTCAGTCCCTGTTGATCTGGATCCGTATTCACGCCAAGAACTTCCACCTTCACCCTTCATAATTGAGTTGCTTGTTGGTCTCTGGCATTCTTCAGTATGGTGATAGCACCCATCCCAGATTCCAACACCTTCCATAGAAGTATCAGAAAGATCATCCTTACCAGCTATGATTGTCTCGCTTTTAAATTTATGCTTCCACTTTACATTTTGTGGGTCTTGAACATAAGTGGTGTCAGGTGAACTTTCTCCATAGAGCCAATAAGTTGGCCATCTATCATCGTCTGGCCCATAAAATTCATAATCACTAAAGTAATGATCGTCTAAAAAACTATAACCATGGCCAAATTCATGCTTTAAAACTTGCACCAAAGATCTTGGACCTCTTCTCCACTGATTAACATCAATACCATCTCTAGAATCAGACAAAGGCTGAACATTAATATTGCCACTATTTACCCCTCTGCCATTTATTCCAGTAATTACTGAATAATTATCAAAATAGAATTCTCCAAAAAAACTTGCTGCATAATCATAAGCAAGTTGAGCAATATCAAAAATACAATAGATGTTTGGGTCAGTATCTTCTCCTAAACAGTTTTGATCGGTCACGCCTGTTTCAACTCCAAGTGTTGATTCGCCAAGCGGAGCTTCAATGATTACTGCATTAAAAACTTTATCAATTGTTTCAAGCATATAAGAGCTGCTGTTACCAACAAAATCTGAAAAATAAAAACGCAATGCTTCACGACCAGCATTCCTTACATCAAGATCTGGCATAGCATCAAGAAATAAGACATATCTAAAACCTCTTTCAAGGTTCTCTGTATCACCAACTAGTGTGTAAACCAAATCATCATTGACGCTATGATTGAATTTTTTTGCTGCCCAAAAACTAACTTCTTGGGAAACCACCGCATCTCCATCATCTATTTCGACATATAGGCTTTTTGGTCCAGATAAATTGCCATTGAATGGGTCAAAAGGAATAGTCTCTGATGACAAATCTAATTCAATGTCTTCGCCATTGTATTTTGCTCTAACAATTAAATTGTCCTTTGAATTCTCAACATCTGAGTAATTAAGAGAAACCTCAATAAAAGAATCAGTAATTATCAAAGGGCTTTCACTGGCTGAAAAGCCAACAAGTGATAGATTCACCTCAGGCAAATCATTTACAGATGTTACATCTATTTCAACTGTACCCTCGGCACTTACTCCCTCAGAACTTACTCGAACTGTAAAAGAGTCAGAGCCATAAAAATTTTCATTTGGAGTATATGTAAAATTCTTGCCGAAGAAGCTTACATTTCCATAGCTTGGGGGGCTAAGTGTTGTGTAAGTTAAAGACGCTGTTCTGCTAAGAGTGATGTCTAACGAGGAGCTAATTTCTGTATCTTCAGGTGTAGTTACAGATTTATCATTGAATGTTATTGAAAGTGGCTCGGGAGCAGGAGTTGGTTCTGGTGTTGAATCTCCACCACCACCTCCACAGGAGTACAGCAATCCAAGCAAAGCAACACTTATGATTTTCTTAACATTCATTTAATCTTTGATACTAGGAAATGAAAATAGTTTTAAATTTAAACTATGTGTTTCATACGAGACCTATCAGCTGTATGTTCAATTCCACTTTTTGTCTTATATGGTTTTGCCTTAAGCCCTTTAGTCCCTTCTTTTACAAAAAGAAACATACACATTGATATGACTGATAAAAAGCCTAGTAAACCAACGATAATGTATTGCACCATGTCGATATTCTACTATAAATAAGATATAAATTAAATTTACATTTATGGCAGAATGCAAAGAGAACAACTAAAAATACTATTACTTCAAATTAGAGATGATCATAAGGTCAGAGCTGAAGAGCTTGAGAGCTTTGCGCGCTATAGCCAGCTTGATGTTAATCAAATTGATGTTTTAAATGTGTTTGATACCCCATCTTTTGATTCTTCTGTGTTAGAAGGCTACGATGCCTTGTATGTTGGGGGCGCTTCAGAGGCAAATGTCCTAGAACCTAAAATATACCCATTTGTTAATGATTGTATTTCATTAATAAAATTTGCTGGAGATACTGGTATCCCGACGTTTGCATCTTGTTTTGGTTTTCAGCTTGCAGTCTTAGCTTTTGGAGGAGAAATATTAAGCAAAGATGAAGATTATGAGATGGGCAGCATACCAATAACACTAACTAATTTAGCAACTATTGACCCTGTCTTTAGCGGCACTCCAGATAAATTTCCTGCTTTATCAATCCACAGACAATATGCTTTGGAACTTCCTGCTGATCTAGATTTATTAGCTTATACCTCTGATTGTCTCCATAGTTTTAAGCTTAGAAATAAGCCGCTCTGGGCATTTCAATTCCATCCAGAAGTTGACAGGTCAACAGTCTTTCAAAGACTAGCCATCTACAAAGAAAAATATACTGAAAATGAGGCTCAATTTCAGGAAGTATTAGATTCTCTAGTGGAAACACCAGAATCACATAATCTCATGCTCAATTTTGTCGATAGAGTCCTTCTTTAATTCTGGTCGGCGTAATCAAGAGCTAAGTAAGTCATAGCTTTGACACCTTCATCAAGAGCAGAATCATCAACTAAAAAATATGGTGAATGATTTCCAGCAGCTTCACTACTATCACCAAAATTTGCAGCATCTAAGCCAACACCAGGTTTATTGACGCCTAGCCAGAAATAAAGGCCTGGGATTTCTTGAGAGAAGTAAGAAAAATCTTCTGCCCCTGTAACTGGTATATCTGATTTCATAAACTTGCCGCTTGATGCTTCAATGAGTGATTGTTTCATTTTTTCTACAAGTTCATAATTGTTAAAAGTTACAGGATAAAATCCTCCAACATCAAACTCTACACTTATCTCTGTTCCAGTGCCTGTAGCTACGCCTTTAGCAATTTGTCGTATCTCATCATAAATTTCTTTGCGAAGTTCTGGATCAAAAGTTCTGATTGTGCCCATTATCATGGCATCCTCTGGGATGATATTGTTTCTTGTACCCGCTTCCACTAAACCAACAGACACGACAGCTGGGTTGTTAATTATATTGATCCTTCTACTTACAACAGTATTTAAAGATTCAATTAATTGAGCAGTCGCCATTATTGGATCTATTCCAGACCAAGGGGTTGACCCATGAGTTTGCACTCCTTTTACCTTGATCCTGTATGCAGATGCTGCTGCCATTGCTGGGCCAGGCTTTACTAGTAAAACTCCATTAGGAATATTGGTAACATGCAAGCCAAAGATAACTTCAGGTTTATATTTTTCAAAAATACCTTCCTGTAGCATCATCTTTGCCCCTCCACCTTCATCTTCAGGTGGGCCTTCTTCAGCTGGCTGAAAAATTAGCATTATATTGCCTTTTAATTGTTCTTTATTTTTTGCGAGAAATTCAGCTGCGCCCATCAATATGGCAACATGAGCATCATGGCCACATGCATGCATAACTCCAACTTCATTTCCAAGGTATGTTGTTCTAACTTTAGAGGCAAAGGGTAAGCCAGTTTTTTCCTCAACCGGCAAAGCATCCATGTCTGCACGCAAAGCCACTGTTGGTCCAGGTTGTCCTCCTCTAATTAACCCAACTACTCCTGTGTATGCTATTCCTGTTTCAACCTCAATACCTAGGGCGGTGAGATGATCTGCTACTTTTTTGGAGGTTCTGAACTCTCTATTACCAAGCTCTGGATATTGATGAATATCATGTCGCCACTCAATAACTTTTGTCATCAAGCCATCAAGCTCAGAATCTAATTTTGCCTTCAAGTCTTCGGAGGCAAATATGTTGATTGCCAAAAATAAGATAAAAATGATTTTTAATTTCATAGCTAAACTATAATACTGATTGTTATGAGTGAAAAGAAAAGCAAAGTATATTCTCCTTGCGTTTCCGTGTGTCAGTATGATCAAAACAACACTTGCTTTGGGTGTATGAGAAGCAAAGAGGAAAGAGTTAAATGGAAAGATACCAATACCACCGATGAATGGAAACTAGAAAATCTGAATAATATTCAAGAGAGAATGCCAGAATACACACTTAAGTCTTGGAAAGAAGCTTATAAAAAAAAGATAACGAGATTAAATAAAAATGAATCAACTTAGACCATTCCACCTAGCTATTCCTGTAAATGATCTTGAACAAGCACGTAATTTTTATGGTGAGAAATTACAGTTAGATGAAGGAAGGTCGAGCGATCACTGGATTGATTACAATTTTTTTGGTCATCAGCTCGTCGTGCATATTGGTGAAGTGCAAAAAGTTACTATCAATGAAGTTGACGACAAAGATGTTCCGGTTCCACACTTTGGGGTAATTCTTGAATGGGACATATTCGATGTATTGAGTAAGAGAATTACAGCTGCTGATATTAAATTCATCATCGAACCATATCTTAGGTTTGAAGGTGAAGCTGGAGAACAAAAAACTATGTTCTTTAAAGACCCATTTGGAAATGCATTGGAATTTAAATCTTTCAAGAATGATTCTGAGATCTTCAAAAAATAGTTCTCATGAAAAAATATCAATTATCTGACTATCATCAAAAAGCTCTGAATGATTATGGGCTCGATGACACTTGGCCAGATGGTGTATTAATCAATGCCAAGAAAATCGAAGATCAATTTTTGGATGATAAGCATCGACTCGAAGATTTTCCTTTTGTAACTATTGATGGAGAAGATGCAAAAGATTTTGATGATGCAATTTTTTGTTCTCAGAATGATGATGGCTTTCATCTCAAAGTAGCTATTGCAGATGTCTCTCATTATGTAAAGCCAGATACACCAATTGATAAAGAAGCTTCCAAAAGAACCACATCTGTCTATTTCATTAGAAAAGTTGTCCCTATGCTGCCTGAAAATTTATCTAATGTTTTGTGCTCGTTGCAGCCCCAAAAAAGGAGAAGAGCACTATGTGTGGAGATCAACTTTGATAAACAAGGGATTATTAAGGATTATAAATTTGACAGAGGTATCATTAAGTCAGCAGCTCGACTAACTTACAATGAGGTTGAGGGCTATATGAATAACAGCTCTGTGCCAGATGATAGTTTTAAAGAATCACTTCAAGCATCCTTCATTCTTTTTAAACAACTACTAAAACAGCGCACCCAAAGAGGTGCCTTGGATTTTAAAATTGCAGAGCCAACTATAAAAATTGATAAAGATGAAAATGTGATTGATGTTATTGATAGGTCTCGTTTAACTTCGCACAAACTAATTGAAGAGTTTATGCTGGCAGCAAATATAGTTGCAGCTGATTTTCTTGAAAAAAACTGCAAAAAAGGAATATTTCGTGTTCATGGCAACCCAGAATCTATAAAAATAGATCGACTTTCACAAACACTAAAAAGACGCTCAATTAACTGGCAAGGAGACATTGAAGATATTCAAAATCTTCCCTTTTTCCTAGAAAAAATACAAAACAGAAAAGACGCTTCAATTCTAAATACCTTAATTCTTCAGGCAATGCAAAGAGCAGAATATACTACAGAAAATATTGGTCATTTTGGTCTTAAATATAAGAAATACACTCACTTCACCTCACCCATAAGACGGTATCCCGATCTTTTGGTTCATCGATTAATAATTGCTACGTTAAGTAACGAGGCTGTTGAAGATCAAGAACTTCAAGGCCTCCTTGAATACTGCTCTGCACAAGAAAAATCTGCAGAGTTTGCCTCAAAGCAAGTCATACAAAATCTACTATGTGAATATGCTGCAAACTTTAAAGGCAAAAGTTTTAAAGGTTTCATTACTGGTGTAAAAGATTTTGGTTTATTTGTTGATGTTCCTAAACTTTTCACAAGCGGCTTGCTGCATGTGAACGATTTACCAAATGATTACTACAGATACAATGCGAGAAATTACTCTTTGGAAGGCAAACGACGAGGAAATAAATTTTCTCTAGGGGATGAAATTAACATATACATTGGCGATGTGAGAGAATTAGAAGGGAAGATTTCACTTTACTACTAAAATGACAATTGAAATAAAAAACCTCCAATGCATCTCAACATTGCTTGCTAATTATGCAGATAAAATTATTTCTATTAATGAAGGCTCAAGTGCTAATAAAAGAATTGAATCTTTGATTGAATTAGCAAAAATAAATGGGGTCAAAACTATTTCATCGAAGGGTGATTTTAGTGCAATTTGCAAACAACCTATTATTCAAGACATCAAAGATAAAGGCTTAGATTTTGGAGAAGTTGTTTTGGTTCTAGATGAAGTACAAGATACAAGAAATCTTGGTTCATGCTTGAGATCGGCATCATTTTTTGGAGTTGATTCAGTTATTATCCCAAAGAATAATTCTGCTGACTTCTTCAACACTGCTGCTATAGAAACCTCAACGGGTGGGATTTATGATTTAAAGCTTTTCAAAGCAACAAACATCAATGTTGTTATTGAACATCTAAAAAAAGATGGTTTTTGGGTGAGCGGATTTTCTGAACATGCAGAAGTATCGCTTGAAGCAACTAACTTTGAGGGCAAGAATGCTCTAATACTTGGCAACGAAGAGAAAGGTCTCAGAAAATTAGTTGAGAAGAATTGTGATCAGTTGTTGAAAATTTCTAAGCATGGACAAATATCATCACTGAATGTCGCTGTTGCTACAGCTATAGCTCTTTTTGAATTAAAGAAGAAACTTCGATATAAAAATTAACATTAATAAATTAAAATAACACTTCATGCTTGCACAAAGAACAATTAGGAACAAAACATCTGCAACTGGTGTCGGTCTTCACACCGGTAAAAAAGCAGTGCTAACCTTGCATCCTGCTGACCCAGATACTGGAATAATTTTCAGACGTATTGATGGTGATAAAGTCATTGAAATGCCAGCTCAAGCAAATATGGTTGGAAACACTACTTTGGCTACAACCCTGGAAAAAGATGGTTATGAAATCTCAACAATAGAACATTTGATGTCTGCTCTTGCAGGTCTGGGTGTTGATAATTGTATTATCGATTGTGATGGTCCCGAAATTCCAATTATGGAGGGCAGTTCAACTCGTTTTGTATTCTTAGTTCAAGCCGCAGGAATTGTGGAGCAAAATGCAGTTAAAAAATTTATATATGTTACAAAATCAGTGCAGGTTCAAAGAGATGATGCAGTTGCTAAAATTAAACCTTATGCAGGATTCAGAGTCTCATTTGGAATTGAATTTGATCACCCTGTTTACCAGAAATATCCTCAAACAGCATCAATAGATTTTTCCCAAACCTCTTATATAAGACAAGTAAGTCGAGCAAGAACATTTGGCCTTTATAAAGAGCTCGAAATGCTAAAGGCAAATAATAGAGCATTAGGAGCAAGTCTTAATAATGCTATTGGAGTTGGTGAAGAAGATGTCTTAAATGAAGGTGGACTAAGATTTGCTGATGAGTTTGTTAAACATAAAATGTTAGATGCTATTGGTGACCTTTATCTGCTAGGACATAATCTAATTGGTGAGTATTACGGCTTTAAATCAGGGCATGAATTAAACAATCAGCTCTTAAGAAAAATTGAAAGTGAAAATGCCTTTAAAATTATCGAGATTGATGAGATTAAAGACGCTCCAATCAATTACCTAAAGCCTATATCTGAAGAAGTAGCATAATGTTAGATCTATTTGGCAAGATATTTAAATCTTCTAATCAAAGACGCGTTGACGCATACCAAAAAATAGTAAATAAGATAAACGCACATGAAGATAAGTCTTCATCTATGTCAGAGAATGATTTTAAAAATCTCTCAATATCGGAAAACCCAACTGAACAAGAAATTATTGAAGTCTTTTCAGCTGTAAGAGAAGCAGCCAAAAGAACTATTGGACTACGCCATTTTGATTGCCAATTAATTGGTGGCTTAGTGCTTAATGGCGGCAATATTGCAGAGATGAAAACAGGGGAAGGAAAAACGCTGGTTGCTACACTCCCAGCTATCCTTAATGCACTATCAGGTAAAAAAACATTTGTAATTACTGTTAATGACTATTTAGCACAGAGAGATGCTGATTGGATGAAACCAGTTTATGAATATTTTGGTTTAAAAGTTGGAGCCCTAACATCAACACAAGATTTTCAGGATAAAAAAGCAGGTTATGACTCAAATATAGTTTATTGCACAAGTAGTGAGTTAGGGTTTGATTATCTTAGAGATAATATGGTGCTTCATAACTACCAAAAAACTCAGAAAGATTTAAATTTTGCAATTGTTGATGAAGTGGATTCAATTCTGATCGATGAAGCACGTACACCTTTAATTATTTCAGGCGCTACCGATGATGATGCTGCCGCATATCCTATTTTTTTAAAACTTCTACCAAGCTTATCCAGACAGATGAGGGAGGGCACTGAAGAAGAACCGTTACAAGATAGCGAAAGAGGGGATTTTCTTATAGATGAAAAATTAAGAACTGTTGAGTTAACCGATGATGGGTTTGAAAAAGTTGAGTCATTCTTGCTTCAAAGAGGACTTATTAAAGAGGATGAAAGTTTATACACAACAAACAACCTAAAATTTCTTAAATATATTCAAGCTACATTGAAAGCTAATTTACTATTCGAAAAAAATGTCCACTACATGGTGGAGTCAAATAAGGTCGTGTTAATTGACGACAATACAGGAAGAAAACTCCCTGGAAGAAGAGTTTCAGAAGGAGTGATGCAAGCCTTGGAATGTAAAGAGAGAGTACCAATACAACAAGAAACTCAAACATTAGCTTCAACAACCTATCAAAACTTCTTTAGGCTTTTTGACAAGATTTCAGGGATGACAGGAACAGCTGACACTGAAGCTGCTGAGTTCAAACAAATATATGGTATGGATGTTGTTGTGTTACCAACGAATAAAGCAATGGTTCGAGAAGATGTAAATGACGTCGTTTATGTAAATGAAGAAGATAAATTCAATGCACTCGTTTCAGAAATCAAAGATATTCATGAAAAAACTGCACCAATATTAGTTGGTACAGCTTCGATAGAAAGTTCTGAGAAATTATCAAATAGATTAAAACGAGAAGGCATAAGACATCAGGTACTTAACGCCAAATACCATGAGAAAGAGGCAAAAATTATTGCTGAGGCAGGCAGACCAGGCGCGATAACAATAGCTACCAATATGGCAGGACGAGGGACAGATATTGTACTCGGTGGAAAGCAAGAAGAAGGCGATCAAGACTGGGAAGCTAAACATCAACAGGTCCTTGATGCTGGTGGTCTTCATGTTATTGGTACAGAAAGGCATGAATCTCGCAGAATTGATAATCAGTTAAGAGGAAGATCAGGGCGCCAAGGCGATCCAGGTTATTCAAAATTTTTCTTATCTCTAGATGACACAGTTTTGAGGCTATTTATTGACGAAAATAGAAAGCAGCTCTTTTCGAGACTAAGCGATGGTATGGATGATTCTAGTATTGAGCACCCACTGCTTAATGGTGCCATTGCCAATGCTCAAAAGAAGATAGAAAACAGAAACTTTGAAGTAAGAAAGCAAATTCTAGAATACGATGATGTTTCAAACGATCAAAGGCTCACTGTTTACAAGCTTAGAGATTATTTTCTTGATGAAAATGAAACTGATAAGTTAATGATGGAATATCTAGACAACTATTTAGAGAAGGTTGCTGATAAACATTTACCAGAAGATCAAATGTCATCTTGGAAATTTGATGCACTTGATAAAACACTTTCTCAGAATCTAGGTGTATCTCCAGACTTTAACTTTCTCAGCAGAGACAAGTTAAGTTTCGGGGCTGTTATGGATTTTTTAAATAATTTCTATCAAAAATTTTATTATGAGAAATTTGAGAGCCTAAAAGAGAGAAGGACAGAACTTGAGAGACAAATAGCTGTGCAAGTATTAGATGCACAATGGAAAAGACACTTGCAGAACATAGATTCTCTAAGAAGCAATATTGGGTTACGAGCCTATGCCCAGAGAAATCCAATCAATGAGTTCAAGAAAGAATCATTTCATATGTTTGATGCCATGATTGAATCATTCAAAGATGATGTCATCAAAATTCTTGTAAATATTAAAATTACAAAAATGAGCAAAGAAGAATTCGAACGTCAAAAGAAAGCTAGATCACCTCAATAATCTTCTTGTTCTTCTGGTGGCTGTTCAAATGTCTCGATCGCCACTTCTTCGTTGGCCCATCTTAAAAAATCTATACTTTTACAAGCCTTTGAGCAAAAAGGTTTAAACCTGGAATCTATCTCTACAATTTTTTTGCAATTCGGGCAGGTAATGTTAACTTTTTTTGTCATTGGCTATCCTAGTGTATAAATTGAAATAAAACTCAAGCTTATTGGTGAGCTCATCTATGCTGCCGTCATTAATGATTAGATCGGTGGCAAAATTAATGCGATCATTTGAACTTATCTGCGCATTTAAAATGCTTTCTGCAATCTCAAGATTCGTATTGTCTCTGCTTTTTATTCTTTCCAATTGGATATGTTTTGGAGCATCTATTACAAGCACACGCTCAAATTGATTACGGTTGCTCCAGAGAGGAGCACTGTATATTGCCCAATCAGATTTAACATCATTAAATGCGTTCATTGTTGCTTCACGAATCAACGGATGCATTAAGCTTTCCAACCATTCTTTCTCATTGGGCTTGCTGAAAGCTTTTTCTCTAAGTTTTTTTCTATCAATTTCTTTATCAGACCCCAAAATGCCATCGCCATATCTCTGAAGAATTTCAACATAGCCAGCTTCGCCATTTTTTTGAAGATTTCTAGATATCTCATCAGCATCAACTATTTGAATGCCTTTGTTTGAGAAAAAATCAGTAGCAGTTGTTTTTCCAGATGCTATTCCACCTGTTAAACCTAAAATAAACATATTTATATTCTACGACATGGGTGAGATTTATTTATCATCAAACTCAACACCCTGAGCTAATGGCAAATCACTTCCATAATTTATAGTTGCTGTGGTTCTTCTCATGTAGGCTTTCCAAGAGTCAGAACCAGACTCTCTTCCCCCACCAGTATCTTTTTCACCACCAAAAGCACCACCAATTTCAGCTCCACTCGTGCCTATATTTACATTGGCAATACCGCAGTCTGAACCTTCAGCGCTCAAGAAAAGCTCTGACTCTCGAACATCATTGGTAAAAATAGAACTACTAAGTCCTTGTTTCACAGAATTCTGCAAAGCTATAGCATCTGTTAGATTCTTATATGGCATGACATACAGAATTGGTGCGAATGTTTCATCATTCATCTCTTCAATATGCTCACTAGTTTCAACCATAGCTGGTGTAACAAAGACACCATTATCATTTGGCAGTCTTTCTCCCCCTGTTACTTTTAATGATTTTGATTTGCATGATTCAAGCTTAGCCTTCATGGCATCATAACTTTGTTCAGAAATAAGTGGGCCAACTTGTGTTGCCCTATCCATTGGATCACCAATTTCTAAACCCTCAAATGCGCTCTTTACTCTTGATGTCACTTCATCGTAAACATCCTCGTGCACAAACAATCTTCTTAGAGTAGTGCATCTTTGGCCAGTTGTTCCTGCTGCAGAGAAAGTAATAGCTTTTGTTGTCAGATCTAAATCTGCTGAAGGACAAACAATTGCTGCATTGTTACCGCCCAGCTCTAACAAATTTCTGCCAAGTCTTTTTGCAACAATCGGGGCAAGTGCTTTGCCCATTTCACAACTGCCAGTCGCTGAAAATAGTGCAATACCCTCATCTTCAGCTAATGATATTGCTGCATCATTGCCACCTAAACTAACTAAGACTAAATCTTTATGATCATCGGCAATGCTGTCCCATATTTCTTTAACTAGATGTGCGCAACCCTCACTATGGGGGCTTGGCTTCCAAATAATACTATTGCCGCATACTGCTGCTAGACAAAAATTCCAACCAAACACAGCTACAGGGAAATTAAATGCGGTTACACATCCTACAACTCCTAAGGGTTGCCAAATTTCTTGAAGTCGGTGGTTTGGTCTCTCACTTGGCATAGTCAGGCCATATAGCTGTCTGCTTAAACCTGTAGCAAAGTCACACATATCAATGACTTCTTGGACTTCACCCTCACCTTCAGAAATAATTTTCTTGGCTTCTGTTGTAATTTGTTGAGCAACCTCTTCCTTTCTAGCTCGCAATGCTTCGCCAAATTTTCGAATGTATTCACCTCTGGCAGGTGCTGGCAATTTGCGCCATGCCAAGAAAGCTTTTTTGGATTTTTCTGTTGTATTAATTGCTCTCCCCCTTAAAGTTGCTTAATCACGTGTTGCATCACGCAGTGCTTTAAACTCATTTCCTTCATACCAGTTTGGATATTCACCTGAGTTAGCTAAATCATCGATAAAATTAGTAAAAATATCTAAGTCTTGTTCTATTCCGCTCCAATCCCAGTCATCACGAACTTCATCCGATGGTTTATGGTAATCATTTGCTGTGTAGTTTCTTGCAGCTGCGATACCCTTTTCTAAACCACCATCAACTAAATCAATGCCCGGGTCCGCATATATCATTGGAATACCTCTTTTGGCAAAATTGATATGATCTGATCGGTAAAAATAGCCAGCTTCTGGAGATTTATCTGGAGCAAGGTATTTTCCTTCCTCAGATGCATGCTTACTTAGAATTGGCTCTAATTCTGAAGCGCCAAAACCTATAATGGTAATATCCTTTGATTTACCAATTGCTGGAAACGCATCAAGATTTAACCCACCAATAACATTCCCATATTCAAAAGGTGGGTTCTCTGCTAAGTAGGCTGATCCAAGCAACCCAGATTCTTCAGCTGTTAAACCTATGAAAACAACAGATCTTTTTGGCTGTCTTTTAGAGAAAGTTTCAGCCATATGCATGACTGCTGCTGTACCAGTGGCGTTATCGACAGCGCCATTAAAAATTTGATCGCCTTCTAATGTTGGATTTACACCCATGTGATCCCAGTGACCCATAATAAGCACATATTCATTAGGCATTTCAGAACCTTCAACATAACCAACAACATTGTGTGAATCAGAGGTTCTTAATTCATTGACCATGGTTGCACTTAATTGCATGCCTTCCATTGGCACAGGTTGAAAATCCTTGGATAGAGCTTTAGCTTTCATCTCTGCATAATTGGTCCCCATAGTTGCAAACAGCTGTTCAGCAACATCGAGCTGAATCCAGCCTTCAAGTGCAGATCTACCAATATTGTTATCTTCAAAAGTTAAATTAAGCTGTTCGCCTGACCATCCACCTTCGACAACACCCCATGGGTATGATGCTGGAGCTGTCTCATGAATAATAATTGCTCCTGCTGCTCCTTGGCGTGCTGCTTCCTCAAACTTATAAGTCCAACGACCGTAATAAGTCATAGCTTTGCCATTAAACTCTGTTCCCTTAAGCTCAAAACCAGGATCGTTGATGAGCATAACTACGGTTTTGCCTTTAACATCAATCTTATAATCATTCCAATCGTATTCTGGTGCATTCACCCCATAACCCACAAAGACTAAATCGCTATCCTGAAAAGAAACAGCATCGACTTGTCTAGTTGTGCCATAAACGACATCACTTGGGTAAGCTAGCTCTAGCACTTCGCCATTGACCGATAGATTAAAACTTGATTGATCAACGACTAAATTAACGCCAGTTAAGTTAACAGGCATTAAATAAGAATCACCAAATGAACTTAAACCAAGGCTGGCGAAATGATCGGCAATATAATTTTTGGTTTTGACACCGCCTGGTGTGCCTGGTGCTCTACCTTCAAATTCATCTGAAGAAAGAGTAATAACGTGTTGTTTGTATTTATCAAAATCTGAAGCTGTGTTGCAGCTTGTAATAATTAAAAGTGAAATAAGGATTAGAGCTAAATTTTTCATAGCCCAATTATAAAACATTTTAAAGTTTAAGTTATTTAAATGCTTATGAAGAAATATCCAAAAACATCATAGCAAACATGCTGATAACGCTTAAACTCAGCATGATGATAAATAAACTTAAAAATGTTGATAACGCCTTCTGTGTTTTCATGGCCGCAGGTTAATTTGCTTTAATGACAATCAAAATACTTTTTTAGCAAGTTATTGTTACAGTTGATATTGTATTTACTGGGAATTGTTAACAATTGTAAGAGGGTAGCCCTCTTCAATCTCCATAGTGGTTACATTGCCCTCAAGATCACCAACTTGTCTTAGTGAAATTGAGAATTCACCACTAGGGTGTTGGTCAGCAGCCAAATCAAGTTCTTTTTCATAATACCCATCCGTACTATCACCTGAGACTCGTTCAGATTGAAGGCTGTCAAGATCCCATGACTTAGTCCCGCCTGAGCCACCATCAGTTCGTGCTAGTAGTATCCTAGAATTGCCAAAGGGTGTTTCAAACGTAATGCCAGATGGGTCTTGTAAACGCCATCTGAGCTTAATGGTTTTAACTGACTCACCGTCAAAAACTAAGGTGTTATCTGATACATTGTCAGACACAACATCTAGTTCTGAGATTAGCGGTCCAGCTGTATCTTCATTTGATGTTGAACCTTCAACTTTGAAGCTATTAGCTGGCACAGTAAAGGTCTTGCCGTCACTATAGCTGACCTCAAGAGGCGCATCACCAAAGTTATAAGCCACATAATTCATTTCATCGTTCTTTTTAAAGGCTACCGCGGCAGGGTGATTGGCTGTAAGATCGCCTGTACCAGTTTGAATATGGCCAAGTGCATTGAAAGTTTGCAACCAATGGTAAGTATGCGCTTTGGTTTCGCCTGCTTCAGTATTGTAATTTGGTGCCATAGTTTCATAGTCTGCAATGGCACTTTCTGGATCGACCATCGCCCATAGATTCCACCATAAATCACGCCATTGATCCTCTGGTAAGCCAGAGGGTTTACCATTGGAAGATTCAGATAAGCCCAATGTTACATAATCCTCCATGTAATCTTTGTACTGGCTCACATGAAAAATCAGTGGGTTTGATGGCAGGCCTTGGATTCCTAAAATGTGCGCATAGGCAGGGCTGAACCAAGTTGAAAAATCTGCTCCTGCTGACCAAATAATAGAAGTTGTAATCTTATCGTAGCCAGGAATAAAGTTATCGTAGTCAGCACCAAGATTATTGTACCCATCGATGTTGTTCCAGTATTGCCAATAGGCTGCTGAAGTCGATGCATGCAAATATATACCTTTGTTCACAAGATCTTGGTTATCGGTAATTAGTCCATAAAGTATGATTGCACCATATGAATTAGCTGCTTCTGAGGTTGATTCGTTATTATTGCCTTGCAAGGCATCTGCTTTACCATCAGCCCATGAAAAACCATTGGCTGGGTCAAAATTTCTGAGTGGCGGAAACATATCATCTCCTGGATCTCCAGCATAATCGCGAATTAGCAGCTCAACCATAGGACCATATTGATCTTCCGAACACCAGCTTCTATCTTGTCGGCATATTTCTGCTGCTGCTCGAACAAAATACCCATAATGGAAATGATGATCAGCAAGTCTTTGATGAGAGCCATAAGCTTCTTCGATGCCAAGCAAAGTGTCCCACTCTTCGTCATAAACAAAATAGCGAAGCTCATCGAGCTCACCATTAGTCTCGGCAGTGAACCAATCAGAAAGGTGTTCTTTCAACCAGCTTACAACTTGATCTGCCTCCTGATTCATTCCAATTGATCTAGCTATGCCTGCCATTTCAGCAGCTTTACCATAGGCTTTTCCAGACCAATAAGTATCTGTGCTATTAATCCAACTATCCTCTCCACCTGAAATATAATCCTGCACATATTGTTCAAGAGTGTTTTGATCGTAAGTGTTTGGTAGTGATGGCATTAGAGGCAAAACTCCAACAAATGGAATCTGATATTCAAACGAGGATAATTCAGCAAATTTTATGACTCCTCGAGCACTTCTTATTTTGTAATTAGAAGTTGTTTGATCTGAAAATTTCCAATGCATTGGATGCATGCCTACAATAGTATCGATAGGGTTGCCTTCAAAATCTAAATAATCATGGCTTACAGTTACAGTATTATTAGATCTATCTACTGAATAATTTATGTCGACTTCGCTGACTTGGTTTCTGGCCCGACTAGCAAAATAATCAACCATGTCATTTCCAGGAATGCCTTCAAGAGCAGGAAGGTAGCTGACAGTAAAGGCCGTATATGCCGTACCATCATTAGGTTTTGTAATAGTAATGTTATTGCCAGCAATGTCGGAATAAGTTGTTCCTGGTTCACCGGTTATAAGAAAATTATTTCTGATTCCAGCAACGTCTGTCCAAACTCCTAGATTATTATCAAACTCATAGAAAGTTCCTTTTTCTTCGCTATCAGCTGCTTTGGTTACGATAATTGGGTCGCCATCAAAAACAGTGAAATAGACATACGGAGAACCATGAACAAAAGTTGCCCACATAATATTTGTCATATTGCTTGTGGTCCATCCAACTGTCACCGACCCATCGCTATAATCAACTAAATAGGCATTAAGCTCGGAATATTTAGAGTTAGCAATTGCAATTCCATCAAATACTTCGGCAAATGGTTCTGGACCATCGTATTGTGGGAAATTCCCTCGCAACTGATAACCGCTCGGCAATCCCATAAGCCTTGCTCCTTTATTACTTACTCGTGCTCTAATTGGATCGGCTGTTACGTGAGCTGGATCATTAAAATCGCCAACTGTCATTTCACCTAGGAAAGGAATAGAACCCCACCATCTGTGAGTAGGAACCCTCTTATCTAATGATGGCATTATTTGAGGTTGAAGTTTTGTTGGTGTTCCTGACGGAATATTGGTTGAAGCATCACAACCTGGAATAGCTGGCTCAACAACACCAGCATTATAGATCCAATTACCAAAATCTACTGCACAACGATAACTGTCAGGATTAATAACATCAGAAACATTGCCAGCGCCATACTCGAGAAGATTGTAATTAACTGTTGATCCTGACCCGCCGTCATTTGGTCCTGTTGGCGGCATGGCTCCGTCTGCAATTCCGGTAAATCGAACATTGTCTATTTGATAAATTAGGCCTGCACCTGTTTGGAATGCAGGAAAAAAGACCATTGGTGCCGTTATGCTGCCAAGATTAAGTTCACCGCTAGCTGTTAATGAAGATACTGGAAAATCGATAGACTCCCATTCGCCTGTTGCTTCAATACCACTGATTGGTAACTCGCCAGATATCTGAGAACCGCTTTCAACTTTTACATAAAAACCACCAGATAAATTTGAAGCACCATCATCTAAAATTTTTATATCAAACGATAAGGACCCATCTGAGTAATCACTTAAATTAACTGCTGGGGATGGGCCGACCACAAGACCAGCATGTCCTGCATCTGCTAAATATGTAACTTCAAGAACTTCACCACGATCATTATCAATTACCACTTCCCAATCGACGCTTGCACAACTTTCTGTGCCAGCTGTTTCATCAGTACAATCTGAATACCCATTTAACTCATCAAAAAAAGATAAGTAAGTGTTGCCACCCCATATGTCACCAACATCTCCATCATTTAATACCGTTACATCCATTGCAGTTGGATCAGTATTTGGTGCTGGTGTTGGCTCTGGTGTTGGTGCCGGTGTTGGCTCTGGTGTTGGTGCCGGTGTTGGCTCTGGTGTTGGTGCTGGTGTTGGTGCTGGTGTTGGTGCGGGTGTTGGAGCAGGTGCGGGTGCAGAACTGCCGCCACCACCGCCACATGAATAAAGCATCACTAAAGATACTGCAACAAATAGACGTGATAAAAATCGCATTTCCTAAGTGTAATGTATGGCTAAAAAAAAGGTATAAATGAAATAAAAAAAGCCCGGCAAAACCGGGCTTTACAGATAATTAATTTTTTGGATTAGACTCTGGCTGGTAAATGTAATAACCAGTTAGCGGAATCATCACATGTGCCATTGGAGTATTTGGCATCATCACGTAAGGTGCACCAACTGTAAAATCATCAGACATATTTGCAATAGTCTTTGCATCTTTTGGCATTAACATCATATGCGGACCTGATTCAATCCACTGGCCAGGAGTGCTGTCTTTTTTGTTTAAAACGCCTGGTTTTGTGTTGTCCTCACCAACGTCTCCATGCAACATCCATGCCCAACCATCAGCGGTCATTTGATCTTGTTGGCCATTCATAAATTTTACTGCATTTTCATCCATGCATAGTGGCATTGCCTCGTGAGCATTGGACCAACCCATCTTTGGAAATGGTCTGGCATTACCAGGTTGGCAAGTCCAACCATTAGTACCTTTATGCAGAACTTCACCATTGCCACCAATAATTGTTGCATAGTTTCCAATAAAATCTGGTGCAGCTGTACCATATGCTTCGATCTGCCACTCAGCGCTAGCATGCGAGCTATCTTTAGAATGAGAGAGCAAAATAAAAGAATTTAAAAGTAAAAAAAGTAGTAGATATCTCATAATTTTCTCAAAAAAGTTTAACTTATGATTTAAGAATAATTATTTGGAATAATCAAGAATTTAAAGAACAAAAAAAAGCCCGATGATACCTACTCTCGCACTTACGCACTACCATCGGCGCCTCACCGTTTCACTTCTAAGTTCGAGATGGAATTAGGTGGTACCAGTGGACTATTGTCATCGGGCAACTGTGTTTGCGAAACTTACAAAGAATTTACTTTGAGGTTAATTCAAGCCGATCGAGCAATTAGTACTAGTAAGCTGAATCCCTTACGGAACTTACACATCTAGCCTATCAACGTTGTAGTCTTCAACGGCTCTCAAGGGAGATCTCATCTTAGGAGGGGCTTCCCGCTTATATGCTTTCAGCGGTTATCCCTTCCGAACATAGCTACCCGGCAATGCTGCTGGCGCAACAACCGGACCACCAGAGGTTCGTCCACTTCGGTCCTCTCGTACTAGAAGAAGCTTCCTTCAAATCTCCAACGCCCACAGCAGATAGGGACCGAACTGTCTCACGACGTTCTAAACCCAGCTCGCGTACCTCTTTAAATGGCGAACAGCCATACCCTTGGGACCTGCTCCAGCCCCAGGATGAGATGAGCCGACATCGAGGTGCCAAACAGCGCCGTCGATATGAACTCTTGGGCGCTATCAGCCTGTTATCCCCGGCGTACCTTTTATCCGTTGAGCGATGGCCCTTCCATTCAGAACCACCGGATCACTAAAACCTAGTTTCCTACCTGCTCGATCCGTCGATCTCGCAGTCAAGCATGCTTTTGCTTTTGCACTCTACACACGATGTCCGACCGTGTTGAGCATACCTTCGTACTCCTCCGTTACTCTTTAGGAGGAGACCGCCCCAGTCAAACTACCCAGCACACACTGTCCTTGATTAAATCAAAGTTAGAAAGTCAATCTTACAAGGGTGGTATTTCAAGGGCGACTCCACCTGAACTGGCGTCCAAGCTTCAAAGTCTCCCACCTATCCTACACATATAAAACCAAATTTCAGTGTGAACCTGTAGTAAAGGTGCACGGGGTCTTTCCGTCTAGCTGCGGGTAAACTGCATCTTAACAGCTATTTCAATTTCACTGAGCCTCTGGTGGAGACAGTGTGGCCATCGTTACGCCATTCGTGCAGGTCGGAACTTACCCGACAAGGAATTTCGCTACCTTAGGACCGTTATAGTTACGGCCGCCGTTTACCGGGGCTTCAGTCAAGAGCTTCGCCGAAGCTAACCCCATCATTTAACCTTCCGGCACCGGGCAGGCGTCACACCCTATACGTCCACTTTCGTGTTAGCAGAGTGCTGTGTTTTTAGTAAACAGTCGCAGCCACCTGGTATCTTCGACCAACTAAAAGTTGCCTTAAAGTTGGCTAACCTTCTCCCGAAGTTACGGTTACATTTTGCCTAGTTCCTTCACCAGAGTTATCTCATCCGCCTTGGTATTCTCTACCTGACCACCTGTGTCGGTTTATGGTACGGTCTATGTTGGAGCTATTTCTTGGAACCTATTCACGGCATACACAATCCAATAAGTGTATACAATTTACTAGATCCGTCACTTCCAACTGGTACAGGAATATTAACCTGTTTCCCATCGACTTCCCCTTTCGGGTACGCCTTAGGGGCCGACTAACCCTCCCACGAAAAGCGTTGGAGAGGAATCCTTAGTCTTCCGGCGAGGAGGTTTTTCACCTCCTTATTCGTTACTCATGTCAGCATTCGCACTTCTGATACCTCCAGCAAACCTCTCGGTTCACCTTCACAGGCTTACAGAACGCTCTCCTACCATCATCCGAAGATGATCCAAAGCTTCGGTTTATGATTTAGCCCCGGTAAATCTTCCGCGCAGACAAACTAGACTAGTGAGCTATTACGCTTTCTTTAAAGGATGGCTGCTTCTAAGCCAACCTCCTAGCTGTATAAGTCTATTCACATCGTTTTCCACTTAATCATAATTTGGGACCTTAGCTGTTGGTCTGGGTTGTTTCCCTTTCGACTACGGACGTTATCACCCGCAGTCTGTCTCCCTTGCTCATACTCAATGGTATTCGGAGTTTGCATCGGTTTGGTAAGTCGGGATGACCCCCTAGCCGAAACAGTGCTCTACCCCCATTGGTAATACAAGAGGCACTACCTAAATAGTTTTCGGAGAGAACCAGCTATCTCCAAGCTTGATTGGCCTTTCACCCCTATCCACAGTTCATCCCCTCATTTTTCAACATAAGTGGGTTCGGTCCTCCATGTGATGTTACTCACACTTCAACCTGACCATGGATAGATCGCTTGGTTTCGGGTCTAATTCCAGCAACTTGTCGCCCATTTAAGACTCGGTTTCCCTACGCCTACCTAACGTTAAGCTTGCTACTGAAATTAAGTCGCTGACCCATTATACAAAAGGTACGCCATCACCCCGAAGGGCTCTGACTGATTGTATGCTAAAGGTTTCAGGTACTATTTCACTCCCCTAACAGGGGGACTTTTCACCTTTCCCTCACGGTACTTGTTCACTATCGGTCATCTAGGAGTATTTAGCCTTGGAAGATGGTCCTCCCATATTCAGTCAAAATTTCACGTGTTCCGACCTACTCGATTTCACTATATAAAGTTTTTCGTATACAGGGCTATCACCTACTGTGGCTGTCCTTTCCATAACATTCTACTAAACTAAATATAGCTTAAGGGCTGCTCCGCTTTCGCTCGCCACTACTAACGGAATCTCAATTGATTTCTTTTCCTCCGGGTACTAAGATGTTTCAGTTCTCCGGGTTAGCTCCACCTAAGTGGTGACATAAATGTCGGGTTTCCCCATTCGGAAATCCTCGGGTCATAGCCTGTGTACTGGCTCACCGGGGCTTATCGCAAGTTACAACGTCCTTCATCGCCTCTAGATGCCAAGGCATCCGCCTTTAGCACTTAATTACTTGAATAAGTAACCTCAAAGTTAACTCTATGTTTCTTTGAAATAAATTATTGCAGTTTCGCAAATTGTTCTTTAATAGATCTGTTGATCTTTTGAAAAAGATTTAGTCACTCGTGTGGGTGCCTTCCGTAAGGAGGTGATCCAGCCCCAGGTTCCCCTAGTGCTACCTTGTTACGACTTCACCCCAGTCATGGACCACACCGTGGTAAACGCTCCCCCGAAGGTTAAGCTATCTACTTCTGGTGCAATGCACTCCCATGGTGTGACGGGCGGTGTGTACAAGACCCGAGAACGTATTCACCGCGGCATGCTGATCCGCGATTACTAGCGATTCCGGCTTCATGCAGTCGAGTTCCAGACTGCAATTCGGACTACGAGAGACTTTGTCGGATTGGCTCCAGCTCGCGCTTTAGCAACCGTCTGTATCTCCCATTGTAGCACGTGTGTAGCCCTACACGTAAGGGCCATGATGACTTGACGTCGTCCCCACCTTCCTCCGGCTTATTACCGGCAGTTCCCTTATAGTTCCCGGCCTAACCGCTGGCAAATAAGGGTAAGGGTTGCGCTCGTTATAGGACTTAACCCAACATCTCACGACACGAGCTGACGACAGCCATGCAGCACCTGTATCTCCGTTCCCGAAGGCACTAATCTATCTCTAGAAAATTCGAAGTATGTCAAGTGTAGGTAAGGTTTTTCGCGTTGCATCGAATTAAACCACATGCTCCACCGCTTGTGCGGGTCCCCGTCAATTCATTTGAGTTTTAGCCTTGCGGCCGTACTCCCCAGGCGGATAACTTAACGCGTTAGCTGCGCCACTGGATAAATCCAACGGCTAGTTATCATCGTTTACGGCGTGGACTACCAGGGTATCTAATCCTGTTTGCTCCCCACGCTTTCGCACCTCAGTGTCAGTATCTATCCAGAAAGTTGCCTTCGCCATTGGTATTCCTCTTAATATCTACGCATTCCACCGCTACACTAAGAATTCTACTTTCCTCTCTAGTACTCTAGCTTATTAGTTTTAGATGCAGTTCCGAGGTTAAGCCTCGGGATTTCACATCTAACTTAATATGCCACCTACGCGCGCTTTACGCCCAGTAATTCCGATTAACGCTTGCACCATCCGTATTACCGCGGCTGCTGGCACGGATTTAGCCGGTGCTTATTCTGTAATTAACGTCAAGGTTAGATGGTATTAACACCTAACTTTTCCTCGTTACCTAAAGTGCTTTACAACCCGAGGGCCGTCATCGCACACGCGGCATGGCTGGATCAAGCTTTCGCTCATTGTCCAATATTCCCTACTGCTGCCTTCCGTAGAAGTCCGGGCCGTGTCTCAGTCCCGATGTGGCTGGTCATCCTCTCAAACCAGCTAAGGATCGTCGCCTTGGTAAGCCTTTACCTCACCAACAAGCTAATCCTGCATAGGCTCATCCGATGGCGAGAGCCGAAGCCCTCTTTACTCCGTGGAGATTATGCGGTATTAATTCGAGTTTCCTCGAGCTATCCCCCTCCATTGGGTAGATTCCTATGTATTACTCACCCGTCCGCCACTGTACTCGTATCCGAAGATACTTTCTCGTTCGACTTGCATGTATGAGGCCTGCCGCCAGCGTTCAATCTGAGCCATGATCAAACTCTTCAAATAAACTGTTTATCTGCCTTAAAGGCAGAAATGATTTTTCACATTAAATGTGAAATTTTCTTTTGGGCACCCACACGAGTGACTAAATTGTTCTCAATTAGATCGACCGCATCTTTGTGCGGAACCACAAAGTATAGACCTTTCGGATAAAAAAGAAAGCTTTTTTTTAATTATTTTTATATCTTTATTTGGTTAGCTAAAACCAAGCTATAGTAAGGTTTCGCAAGGATTGATTTTTATCTCTTCTCCATGAAAAAAATTGATCGTATTCAGTGTAGGAACAATGTGATTCTTTGTTGATAATTTTTACATGTTTTTCGTGCAATTTTGCTTCGCAAAGTGACCTTAAATCCATATACATTTTGTCATCTCTAACTGTTATGTATCTGTCTATATTGAGACCATATTCTTGAAATGATTCTATAAAATCCCTTTTTACTTCAAAATGATCTTTGCTTATGTGAGGGCCAATGTATGCATGAGTTATATCAAGTTCATCATTTTGCAAAGCCTTTTCTATAATTCCTGATGCGATGCCACGCCAACCACAATGCAATCCTATTATTAACTTATTTCTCTCATTCCAAAGAATTAAAGGAATGCAGTCTGCTGTTTTAATTGCATTTGCCACATTCAGCTTCCTTTCTATGTAACCGTCATATTCTCTGGTGTTTAAGTCAAGGTTAAATATTGATGTGCCGTGAACCTGAATAAATTCATTAAACGCAGATACCCCAAAAGCTTGATTTAAAAGATCTTGCTTACCTTCACCACTTAGATTACAAAACTGTTCCGTACTATTCAGAGATATCACTATGTTAGGTGATTCACAAACTTTTAAAAAACGATAGCCTTTGTAATCTATAACTTCCATTTAACTGAGTGCTTTTATTGTGTTCTGGATAGCTTCAGGAATGTCGGCTATAAACTCATAAGCCTTGCCTTCAAAATCAAAAGCAAGACTGTATGCATGCAAAGCCTGCCTGCCCAATGACGTCACTGCTTCAACTTCGTCTGGGCTACTATTTTTCCACTGTTTAATATTTGAATACTGTGCATCACCAGCTATTGGGTGGCCTAAATGTTTAAGATGCACTCTTATTTGATGTGTCCTTCCAGTTTCTAAGGAAACGTCAAGTAATGAAAAATTTAAGAACTTAGTTTTTACTTTGAAATGGGTGATTGCTTCTCTTCCTCCTTCTTTAACACAAAACAACAACCTATTTTTTGGGTGCCTGCCGATAGGTTTATCAATAGTCATCCCTGCGATGGGCGATCCATGCACTAATGCGTAGTAGTTTCTTTTGATAACTCTTTCTTGAATCATTTCAGTTAACAGGGTGTGTGCCTTTAAAGATCTTGCTACAACCATAAGACCGCTTGTGTCTTTATCCAATCTATGAACAACTCCATACCGAGGGATATCCCTTTGCTTTGGATATTTGTATAAAAGCCCATTAATTAATGTGCCATCCTTTTGGCCTGCTCCAGGATGCACAGTTAAATTGGCTTGTTTGTTAATAATTAAAAAATCTTTGTTCTCAAAAACGATATCAAGCCCAATGTCTTCAGCCTCATCATTACTTTCGATTTCAAGATTAATTGTTATGTCGACAAGATCGCCTGTTTTTAGTTTGTAATTTCTTTTCGTGACTTTGTCATTAACCAATACTTCGCCTTTCAATATTAATTCTTGAACTATTCCTCTTGAAATACTGTCAAACTCATGTGAAAGAAAGATATCAATGCGTTTATGAGCATTCTCTTCGTCAATTTGAAATCTTTTTGATATCATTGGTTTTTAGTTTAATGCATATAAATATTTTTCATGAAAAATAAATTAGTTTTAACAATGCTTACAGTTCTTATTCTGGCTGGCTGTGCATCAAAACCAGAAACTGAGGAAGAAAGAGAACCTGCAGAGGTTATTCTTTATCAATTAGCTCAGGACAGGATCAATGCTAAAAACTATTCTGGTGCAGTTGAATCTCTATCAAGAATAGAGAGGTTCTATCCATTTGGTGTTTATGCAGAACAGGCAAGAGCTGATCTAATTTATGCTTTTTATATGAGCGGCGACTATGATCAAGCTTATGCTGCCTCAGAAAAATTTATTAGATTGTATCCACGAAATACTAATATTGATTATGCATACTTCATGAAAGGCATGACTGGTTACTACCAAGACGAAGGCTTGCTAAATGACATCTTTGCGTTAGATCTATCTAAAAGAGATACTTCGCCTGCTATGCAATCTTATGCAGATCTCACTGAATTTATTATTAGGTATCCAGAAAGTGAATATATAGACGCAGCTAGAGAAAGACTTATATTTTTAAGAAATTTGATAGCAAGTAGTGAGCTTGATGGTGCTGAATACTACATGAAGAGAGGCGCATATTTGGCTGCTGTTAATAGAGCCAACTATGTTCTCAAAAATATTCCAAACTCTACGGAACGAGAAAGAGCCTTAAGAATTCTTAAAGAAGCTTATAAACAACTTGGCTATGATGAGTATGCTGAGAAAATTTCAAGCTTCGAAACAAATTAAAAAATGAATTTCATAATTTTTGGGGTCTTGGCTCCAATACTTTATTGGTTAATTAGAATGGCAATAAAGAATTTTGTCATTAATTTTATTAACAATGCAAAACGAAACTCTGGTGTGAAAAATATGACGCAATGTTCAAAATGCAAAATGTTTGTTGATGAGGCAGACATGCAGATAGTAGACGGAGATTTTATTTGCACTAAGCCTGAATGTAAGAAGTAATGCCAAGTTTAAGAATAATATCTGGTGAGCTTGGTGGCAGAGTCATCAAAACACCAATAAAAAAAATCTTAAAACCAACCCCTTCCAGAGTAAGAGAACAGCTATTCTCATGGATAAGGCCTGAACTTGCAGATACTCAATGTTTAGATTTATTTGCTGGAAGTGGATCATTAGGAATTGAAGCAATATCAAATGGAGCAGATAATTGTATTTTTGTTGAACAGAATCAAGAACTAAACTTTTATCTCAAAAATAATTGCGACGATCTTGGAATAACAGACAAGACTGAAATACTTAGACAAAGTGCAGAGAATTTTGTTCGGAGAGTTAAGGATAAAAAATTCGATATAATATTTTTTGATCCGCCATTTAACAAAAATTATATATCTGCACTTGTTCCAAAAATTATTGATAGATTTTCAAAACAAGGCACTCTCATATACATAGAAAATAGAACTTCAGATGAAAAATATAATTTTGATGCGCTTGAATTAATTAAAGAGACAGTTTCAGGGGAATCAAATGGTAAATTGTATAGAGTTTCATTATGAGAATTAGCACACGATCATCCAAACTCGCATTAAAGCAAGTTGATATCTTCCTTAATAATTTAGATGCAAAAAGCTTAGTGCCAGAAATAAAAAAACAAATAACTTCAGGAGATATAAAAAGCCAGAAAGGTGAGAATTTGTTTGATAAGGCACATTTTGTTGAAGATATAGAAAAAAGTCTAATCAATAATGAAGCAGATGTAGCCATTCATTCACTAAAAGATATGGCTGTAGTTGATAATGAAAATCTAGAAATTTATGCCATGATTGGAGGCGTTAATCGGGGTGATCGTTTAATCCTAAAAAACGATGCTGAAACTAATAAACTTGAAAATTTGCATATTGGGACATCCAGCCTGAGACGAATGAATCAATGCAAGCACTTTATGCCCAGCTGCAAAATATCAGAAATTAGAGGCAATGTTGATACAAGAATTGAAAAGTTAAATTTAGGAGAATTTGATGCAATCATACTTGCTAATGCGGGCCTTGAAAGGCTTGGATTATCAACAAACTCTATCTCATTAGATATACAAAAATTTTTACCGGCTGTTGGCCAAGGCATCATAGCTATTCAATGTCGAAAAGATGACTACGCCACCAAAAGAGTCCTTAATCCTTTGAGAGATGAAGCCCAAATTTCTATGATCAATTTAGAAAGGGCTTTCATAAAACAAATTGGAGGGAACTGTCATTCAGCTGTATCAGTCATGGCATCTTCTAATGGTCAAAACCTGTCGATTTCATCTCAAATATTTGGCAAAAATGACTATATTGCATTGACTGAAACTGGCTTGTTAAAAGATGGCCAGTTGCTTTTAGATAAAATGGTTAAGCAAGCTGAACAACTCGGAGGAATAGAGCTGCTCAATGAACATAATTGACACAAGTACAAATTTTTTATCCAAATCAGGCATCAATAATATCCCTTTATTTGCAATTAATAAGATTGAACATGATGACCTATCCAGCGGTAAGGAAATTGTAATTTTTCAAAGCCCTTCCGCAGTAAAAAACTATAGTTTTCTTGATAAACTTGCGAACAAAAAAATTATTGCAATGGGGCCAGGTACACAAAAGGCATTACAAGAAAAGGGCTTAGATTCTGCCCTGCCCAAAAACTATAATTCTGCTGGAATTATTGAATATTTAGAGTGTAATTTTAATGCTAATAACGTATTAATAATTAAGGGTGAAAATGGCGTAAATGATATTGAGGAACACATTGCTAACTATGGTGGCGATGTGGAATCTATTTCAGTATACCGAAGGAATGTATTTGAAGATTACACTCAGATTGGAAATGATTATTTAAATGCAGACGCCATCATCTTTACAAGCACAATGGCAGCCAAAATTTACTTTGAAAAGATTTATCAAAATAGAGTCAATACAAGATTTTATTCAATTTCAAATCGCATTAAAGACATAATCGAAGAGTATGGCTCTGAAGCCATTACTCTTGATTATTTTTCAGATAATTTGCTTGAGAAAATAAAGACTACTTAGCTTTTGACTTTGTCATTGAGGCAAAGAACTCTAAGTTTGTCTTAGTATTTTTGAGTTTAGAAATTAAGAACTCAGTCGCAGCAACCTCTTCCTGTTCACTCAACACTTTTCTTAACATATGAACTCTATTTAACTCATCCTTTTCAACTAAGAGATCTTCTCTTCTGGTGCCTGATCTTAAGATATTAATTGCAGGGAAGATTCTTCTTTCTGCTATCTTTCTTTCAAGGTGAACTTCCATATTGCCTGTTCCCTTGAATTCCTCGTAGATAACTTCATCCATTTTTGAGCCTGTTTCAACAAGTGCAGTAGCTAAAATAGTTAGACTTCCACCTTCTTCAAGATTTCTAGCAGCACCATAAAATCTTTTTGGTCTTTCAAGAGCATTAGAGTCAACACCACCAGTAAGAATTTTTCCACTTGCAGGCTGAACTGTATTATAAGCTCGACCTAATCTTGTAATTGAATCTAGAAGTATTACAACGTCTTTTTTATGTTCCACAAGTCTCTTTGCTTTCTCAATTACTAGGTCAGCAACCTGCACATGTCTTTGTGGTGATTCATCAAAAGTACTTGCCACAACCTCAGCATCTACAGACCTTTGCATATCAGTGACCTCTTCAGGTCTCTCATCAATAAGCAGAACTATCACATGTGTATCTGGATTATTTTTAATAATTGATTGCGCTATATTCTGAAGCAATAAAGTTTTACCAGCTTTTGGAGGTGAAACTATTAGCCCTCTCTGGCCTTTACCTATTGGAGCGACAAGATCAATGATTCTTGATGAAATATCTTGTGAAGTACCAGAACCTGTTTCTAGCTTTAATCTTGAGTCAGGAAATAATGGCGTTAAGTTTTCAAATGCAATTTTTTCTTGTGTTTTTGATGGTTCAGCATCGTTGATGCTTTCAACCTGAACCAAAGCAAAATATCTTTCTTGCTCGCGCGGAGGTCTAATATTTCCTACTACAAAATCACCTGTTCTAAGATTGAACTTTCTTATTTGGCTTGGTGAAACATAGACATCATCAGACCCTGCTAAATAAGAACCCCATGGTGATCTAAGGAATCCAAAGCCATCAGGAAGTGTTTCAAGAATACCTCCACCCAGTAATTCCTTACCATCCTTGGAAATTGTTTTTAGGATATTAAAGATAATATCTGCTTTCTTTTGTCGAGAAATACTCTTAAGGCCATGCTCTTCTGCGATAGCAATAAGTTCTTTTGTTGTTTTTTGTTTTAATTCTAGTGCGTTCATAATTTAAAGTTTGTTTGAAGATGAAGGAGGTGCGTGTGCCTTAAATTAGATTCTAATTTATTTTGAAAGTGATTAGAAGTTGCGTGTAACCAAATCTTCTAACTCTTCAAGGCTAACAGCACCAATAAGGCTATCAACCATCTCTCCACCCTTAAAAATCATAAGAGAAGGTATGCTTCTCACATTATATTCGAGAGCTAAATCTCTGTTAGCATCAACATCGACTTTGCAAACATTTAGGTTTTCGGAATATTTTTCTGCAAGCTCTTCAAGCCTTGGAGCTATCTGTTTGCATGGACCACACCATTCTGCCCAAAAATCTACAAGGACTAATTTCTCGTTGCCAAGAACTTCGGATGTAAAATTTTCTTTAGTTACTGATGTTGTCATAATTTTCCGCTACCCATTTTGCAAAATATGTAAGTACTGAAGATGAGCCAGCTCTGAATAGACTTATTAAAGTCTCAGGGACTACATTATTCCCAAAATAATTTTTGTCAATACCCATTTTCAACATTGCATACTCACCGCTCACCTGGTAAGCAAAGATTGGAACATCAAATTTACACTTTAGTTTTGAAATAATGTCTAAATAGGCTAATGCGGGTTTGACCATCACAATGTCTGCACCTTCGTTAATATCAAGCTGAATCTCTTTAAAAGACTCATTTATGTTTCGGTAATCCATTTGATATGTATCTTTATTTATCCCTTCAGACTGTGCAGATCCTACCGCATCTCTGAATGGACCATAGAAATTAGAGGAGTACTTTGCAGCATAACTCAATAGGATAGTGTCTTTGTGATTATGTTTTTCAAGCTCTTCTCTAATAACGCCAATTCTACCGTCCATCATATCTGAGGGCGCCAAGATATCAGCCCCAGCATTAGCAAGATTTATTGACATTTTTTTAAGAGCATCAAGCGTCACATCATTATCAATTTTTCCATCAATAACTATTCCATCATGTCCGTTAGAATTATATGGGTCTAGTGCAACATCTAAAACTAACATTGTGTCGGGAAACTCTTCCTTTATTCTTTGAACAAGTTGGCACATAAAATTGTTTTCATTAAGCGCCTCTTTTGAAAGCGGGTCTTTAACTTCTGTATTTATGTTTGGAAATAGTGCAACAGTATTTATGCCACAATCTTTTAGGCTTTCAATTTCATTAAGAATATCCTCAGATGAATATAGAAATTGTCCGGGCATTGAGCTAATTTCTTGCTTTGAATTGATGGTATCTGAAACGAATAGTGGCTGAATGAGCTTAGATCTACTAATAGTTGTATCTGAAACTAGATTTCTAATTGTGCCGTTCTGTCTTAATCTTCTTGGGCGAACTTTAGGAAATAATTTTTTGTACATAATTAAATTTGGGAAATAATTATAACCCAATTGTATTATTTCAAGGTTTTTATAGATATTTTTAATAACAAAATAGTATTTTTTTAAATATTTTAGTTTATAAAATGTTGCTAAAATCGTTGAATTTGTTAATAACTTTCATTAAAATCGTCTAAATGAAAGTTTTAGTATTAAATGGAGTAAACCTAAATATGCTCGGTAAACGAGAGACTGAATTGTATGGTTCAGAGACTCTTAATGACTTAGAAACTAGACTTACATCTTTGAACAAGGATGTAGATCTTGAGTTTTTTCAAAGTAACTCCGAAGAAGATATTATAAATAAAATCCATAGTCATAAGGAAGAAAAATATGATTTTGGTATATTTAATTTCGGTGCTCACACTCATACCAATATAGCAATTAGGGATGCAATATTGTCCGTCAAACTTCCCTTCTATGAAGTACATATTTCAAATGTCTATGCAAGAGAGGAATTTAGACACGTTTCTTTCTTTAGTGATATAGCTGAAGGGTCTATTGTTGGGTTTGGGTTTGATGGTTATGAATTTGCTCTATTAAAAATATTGAGGAATAAAAATGGATCTTAGGAAAATAAAAAAATTAATTGAAATGCTTCAAGAATCAGATCTAAATGAAATTGAAGTAAAAGAAGGTGAAGAGAGTGTCAGAATTAACAGGAAGAAGGAAAGTGTCATACATGCATCTACTCCTATTTCTGTTGGACAAAATTTAAACCAATCATCAGCACCTTTACCACAAACAGATAGCTCTGAAATGGAAAATGGACAAGCTGCCGAGGATTTAAATCACATTACTTCTCCAATGGTTGGAACATTTTATAGAAAACCAGCCCCGGACAAAGAACCATTCATAGAAGTTGGCCAGACTGTGAAAAAGGGAGATACAGTATGCATCATTGAAGCAATGAAAATGATGAATCAAGTTAAATCAGAATTTGATGGGAAAGTCATAGCCATTAACATTGAAGATGGCGATCCAGTCGAATTTGGTCAAGAGTTAATTTCAATTGAAAAGTCCTAAAAAAATACTTATTGCTAACAGGGGTGTTATAGCAATAAGAGCACTACGAGCAGCAAAAGAACTTGGTTATCAAGTTGCTTCGGTTTATTCCACAATCGATAAGGATCAAAAACATTTAAAACTATCTGATGAAGCAATTTGTATTGGACCTGCAGCTGCAAAGGATAGTTATTTAAATGAAGCAGCTATAATTTCTGCGGCAGAGCTGGTTAGCGCTGATGCAATATATCCTGGATATGGTTTCCTTGCAGAAAACTCATCTTTTGCAGAAAAATGCAATCAAAGTGGCTTTAAATTTGTGGGTCCCGATCCAAAAGTAATAGACATCATGGGGGATAAAATTAAGGCGAAAGAACTTGTTGAATCTTTGGGAGTACCAATTGTTCCTGGATACACTGGCAAGATTGGGTCTAAAGAGCAGGTTGAAAAAATTACAGATGATATTGGCTATCCAGTTATTGTTAAAGCTTCAGCTGGTGGTGGCGGCAAAGGAATGCGCGTTGTGCTTGAAAAAGAAGAGCTTTGGGATTCAGTTGTGAGTGCACAAAATGAGGCACGACTTGCTTTTGGCAATGATGAAGTATTTATAGAGAAATACCTCCAAAAGCCACGCCATATAGAGGTACAAGTTTTTGGTGATGGGAAAGGCAAAATGGTTCATCTTTTTTCAAGAGATTGTTCTTTGCAGAGACGTTACCAAAAGATTGTTGAGGAAGCTCCTGCAAAAAATATCCCACTAGATAAATTAACCGAGATTCAAGATATTTGTGTAAAAGCATGTGCCGAACTTAAATATGAAGGAGCAGGAACTCTTGAATTTTTATATGAAGATGGTGAATTTTTCTTCATTGAAATGAATACCAGAATACAAGTTGAGCATACTGTAACAGAAATGATTACAGGCGTTGACCTTGTTCAAGCGCAACTAGCTCTTGCGCTTGAAGGTAAATTTGATTTAGAGCAATCAAATTTAAGAATAAATGGTCATGCTATGCAGTGCAGAATAAATGCAGAAGATCCTGAAACGTTCATACCTTCGCCTGGCGAGATCACAACCCTTCACAGGCCAGGTGGTTATCATGTGCGTTTTGAATCACAAGCTTATAGCGGATATAAAGTACCAGCAAATTATGATTCACTTATTGCTGAGGTGATTGTTAAAGATAATAATCGGAATAATACGATCAATAAAATGCGGATGGCTCTCGATGAACTTGTTGTTGAAGGAATTAAAACCAATAAATCGCTTCATCAGAAGATTCTTGATGATAAAAGTTTCAAGAACATTGAGTATTACATTAAGTATTTAGAAGAGAAGTTAATTTAAATGAATGAAATTTATAACCACCAAGAAATAGAAGCTCAGGCGCAATCAAACTGGGAAAAAAATTCAATATTCAAGGCCAATATCAGCGATAAGAGGCCGAAATACTACTGTCTATCAATGCTTCCATACCCTTCAGGAAATTTGCATATGGGCCATGTAAGAAACTATGCAATTGGTGATGCTGTTTCACGCTATAAACGCTTGAAAGGATTTAATGTCCTTCAGCCAATGGGATGGGATGCATTTGGTTTGCCTGCTGAGAATGCTGCTATTAAAAATAATATTCATCCAAAAGATTGGACAGAAAAAAATATTGCCCAAATGAAAAAACAACTTATGTCTTTAGGGTTTGCATATGATTGGTCAAAAGAAGTGAATACTTCTGATGAGTCTTATTATAAATTTGAGCAGGAGCTATTCTTAAAATTTTTAGAAAAAGGTTTAGCATACAGAAAGAAATCGCTTGTTAACTGGGATCCAGTTGATATGACCGTGCTAGCAAATGAGCAGGTTATAGACGGCAAAGGATGGAGAACTGGTGCTGAAGTAGAGTTAAAAGAAATCGAAACATGGTTTCTTAAAATAACTGATTATGCTGATGAGCTTGAAGCTGATTTAGAAAAAATTGATTGGCCTGAAAATGTCATCAATATGCAAAAAAATTGGATAGGAAAGTCTAAGGGGGCTGAACTATCATTTGATCTTGATAACGGCGACGAGATAAAGGCATTTACTACTCGGCCTGATACGCTTTTTGGGGTAACTTTTTTTGGCATTTCTCCAAACCATCCGCTTACTAAAGAATTAGCACAAGACAATGAGGCACTTCAAGAGTTTCTTGATGAGGTGAATAAGACTTCTGCGGCTGAAGCAGATATGGCTAAAGCTGACAAAAAGGGATTTAAAACCAATATAAATATTATTCACCCAGTCACAAAAGAAAAAATACCTGTGTGGGTAATAAATTATGTTCTGATGGAATATGGAACAGGAGCTATCATGGGCGTTCCAGCACATGATGAAAGAGATTTTGAGTTTGCAACAAAGTATGAAATTCCTGTCACAAGAGTAATCTCATCTGAGCAAGATTTGCCATTTTCAGATGAAGGACCATTAACAAATTCAGGCAAGTATGATGGTATGTCATCAAGTGAAGGCTTTGAAGCAATTACAAATGATCTTCCTAAGGATAAATGCAAGATTCTTTATCAATACCGTTTGAGAGACTGGGGAGTGAGCAGACAAAGATACTGGGGCTGCCCTATTCCAGTTGTTTATGATGGTGATGATGCGAGACCTGCTAGTGAACTTCCTGTTAGCCTTCCATCTGAGTCTGTGCCTCTGCATCAAAACGATAACTTCAAACAACTGCCTAATGGGCTAATAAGAGAGACAGATACATTTGATACTTTTATGGAATCATCATGGTATTTCATTAGGTACGCATCTGCAGAGAATAAAAATGAAGTTTTTGATTCTAATACTAAATATTGGCTACCAGTAGATTTATATATTGGTGGAGTTGAGCATGCAATTTTACATCTACTGTATTCAAGGTTCTTTTTTAAAGTTCTAAGAGATATGGGCCTAGTTGAAGGAGGTGAGCCTTTTAAAAAGCTTTTAACGCAAGGGATGGTATTAAAAGACGGAGCTAAGATGTCAAAATCCAAAGGCAATACCGTTGACCCACAGGAATACATTGTGAAATATGGTGCTGATTCCATAAGAACTTTTATGATTTTTGCTAGCCCGCCTGAGCAATCGCTTGAATGGTCAGATAATGGCTTAGAAGGCTGTCATAAATTCTTAAAAAGATTATGGGCAACATCACATAAAATTAAATCTGCCAATGAAGGAGATTATGTCCCAAGTGGATCATCTCTTGAAGATGATTGTAAGAGCATCTTCATAAAAATGAATGATGATTATGAAAAAAGGCTAAACCTCAATACAGTAGTTTCATCATGCATGGAAATACTCAACAATATCAATAAGAGAATTTCTGGAACTACAATTTCAGCTTCGAAAGAAGATTTATTTAAGGTTTATGACTTTTTGATTGTCGCTTTGTCGCCAATTGCACCACATATTGCTGAGACTATCTATCATGAGGTTCTTGGAAAAGATATCAACGTTGCTCAATGGCCAAATGATGAATTCTTTATTAATCAACAAACAGAGGTTAAATACTTAGTCCAGGTTAATGGAAAGGTAAGAGGCAACATGATGCTTGAAGCTGGTCTCAATCAGGCTACAGTTGAAGCTAAGTCAATGGAAAATGAAAATGTTGCAAGACACCTAGAAAATAAGAATATAATTAAGGTTATTTTTATAAAAGATAAGTTAATTAATTTTGTACATTCATAGATTTTTCATTGTTTTATTTCTGACTGCTTGCTCTACAAGTATGAAAGATTTTACAACCTTAAAATTTGATAGCAGCTTTTCTTCATCTGATAAATTCTTCTTCACTGAATGTCTTTACGGTAAAAGCTCTGAGTACAGTCTTCAGAATCTTACATTCAAGTCTGTGGCTGAAAATATCACAAGTGAAGGCCTCGAATTTAACACCAGATATTTAGGATCAATGGAGTATGAAGCTGGGAGTGATTCTTTCTTGTTAGAGACAATGCGAATAAACACGACCAACTATATTTCAAGCAATATGGCCAAAGAAGAGCAGAACAGAATTAAAGAGGATATGCTTAATGAATTCTGCCAGACAATCAAGACTAATGGCTAGCATGGAGCTAAAAGCAACAAATTTTTTATCTCAAAAAGATTCAAACTATATAAATTTTTTCCTTTATGGCGAAGAACCATCTCTTACTTTTAGATGCTTAAAACATGTTCTTTTAAACGAGGACATGAAGATGATTGAAAAGATATATCTTAATCTTGACGACGAGAACTTTGAGTCGAATTTTACGCAATCAATAATGACTAACAGCTTGTTCAATGAAAAAAAAATAATTTTCATCAATCTGGAAAAAAATAGATTAAATAAAGATATTCTTAAAAACATTAGCATCGTATGTGAGCTTGAATCCAGCAATAAGATCATCATGCAAGCACCCAATATTTCTAAAAAAGTCTTTAAAAAAGATATAGCGCCGACTCTTACAGATAAATTCGTAACAATAGATTGCTCAATACTTTATGAATCCGATGTTGTCGGGTTTCTAGAACAAAACTTACCAGAAAGCTTAAATAATAGAAAAAGCATAATGGAATTAGTCTCGCTCTATGAGGGCAATTTTTCATTGCTTGTAAACGATATAGATTTAATTCAGCTGCTTCCTGATGATTCAGATTTAAGGCAACATGTCTTTGGTGATAGCTCTGTTAAGAATAATTTTAAATTAGCCGAATACATTGCAAACAATAACTATGAAGCTGCTCTTGAGATAGTTGATTCAATGGAGAGGAACGACAGAAACTCAATTACACTGCTAATTTGGATGCTTACAAGAGACTGCAATGCTCTTAGTGCATTAAAAATGGGTAGAAAGGATCTGAAAGAATTTGGCATCTGGGATAACCAGATTAATTTGTATCAAAAAATGGAAAATAGATTAACTAAAAATCAAATAACAGAAGTAACTAGCATTCTCGATGATGCTGATAAGAAAGTAAAAGGGGTATTGCCTGGTAATTCTTGGTTAACAGCTAGAGAAGCTGTTAGGTTGCTTTCTGCTTAACCAAAAAGAGACTTAATCCAATTCCAAATTATTGCTATCAGTCTTTGAAAGAAACCTAGTTCCTCGACATCTTCAAGATATATTAAATCTGTTTCAGCAAGCACATTATTGTCACCATCAAGAACCCTAAGTGTGCCAGCCTGATCAGATGCTGAAATTGGGGCCAATATTCTTGTCCCTACTTCAACTTCATATCTAATAGACTCTCTTTGATCTTTGGTTAATGTAAGAATTATGTCTTCTGTAGCACCAACGGAAACACTTTCACTTTTTCCAGCAACTATTTCAACATCTCTTAAAGATTCGTTTGCATCGAAGAGTTTGACAGTATCGTAGTGTCTAAACCCATAAGTCATTAATGCTGAAACATCGTTAAATCTTTTGTCGTCCTCGCTGCCCAAAACAACAGCAACTAACCTCATGTCCCCTCTCATAGCTGACCCAACTAGACAATAACCAGCCGCTGAGGTGTAACCAGTTTTACCACCATCAAATATTTCATCTCTCCACAACAATCTATTTCTATTGGCTTGTTTAATGCCGTTGTAAGTAAAGTACTTCTCTGAATAAAGCTGATATTGTTCAGGAAAGTCCTTTATTAGTGCTGCTGTTAGTAATGCGAGATCATATGCTGAAGTAACATTTAATGGATCGGGAAGTCCTGAAGCATTATTAAATGATGAATTTTTCATCCCCAATTTATCTGCGAACTCATTCATTACATAAGCAAAATTGTCTTCACTCCCTTCTGCGTGTTCTGCTAAAGCAACTGCTGCGTCATTTCCTGACTGTATAACCATCCCTTTTAATAGGTCTGAAACTTTAACTTTAGTTCCCTCCCTGATAAACATTCGAGAGCCTTCGGTTTTCCAGGCTTTGATTGAGATCTTTGGCTCATCATCTAGGCTGATAAAATCTTCTTTGATGTAATCTGCAATCACATAACTTGTCATTAATTTTGTAAGGCTTGCTGGCTCCACAGGCTCATCAGCATTGTAACTAACCAAGACCTTGCCAGTGTTTGGTTCATATAAAATGTAGCTACCGACCCCAAGATCAGGAGGGTTTGGTATTGCTGATAGATTTAGTGCAAAAGACACTAAAAAAATATTTAATAATTTATTCATAAAACTTTTCTGAGATAGCAACCGCAAGTTGATGAACAGATAATGCGTATTTACTACTTCGGTTATATTTAGTTATTACCCTAAAATTGTCAAACCCAATAAATAATTTTGTTGCACCTTCTTCAAAAAATAATAGAGGTGTCAAATCATCGTCCTGGTTAGTTGTAACACTAAATCCTGCTTCATTTAGCGTATCGGGCGAAACCTTTGTGCGAAAGTTATTTATTTTAAATGGAAATTCAAGTTCATCGATCTGCTCATCATTCAAATTACTATATTGTTCGCTCAATGCCACTTGGGCTGCTGCAGGCTGATTAGAATTCCACCCATGAACCTTTAAAAAATTTGCCACACTGGCAATACCATCCATTCTTGAATTTAAAAGATCTACATAACCGTCATAATCGTAGTCAACTCCGTAAGCGTTATAACTTGATGGTATAAATTGTCCTAAACCTATAGCTCCTGACCAAGAACTTTTGATTTCTTTTGGATTTAACCCATATCTTTTTGATAGAACCAATAATTCAACCAACTCTCTTTGCCAAAATTTACTATCAGGATCAAACGCGCGAGTAAAAATTGTATCCAAAGGGTTAAAAGAACCCAAATAACCGCCATAGTTTGTTTCCAGCCCAATTATCGATGCTATATAAAACTTTGAAACTCCATAGTCTTTTTCAACTTTATTGAAGATATCAGCATTTTCATTAATAAAGTTGACGCCATTCAATATTCTGGTGTCTGTTACTCTTTTTGACCTGTAGTCATCCCAAGTAGCTTTTACTTCCGGCTGATTACTTCTTAACTCTACTGCTTTTGGAGAAGGTTGCGCATCTTTGATGTAATCAATAATTTCTTCTCTTGTAAGGTTTGATTCCTCAACTGCCAGATCAATGAACTTTTTAACGTCATCTCTTTCAAGCAAATTTGCCTTTAATGACATTGAGATAAAAATGATTATTAAAACTCTGATCATCTTAAAAAACCTCTAGATGAAAAAATTAAGCCTAGCATTATAGAAAAGCATAACAGAGATGAGCCTCCCTTTGTAAAAAATGGTAGTGGCAAGCCTACCACAGGGATTAAACCACTCACCATTAATATATTTAAAAGAAAGCTAAAACCAATAACCAAAGTAAAATATGTTCCAAGATAATATGGTGATAAATCATCGGTGAGCCTTTTTTCAGTCATTGAAAATAAAGTAGTGAATACAATGAAAATTGCTAGCAGTAAAAATATAAAGAAAACACCTATGAAGCCAAATTGCTCAGCATAAATTGAAAAAATAAAGTCAGTATCTGCTTCAGGTAAAAAATTAAATTCATTTTGTTTGCTATTTAAGAAACCTTCGCCAACGATACCACCAGATCCAATGCTAATTTCTGATTGCAGTATATTCCACTTTTCTGAAAGTGTTTGATCAGAAGAGAACCAGCTGATAATTCTTCCTTTTTGATAATTTGTTAATCCAAAATTATAAATTATGGGTGAAAAAAGAATTGCAAAAGCTCCCATACCTATAAAATATCTTCTATCCAGCCCGCAAATAAATAAGAGCATTAAGCCAGACAAAATATAAACTAGGCCAGTACCTAAATCGGGTTGAATTATTATTGGAATTGAAGATAAGAATAAGGTTCCAAGTAAAAAATAAGATCTAAACGGATTAAATTGGAAGCTATAGAACCGTAAATACTGAATTGCAAATAGCGGGTAAGCGATTTTCATAAATTCAGTTGGCTGCAAGCTCAAGAAACCAAAATCAAGCCATCTTTGGGCGCCATTAACCTCTTTACCAATAATCTCTACGCTCAAAACAAGCAAAATATTCCCCAAAAAGAATAGCCAGCCGAATGACAGAATTCGATTGAGGTTAATTTGATAAAAGAAGAGTGTTACAAGAACAATTGCAAAAATATTTATAGCTAAAAATCTTAAAAAGTAATAAATATCTATAGAAGTTACCGAGTATATTGTTAACGAGCCCATTAAAATAATGCCTACTAATGACAAAAGAATTACAGCCGATCGCAGATCAATTAACATCGAGCAGATCCTCCAGAACTTCTTTTGCTATTGGGCCAGCAGTTCGCCCACCGCTCTCTCCATTTTCAATAATTACTGCTATTGAAAATTTCGGATCGTCATAAGGCGCATACCCAATGAATATTGCATGGTCTCTTAGATTGATATTTTTTCTTACTTCGTCATATTCTTCACGAGAATTAATATCTACAACTTGTGCTGTCCCACTTTTGCCTGCAAGTTTTAAAGCACCTGCATTTATTCGAAAACCAGTGCCATTAGGGGAGTAGATTACATCTATTAAAGCTTTGTTAAGCTTTTCCCAATCCAAATCTGACATATCGGTGCTTATCGAAAGTGATTCTTCATTGCTTATAGCTAGATAAGGCAACTTGTAGTTGCCATTAGAGGCTAAAATACCTGAAATTAGGGCAAGATGAAGAGGAGTTGTGAGCATATAGCCTTGACCAACACCCAGGTTTATAAAATCTCCTTTGAAAAGATCTTTACCAAAGTTTTTTTGCTTCCAATTATCATCAATCAATGGACTAAATTGGTGCGGGTAACAATCCTGGCATAATTTTGACCCAAACGATGATGATTCTAAGAAATTCACAAATTTATTTTTTTCATAACGAATTGAAAGATTCATAAAAAATGGATTTGAACTTTCAATAAGAGCTTTGCTTAAATCTGTTAGCCCATGTCCTCCTTCTCTCCACGCATTAAAAACACGCTCTTCTTCCTCAAATCTAAAGAAACCATCATCAAAGATAGTTTCTTCCCAAGTTGTATATTGATTGCTAAGTGCAAAGGTACTTAGCAATGGCTTGATAGTTGATGCAGGTGGATATAATCCCATGAATGCTCTATTAAATAATGGTCTATTCGAGTCATTAAGGAGATCTTGATATTGAGATGAAGTTATATCTCTTAAAGTGTTTGCACTTATAGAGGGCGCACTCACTGCAACAGGTATACTGAAGTCTTCTAAATCTATTACAACTACAGAGCCTTTTCGATTTCCAATCAAATCATATGCAAGTTTTTGAGCTTCATAATTTATAGAAATTTTAAGCTCTTCACCCTCTTGGAATGAATCTTCACTTGTAATGACTCTTTTTGTTCCCCTGGCGTTTCTTTGGTAAAACCTTTTACCATGCGATCCTCTAAGCTCTTCCTCAAAAACCCTCTCTATTCCTGATTTTCCAACTTTTCTCCATATTGATGGATCAAAAGAATTGATTCTTGGACTGAAATATTCAACATCAGCTTCAGTAAGATAGCCCATATGCCCAAGAACATGAAAAAAAGAAGGATGGTTGTCATATTCTCTCTCATATCCTTCAATAATTGAAAATCCCCCAAACTCAGAACTTCTAACTAGGAATTTTGACAGCTGTTCCTGATCAAGTTTTTCAATAACTATCTCTGGCTTTCTTGAGTTTAATGATTTTCTAACCAATTCTCTTGTTTCATCAAAATCAACTATGCTTGGGAAAAGCTGAGAAAGCTTTTTTATTGAGTCTTCACTTGGTTTTTGCTCTAAGTCGATTGCAAGAGAAAATGTTTTTCTATCTTCTGCAAGAACATAACCATCAGTTGATAGAATTCTTCCTCTTTTTGGATAAATATATTCAAAGGCATTGATATTATTTTCTCTGATATTTCTTAAGTCATCTCCTTTGATAATTTGTAAGTAAAAGAACCGCCCAGTTACTAATACAAGGAGAATTAAAAAAATAACTAATAGTAGATTTGTTCTTCCTCTGTAAATATGTACCTTACTATTTCTCATTTTGGTGGTATGGATGGTTAGTTTTAATACAGTGTCCTCTATAAAGTTGCTCTAGTAACATTAGCCTAAATAAATCGTGTGCAAATTCCATATTTGAAAACGATATTAGACGATCAGCTTTTAATTTAATTTCATTACTTAAGCCATAAGTCCCTCCAATTACCAAATTAAATTGGCCTGAAGTATTAAAAATAAGTTCGGAAAACTTTTTTGAAGTAAGCATGTCTCCTTCCTTATCAAAACATATTGTTGTGCGAGAGTGATCTAATTCTTTAGATATAAGATTGCCCTCATATCCTATTAACTCTTCAACTGATGAAAATTTCTTTTTATGGTTTAGAGCTTTAACGTCAAATTTTATACTGTGGTTAAGCCTTTTAATAAGATCATCTTCAAACTGGTAAGATTTATTTTTTTTGCTATTTTGAATATAAATTAGCCTGATAGAGATCATCTCTTAGCTCTATCCCAGATTGATTCTAGATCATAATGCTCTCTTGATTCTTCATTCATGACATTTACCAGCACGTCACCAGCATCAATTAAGATCCAATCTTGAGATTCCGTGCCCTCTATTCCTAGTATCTGAACCTTGTTGTCTTTTAAATCATCGACTACTTTCTCCGCTAGTGATTTAACATGTCTATTTGATGTTCCAGTAGCCAGCAAAATGTAGCTGGCAAACGATGATGTTTTTTCGACATCAAATGCATTGATATCAACTGCTTTTAAATCATCCAAAGCAATATTGCATAAATCTTTTATTTTTTTCGCTGAAATTTTTCTAGGCATTTATGTGCATTATAAGATTAAATCAACGCATCAAGAATAGACTTTTGAAATCCAGAGAAATTTCTATTACCACACATCAAAATTATGTGCTTTTCAGTTGGCTTAGAAGTTATTTGCTTTACTAGATCTAGGTTTAGTTCTTTAGAAAGATGTGAAAACTTTTCAAGCTGGTCTTGCGAAGCATTAATTGTAAAAGTTTTTTGATCTTGCATGATTTCAATAAGCTTCTCATCGTGAATGCCTTTGCGCATTGAATTTGAACCAAGCTCAAGAATCAATATCACATTAAAACTTTCTTTTTTTGCAAGCTTTAGTGTCTCAATAATTGCTGTTGGATGATGAGCAAAGTCATCTATCACTTTAAAATCATCATTCTCAAAAATAACATCATATCGTCTTTTTACCCCTGAGAAACTTTTAAGAGAATTATGAATTTCTGACGATGAAAAATATTTACTTAATGCTTTCGTAGCTAAATTTTTATTTATCTCATCTATTGTGGTTGTGCCAGCACTAAATGCTTCTACCGCATTAAAAATAAAACTTTTTTCTAAAAATCTGTTACTTACTGCATCTTTATTTATGTAAGCCATACTATCTGCATCAAGAGATTCTAGCAATGAGAAAAATTTAGACTCTATCTCTTCAATATTGCTAAAAATATCAGCATGATCAAATTCAATATTATTAATTAAGAGGATATGTGGCCTGTAATGAAAAAATTTTGGCTCCTTGTCGAAACAGCTTGTATCGTATTCATCTGCTTCAATCACAAAAAATTTTGAATCAGAAATATTCCAAGATTTCTTTAACATTTTTGGAACACCAGCTATTAAGTATCCTGGATTTTCACCCTGCTCTAATAAAGCATGAGCAATCATCGTTGTCACTGTTGTCTTTCCGTGGGTGCCTGAAACAGCTATTACCTTTTTATCTTTCAGAACATTTTCATACAGCCACTCAGGACCGGACATTATATTTTTTCCATGACTTAAAATTTTGATTAGAAGAGGGTTATCTTTTGATATTACATTTCCAAGGATATAAATGTCAGCATCCTGAAAAT
>CACATF010000005.1 GCA_902535365.1 uncultured SAR86 cluster bacterium
TTAAATAGCTTATATCCATTCTTTTCAAACATATATGAACCGCATGAATTAAATGGCTTGTCTTCATCTACATAAGCATGTATTTCCTGATCTGTTAGATCCTTCATTATCATGGATGTCTTTATTAATTGTGATGAAATTACTTCATCATTTTTTACAAATACATATGAACCTATTAAAAAATGCTCATTTGAGCGTAATTCTTTAAGATTGTTTATTGCATTATCTCTTGTTCCAGGTTTTTCGAAAATTCTGTCGTTAAGCGAACATATCTGATCACACCCTAAGATAAGGGAGTCAGGGTAATCCTTAGATATGCTTAATGCCTTCTCTTTTGCTAAAAAAGTACTTAACTCTGATGGTGATAGATTTGGATTATCTGTTTTAAGTTTATCTTCATTGCATGTTGGTGATATGTGTTTAAAAGGGATTGAGTATTTCTCAAGGATTGAAATTCTTATTGCTGATGAAGAAGCAAGTATAAAATCTTCTGATCTCAATGCTTATTTTTGTGGAAGTTTAATGAATGTTAGGAATTCATTCCTAGTTCTTGGATTTTCTTTAAAAATACCTCTCATACAGCTCGTAACTGTAGAAGATTCAGGTTTATGTATACCTCTTGTAGTCATACATTGATGAGCAGCATCAACGACAACCGCAACACCCTTGGGCTCAAGGACCTTTTCAATGGTATTTGCTATTTGAGCTGTCATAGTTTCTTGCGTTTGTAGTCTTTTTCCAAAGGCATCTACAATTCTTGCTAGTTTACTAATTCCAACTACTCGGTTGTTTGGAATATAGGCAATATGAGCTTTCCCAAGAATCGGCACTATATGATGTTCACAATGAGATTCAAGCCTAATGTTTTTAACAAGAACCATTTCATCATAGCCCTCAACTTCTTCAAATGTTTTTCTTAAGATTTCTTCTGGATCATCATCATACCCAGCAAAAAACTCCTCATAAGCCTTAACTACTCTCTTGGGTGTTTCAACTAATCCCTCTCTATCAGGGTTGTCACCAGCCCATTCAATAAGTGTTCTTACAGCTTTTTGAGCTTCTTCTCTTGTTGGTTTACTCATAATGGCCTCATTATAACGAGATATCCTTAAAATAACTAATCAGATCTCAAGGATTAATGATTCTAATGTTTTATTATCAACATTAATTACACTAATTTCGACTATATCTTTTTCGATTGAAATTAGTCCAAAATTATTTTCAGTGTAAGTTTTGCCTAGTAACAAAGAATCAGTCTCTTCGGAATATGTTGGTCTATTTAAGGAAGAAGCAGTTATTTCAGTTATATCATTATATTGATAAAGACCAGCTCTGTGCCTATCACCGCTAACAACTATCACTCTTGAATCAAGACTTTCAAGTAGTGTGAGAAGTTTATTGCGTTCGCTAGGAATGTTGCTCCATTTTTCAAATCTATGTTCAGTTGCCAAAACCTGTATGGACGAAGCCATAATCAATAGGTCATGTTCTTGCTTAAGAGTATCTTTAAGCCATTCCCATTGCTTGTGCCCTAAGAAAGTAGCATCTGGTTCTAAATTGGGCAGATATACGTCATCTTTCTCTTCAATATTTGATCTAAAATATCTTGTATCAAGACCAACAAATAATACTCTTAAGCCATTTATATTTTGCAGTTGTTGATAGTATATGCCTTCTCTATTCGCTCTGGGATCATTATCAGGAATATCCCAAAAATCTATGTATAAGTCTTGAGCATATTCTTTGAAACGATAAGAACCGCCACCATCATTTTTCCCATAATCATGATCGTCCCAAATTACATGAATTTGTTTTGACATCAACCAACTTGGCAAAACTTTTTTTTGTTTGTCATATGAGCGCTTTAGTTTCCATGGTAAACCAGACGGCACATCGCCATAGATATTATCTCCAAGAAAAAAGAAAGAATCGATATTATTGTCGTTTACAGCATCCCAGATGGGTGCAGGGTGATCTTGGTGCAAGCAAGAACCTAAAGCTATTTTGTATGTTTCTTGAGAATGTATACTGAACGTAGTTAATAAAAGTAATAATGCCCGACTTAACATCTGTATATTTTAAGTATTATTCTTTGCAAAACAACTTATTAAAAGTAACAATATGCATATGAAAAGATTAGTTTTTATTTCTTTCCTAATCATAACTGGCTGTAGCTCAACCCCACCAATACCAGAAGAACAAGATTTTCTATTACAATCTGATCAAATTGCCCAAATAGAAAAGAAAGATCAAACAATTATTCACTCATGCGTTGAAACTGTGCGTTCACAAAGCGTTGGTGTACGAGAGTATTATCGTGATTTAATTGCAAGAAATGGTTGGGATTGTGTTAAATATGCCAAAGAAATAGCTGCTGAACTTAATAATCAGACCACTGATGAAGATTTTGACTCTTTAGAAGCCAATTCCTAAACCCTACTTGAATCTTCTTACTATATTGAAGTATCATTACGTGCTAGACCTTCAGTCTTTAATCCGACAAGAAGTCTATTTAAAGCGGGTTAAAGAGATTATCTAGTGATAATAGGCGACCATAGTATAACGGCTATTACGAGGCCTTGCCAAGGCTTAGATTCGAGTTCGATTCTCGATGGTCGCTCCATTTACAAGGGGCAAAAATGGAACGTAAAGAAGATCTAAAGTTTTCCTACCAGGAAGACGACTTTATCCAATCTAAGGATGGTCGGCTATTAAGAGTTTTAGCTGAATATCAATATCCTAACCTTCAATTTGAAAAACTAGGAGTTAAAAACTTAATTGTTTTTTTTGGTTCTGCACGAGCATTAAATCAAGAACAAACACAAAATCTTATTGAAAGCTCACCTAATGATCCACTCTTAAAAATGTCGAAATATTATGATTCTACTGAAAAGTTAGCTGCCAAAATTGGTTCTTGGACACTTAAAGATTCATCTAGAAATGAGTATGCAATCTGTACAGGGGGTGGCCCAGGAATTATGACTGCTGCTAACAAAGGAGCCTATGAAGTAGGTGCTAAAAGTGTTGGATTGAATATTGATCTACCATTTGAAAATATAGAAAACCCATACATAACTAAAGGTCTTAATTTTAATTTTAAATATTTCTTCTTAAGAAAATTCATGTTTGCTTATCGAAGTGAAGCACTCATTATTATGCCAGGAGGATTTGGTACTTTAGATGAGTTATTCGAAATACTTACACTCATTCAAACTGAAAAAATTAACCGTAAATTTCCTATAGTTATGTTTGGAAGTGGGTTTTGGAATTCTTTAATTAATACTGAGGTATTTAAAGAATATGGCGTTATAAGTAATTCAGATCTGGATCATATTCTTGTTACTGACAGTATAGATGAAGCATATGAGCATGTAATTAAGGGATTAACTAAAATCGCCACTTAATTCTATTTTTTCTATCTGTTTGTTTTTTTGAGGCACGAATGTTCATTAAAAAATATATGCCAAAGAGACTTAGTAACAAAACTACAATAAGAAGGAATTCCATTACCTGCTTCTTAATTTAATTAACAATCTAAGTATTTCTAGATATAGCCAAATAAGCGTTACCATTAATGAAAAAGCACCATACCATTCAAGATATTTAGGAGCTCCTGCTTCTGCACCTTGTTCGATATAGTCAAAATCTAAAACAAGATTTAATGCCGCAATACAGACAACCACTAATGAGAAACCTATACCAAACAAACCATTATCATGAATAAATCCAATTGAGGTACCAAAAAACATCATGATAATATTCAACATGTATACAGCAAACACCGCAAAAGTAGCTGAGAATAACATCAATCTAAAATTTTGGTCTGGTTTAATGATCCCTGTTTTATAGGCAAATAATAGTCCAAACATTGTTGCAAAAGTTAAGGTTACAGCCTGAATTGTAATCCCTGCAAACTGAGCCTCATACATTGCAGAAATTCCTCCCAGAGCAAATCCTTTGGCCAGTGCATATAGTGGTGCAGTAAAAGGGGCCCATGTTCGCTTAAAAATGGTGATCAGAGCAAAAACAAAACCAACCAGTGACCCACCTATGGTTAATGTAGCTATAGCATCAGCCCCATAGGAGAAATATTGATTCCATGTATATGCTGCAGTTAGGAGGACGAGCAAAAGACTCATTCCTACTTTATTTACAGTTCCTTGGAGTGTCATTTTGGGTAGAGAAACATCAATGATTTTTTCAGAGAATGTTTGGTCAGAAAACATTGGGTTCCCTGATCGTCCAAATGTTTGTAAGGCTTGTTTTTGATTCATAATAAGAAAACTAGTTTAAAATATATATGTGGTAAATATAAACGACCTTCAAGATAGCTACAACAGAATATCTAAGTATTTGGTTACCACACCAATCCTTCAATCAGAAAACCTTAATAAAGAATTTAACGCTGATATTTATTTAAAAAATGAAGTTGAGCAACTGACTGGGTCATTTAAAATCAGAGGCGCTTTATCTGCATTAAGTAAGTTAAAGGAGGATGGCATCGAAGGGGTGGTTGCTTTTTCATCGGGTAATCATGCTCAGGGTGTATCAAAAGCTGCACAAATATTTGATATGAAGGCAATAATTGTCATGCCAGAAGACGCACCCTTAAATAAGATTGAAAAAACTAAATCAAATGGTGCTGAAGTTATTTTATATAAAAGACATATCGAATCACGTGAGAATATTGCAGAACAAATCTCGCTTGAGAGAGGGTTTCCACTAGTAAAACCATTTGATAATGAATACATTATCGCAGGGCAGGGTAGTTTTGGTTTAGAGGCTTGCCAATTTTTTATGGGATCAAACATTAACCCTGATATTGTGTTGTCATGCACATCAGGTGGAGGACTTGTTGCAGGTACTAGTATTGCATTTAAACATTATTTTCCTGATGTTGAAATCTATCCTGTAGAACCACTTTCTTGCAATGACACCCAAATATCATTGGAAAACAAAACTAGAACCCGATTAAAAAATCACGAAAAAACTATTTGTGATGCTCTTGAAGTTGAAATTCCTGGACAGATTACATTTCCAATAAATTTGCAAAACTGTAAGGGTGGTTTGGCTGTAACGGATGCAGAAGTATGTCAGGCTATGAAATATCTATTTAATGAGTTTGGTGTGAAGGCTGAGCCAAGTGGGTGCGTCAGCCTTGCTGCTGTATTGTCCGGTAAGATAGATATAGCTAATAAAGTTGTTCTTGTAACTATTTCAGGCGGAAATGTTGATGACGAAGCTTTCCAAAGGTACATCACCTAATTACAGAAATTTAAACAATATAAAGATAAAACCTAAAATACACAGAGCTATCACCAATATAGATCCTAACGCATAGGTTATTTGCATAGCTTTATCTTCAACTTTACTCATATGTTGTTTGTTTTATAAAATTCTCTGCAGCTGTATATATTAATTTCTTTCGGTCCGGTGCAATCTTATCTAAACTTCTAGTCATAAGACTGAGTCTTGGATTTTTTGAAAAGAAAGATCTATTTTTTTCTATAAATTGCCAATATAAACCATCAACAACATCACACCATTCTCCTTTTTTGAAGTTTGACATTCTTAGTATGTAACTAGATCCACATATATATGGTTTGGTTGAAAATACACCTCCATCCGCATATGTTCCCATTCCATAGACGTTTGGAACCATAACCCAGTCCGATGAATCAATAAACATTTCCATAAACCATTTATAGATTTCATCAGGATGAATGCCTGACATATTCATAATATTTGAAAGTATCATTAGCCTATTGATGTGATGAGTGTATGCAAATTCATTGCAGCCTTGTATGGCATCATCTACTGGGGGTATGCCAGTCGTAGCATCATACCAGCATGACTTTAATTTTCTTTGATGACCCCAAAAATTTCTAGATATCATTTGAGAAGAGTAGTTTTGATAGATGCCTCTGATAAATTCACGCCATCCCATTATTTGTCTTATAAAGCCTTCAAGACTATTTAATGGGATATTGTTTTTCTTTGCATAGCTAATTGCTTTATTTATCACTTTATTAGGAGTCAATAAGCCCATATTCAGTGAAGAGCTTAATGCCGAATGCAACATAACATGTTGATTAGATGTAATAGCATCTTCATAAGGACCAAAATCTTTAAATCTTTCTTTTAAGAAAACATCAAACCACAATTCGGCTTGTTCATGAGTGTATGGGAACATGTTTGTTATTGATCCAGGATGATCCTCAAAATTTTTATTAATAAAGCTACAAATATTCTCTTCATCTTCATGTTCTGCTATTACAGGCAAATCTGGGACGTTATAATCTTTAGGGAGTTTTTGACGATTAAGCTCATCATAAGACCATTTGCCACCTTCTGGCTCATTACCATCAACTAAAATATCTAATGTTTTTCTTTGCTTTTTATAATAATTAGCCATAAGAACAGTTTTTTTGCCATCTACATATGCACGAAACGATTCTCTAGAATCCATAAACATTTTTGTATTGTGTGTGGTAAGGGAATAACCCTTTAATTTGATGAACTGATTAAGGTCATTTTCAAATGCTTTATCTTCTACCTCAAAAATACCAATTTCTGATACTTTGGAGTTAGAAATAGCAATGTCCAACTTATCTAAAAAAGGGACTGTAAATTTATCTTCACAATCAAAGTACATCACCTCAAAACCATTCTCACGTAACTTATCACGGTAAGAGCGCATAGCTCTATAAAATAATGCTATTTTAGATTTGTGATGTTTGACATCTGTGCATAAGCCCTGATCTTCAGACATGAAAATGATGTCCTCTTTTGAAAATGGGAGATCTGTTATTGGAAATAATTGGTTTCCAAGAATGATATTTATTCTGCTCATTAAAATTTGGTTATTGTTTATATATAAGGCCTTCCTTAATAACAAAAACAACTTTTTGCTTCTATAATTAAACCATGATCAAACATATATATCAGTTGTTTTGTCTGTTGATCCTTGCATCATGCACAGACAATGATTTAGAAACTACTGAAACACAATTGATTACAGATTCTTATTTCTTTCAGAAACAATCACTTAATTTCAATATTTATGAATGCAACCAATATCAAAATTATGACTTTAAGAATTATCGTCAGAGCACTTCAACTCAAACCTTTTTGAAAATATCTGAGATTGCAGAAAAAGATAATGCCGTTGATGGGTGTATTCAAAAATACATGGAAGTAGATGAGCTAACACCCTCATCAAATTTTTTGATTGAGGATAGTTTTTTCATCGAGATAATGGACTGCAGTAAACTCAACCAAAATGACATTGAAACATCTATAAGACCCTTCTTAGTTTCTATTGAAAATAACTCATTAGATCTTTGGGTTGCAGTTACTAAACTGAATAACAACCAATTTAATTGGATTAATATCTGGCCATCTGAACAGACAAGAAATGATTTTATGCAAGATTGGGTTAACTCTTCTGCCTCTGGAAAACTAGCAAATGAACTAGGGAAGGATTTATTTTGCAATAACCACAAAACGTACTCATTTAATTGATTCCTATGATTGTCTTATATACTTCTCCAACACCAAATGGTCATAAAATATCTTGTGCTCTGGAGCACCTTGATATTCCTTATAGATTCGAGATTATTAATCTTCGTGAAGGCGAGCAATTTTCTGACGAATTCAGCAAAATAAGCCCAAATCATAAAATCCCAGCCATTTACGATGAAGATAATGATATCGGTTTATCTGAATCAGGAGCAATACTTATCTATTTAGCTGAATTAAAAGGGCAACTACTGCCTAAGGAAGACAAATATTTAATCTTGCAATGGCTTATGTTTCAAATGGCACATATAGGCCCAATGATGGGTCAAGCAAATGTTTTTTACAGATATCTTGATGACCAAATAGATGTTGCTATAAATCGCTATCATAAAGAATGTCGAAGACTTTTTGAGGTCCTAGATAATCACCTTAAAAATAATCAATTCTTAGTTAATGATTTCTCTATAGCTGACATTGCAAACTGGTGCTGGATAAGAACATACAAATGGTCAGGCATAAATTTTGAAAATTTACCTCATCTTGAACGTTGGATGAAAGAAATCTATTCAATTAAAGGAATGTCAGAGGGTTTGGATGTGCCATTATCTCAAGAAGAATTGAAAAAATACTATCAATCTAAAATTGCCCAATCTGGCAATAACATAGTTATCAAATAATATTTTTAATTGTTTACCATGAATAGATCGAACTATATAATGGTCGTTCAAGCGACTGTGGTGTTAATGGCTAGCACAAAAGCCTTCCAAGCTTTTGGTACGAGTTCGAATCTCGTCAGTCGCTCCACTTACTCAACTTCACTTAAATATTCACGACTGTTATTTTCAGGGTTATTGATAGATTTAGAAATTTTATGATATCGAATGAGTTCATTAGTTTTACTCACATCGTAATCACCCATAAACCATAATCCAACATCATATTTATCTAAAAGCACTGGTTGTCTGTTATGTATATGGTAAATATTGCTGTTAGCTTCTTTTGTAAGGATTATGAAGCCTGAATTATCATAAAGACCTGCAAAATACATTTTATCTGAGTAAAGAAGATATGGTTGTTTTTGATTGTTCTCAGCAGCCCATTCTATCCATCCAGTGTATGGAACTATGCAACGTTTGCATTTGCTGAATGTTTTTTTCTGCATGTAAGTCTCACTTCGTGCATTAATTAACAGTTTTGATTCCTGCCATTCTGTTTTTAAGCCCCATTTCATAGACTGACCATCACAATCTACAGTTTTCACAGGCATATCTTGTCCTGGGGAAACGTTAAAATTGTCTTTAGTTCCTAAACTAAATGGATCTCCACTAAGTACATAACGACCACACATATTTGCTATCATAATTGAATGTATGAATTTCAAAAACAAAATTCTTCACTAACGCTTAAAGAGGGGCTCGATGAGTTCTACTCAATCAATCCAGCTTTTAAAGAAATTTTAAATATCGATTCACCAAATACTCGAATATTTAAAGAACATGATTACACTCATGTATTGTTTGGTTTAGGCACTTCAATTGAAGAAGAATCTTTACTTGATACTTATGTTATTTGGGGAATGAAGTTTGATTGGGGTTCTATTATCGATTTCTACAAAGATCCGGACTACAGTAAATTAATTAAATCAATAACTGATAAACATGGCGGCTATTGGGGCATATTTAAAATATATATGTCATTAATGCCATTGAAATTTAAGATCTTTAAATTATGTATGAAAATGACCAAACGTTGGAATTATCACCATATTTCAGATGAATACCTAAATAAAAGCCTTAAAGAGATAAGAGAAGAATATAACATTGAATTACTACCGCTGGACCAAATACCTATAGGTCGTTATCAATCTTCTCAAATGAAATAGGGCACCTAAGTGCCCTATATGATGTGAGAGGTTATCTTTATATTTGACGAATCACTCAGAGATTAGTTCAATCTTTTTCTAAATGAATTGTTTGTGTTGGATAAGCAAAGTCAGATCCATTGTTTTTAACGATTTTAATGATTTCTAGAATTAAATCTTCCTTAGCTTTTGTGTAGTCATACCATCGAGTTGATTTAGTAAAACAATAAATTAAGAGATCTATGCTGGAGTCATTAAATTGAGTAACCCTAATAGTGGTAGTCGCTTCATCTGCATTTACTAAGTCATCATTTTTTGCAACATAATCTTCAATATCTTTTCTAATATTTAAGATAGTTTCTGGTGTTGTTTGGTATATAAGACCAACGTTAAATCTTATTCTTCTAAAAGGCATTTCTGAGAAATTAATTATTTCTGAATCACTTAAAACAGAGTTAGGTACAAATATTGGTGCCTTATCAAATCTTCTAATTAACGTGGAACGAAAATCTATTTTTTCTACTTCTCCCTCTGCAACCCCTTCAATATTTATCCAATCGCCTTGTTTAAATCTTTTCTCTCCGATAATTAACAATCCACCGATTAAATTTTTAAAGAAATTTTGAGCTCCTAATGCTAGAGCTACTGAAAATAAACCAAGTCCTGCAATAATTGAGGCTGCATCAACACCCCATAATTCAAGTACACTAACTACCCCAACTAAGTAAGCAATAAATTTAAGGGTTCTGAATATCCAATTTCTGAGGGTAGGCGTAAGAAAATCATACTTCTCACCTACAAAATCTCTAACAGGAGTAATTGCATCAGCTAAAGACCAAAAAACTGCCAAGTAGAAATAACTTTTAATAAGCAATTCACCATATGATTGATACGTATCATCTAAGTTAATTTCTTGAAGAATGGCAAATAGTGCTATCCCAATAGGTATTAAAGTTAATGGCTTTTTGAGTGCACCGACCATTGCATCATCATGGACACTATCGGTTTTACCAGCAATTTTTAACAATGATCCAACAACAATATTCCTAATGATAAGTATTGTTAGAAGAGTAATACCAACAATCACACCAATGTTAGTCATGGCTTCGATAGTTAAAAAATCTATATCATTCATTTGTTACACCTATAGCTAGGAAGTCATCAGATCTAAAATCGCTAACTCCTATTAAAACATCTTCCTCTATCATTATAGAAGAAGTTATCCCGTTACTATAGTCATATGTAGGTGTGCGCAGAAATAATGAAAACCCTAATGATTCCAACTCAGCTATAAGGTTTTCATCAAAATCTTCATGCATTAAATATTCTGGGTTCCATTGATGATGATATCTTGGCAAATAAACAGATTCTTGAGCAGATAATTGATATTCATAATAATTTAGTATTACCTGAAGAACTGCGGTAATGATTCTTGAGCCACCTTGTGCACCAGTAATTATTAAGGGTTTATCACCTTTGAAGACTATAGTGGGTGTCATTGAGCTCAAAGGGCGTTTATTTGGCTCTATCTGATTAGCTTGGCTACCCAATAATTCAAAGTAATTAGGTTGATTTGGAGCTGCAGCAAAGTCATCCATCTCATTATTCATTAAGACACCTGTACCTTCAATTATCACACCTGATCCAAAAGCAGTATTAAGAGTAGTGGTCGTGCTCACAGCGTTACCTTCACTGTCTATCACTGAATAGTGAGTTGTGTTCTCTTTAAATTTGTATTTATAGGGATCGAAGTCTGCTTTTTGTGAAGATTTATCTCTATTTAACTGAGTTGATAACAAACGTGCATTATCTTTTGATAAAAATAAGCTATAAGGAATATCATAAAAATCAGGATCCCCCATATATGCTGTACGTAAGGCATAAGCCTTTTGCATAATTTCTGAGGTAATTAAAATATTATTTGGATCATGTGGATTAGTTTTATTTAAATCTTCTTCCTCTAGCATATTGAACATTAATGCCAATAAGAGGCCTCCTGAGGATGGTGGGCCCATAGTTACTATATTTAAATCTTTGTAGTTAAATGAAACAGGCTTTCTATATTTTGCTTTGTAATTCCTCAGATCTGATGAAGATATTAAGCCATTATTTTTTCTCATATCACTGGCAATCAACATAGCTGTTTTTCCTTTATAAAAACCTGCCGCACCAAATCTTGCAATTCTTTCAAGCGTGTTAGCTAAATCTGTTTGTACCAGTAGGTCGCCAGTGGATTTGATCTGACCATCATTAAAAAATATTTTTTTACCATCTTTTGTTTTGGCTAGTTTATCAGCGTAATCAATAAGAGTGGTTCCCAATGTTTCTGTAATTACAAATCCTTCTCTAGCGAGCGTAATAGAGGGTTCAATTAATTGTCTCCACGGTAGTTTTCCAAATTTTTGGTGAGCAATAAATAAACCATAGACAGTTCCAGGTGTGCCTGAGCTTAGATAGGACTCCAGCGCTAATTCGCGATTTACAATACCTTCTGTAATGAACATATCTCTCGTTGCTCGTGCTGGAGCTGTTTCACGATAATCAATAGTGAAGTTTTGATTAGTATTGGCCTCATGAATGACCATAAAACCACCACCGCCAATTGGGGCTGCTTGTGGAAGCACTACCGATAGAGCAAAAGAAATTGCTACCGAGGCATCAATAGCATTACCACCTTTTTGTAGAATTGTATTTCCTACTTCTGTTGCAAGAAAATGTCGTGTTACAACCATTGAATCACTAGCTTGAACAGTTTTTCCTGAAATAGTTGATTCAGAATTAATATTTTGAAATAACGCAAAAAGCAGTACTAGAAGGAAACTTTTATTTAAAGACATCAAAAATGCTCCCTTTTTTCTTAGCATTCGTCCAGTTATCATTTAAATGCTTTTTAAAAGTGAATGCAGAATCTTCCTCGACTATTTGCTTATTTCTAATATCGATACCACTTATATCTCGGTAGTCCTCAATTGTTCTTTCTGAGCCAAGTCCATAGGCGCCAGAAAGTTTTCCTTCAATGATATTGTTGATACGAGACTTGCTTTTTTTATGAAAAACATCCCACTTAAGTTTTCTATCTTTTTCTTCATCAGCATGCCAATGAAGAGGTCTCTTAAATTGATCGGTTTCACTAACATAACAATGAAATAAAGGTGTTTTAGGTATATGAAAAATATCATACCCATTTGTAAAGGTTCTTAGCGCAAGAGTAGTTTCCTCTCCTTCGAAATAAAGATGAGGGTCATAAGGCACTTCTTCAACATAGTTTCTCTCACTAAATATAAAACCAGCAGAAAGTAAAAAACCTTTGTAAATCTCTTTAGAGCCTGTTGGAATACCTTTTTGCATTGAAAAATAACCATCCTTAAATACTCGATCTTGATCTAAAACCATGACATGTGTTGAGTCGTCATTTTCTTGTAGTTTTCTGAAATGTCTTTTTTCCATATCCACAACTTCAAAACCACGTGGATATGCTGATATAACTGGCTTATTATGATTTTTCTTTATTATCTTTAAATAATTAAGCAAATATTCATCCCAATCTTTTTCGAATACAGTATGTGAATCTATTTGTAAAAAGTAGCTCTCATCATTCATTAATGTTTGAGCCATTGCTCTTGCCCAACAAGGGCCACGTGCATCTGCAGGATCTATATGCAAATAGGAAATTTGATTAGCTATGTTTGATTTAGAAAAATCTAATTTCATTTTAGACTGATCAATGACACCAAAAAACACATTGTCTTTGAATTTTGCTTGCGTATAAGCACTATTGATGGTGACTGGAAGTAATGCATCTTGATAGGATGCTATTGATATAAATATTTTCATTAATGTTTGGTTATTATTTCGCTATTTTGAATTTTATCAATATCGTAACCAACTTGCTTGGAAATTATTGTAATTAGGTCTTTAGGTTTGTTTTCAAAGATAACTTTTGGATCAGTATTAACCACGAGCCAACTATTTCTTGATATTTCATAATCCAATTGACCAGAACTCCAACCACAGTAACCAAGAGCTAATTTGTAGTTGCCTTTAAAAAAACCATTACCAATAGTTTTGATGATATCCATATCGGTAGTGAGATTTAATCCATTCTCAACAGTCAGCGATGACTCGATATTATTCTGATCATGTATTACAAAGAGTTTATTTACATCAACTGGACCACCATTTAGAAGATGTTTATTGTTATCGTAAGCAGGTAGATCTAACGTTTCAAATATTTTAGTTTCTTTAATTGGAATCATTTTATTTACCACAACTCCTAACGCACCATTCTGATCATGTTCAAATATATAAATCAGGGAGTTATAGAAATAATCTTCTTTGTTTCGTTCCTGAAAAAAAATAAATTTATTTACAAAATAAATTTCTTCTGCCATAAACTTAGTTTAAAGTTTTCATAGGAAAATTTACAAATGGACCAGACAAAAAACACAACATTATCTGACCTTGAAAATGCTTTCAAAGAGGTAATGGAAACCAACCCACTCTTAGCCCTTCATGATCGTCAACTAAACGGAGTTAATTACAAGGTCTTTGCCAATGCTCCAAAAACCATGCGAGATTTATTTGATGTTATTGGATTACTCAATGGTGACTTTCCATTCATTCATGAGAATGGCAATGAGCATACCTATTTAGAAGCCATACAAAAAGCAAAGAATTTAGCTGGATTTCTATCAGAAAAGGGGATTAAACCTGGTGATAGCGTCGGTATATGCATGCAGAACTGTACCGAGTGGATAATTGCATATCTAGGCATAGCGGCACATGGAGCAACATGTGTGCCATTAAATAGCTGGTGGCGAAGTGATGAATTAAAATATGGTGTAGAACATAGCGAATTAAAACTTTTATTTGTGGATGAGAAACGCTATCAATACACCCAAGACTTAGACGTATTGCAGGTTTTAAAAACAGATTCTGCTTCTGAAGCCATAACTTTCGATGATGTTCTTCAAAATGCTTGCACTGACTGGCCAGAGGAAAATGCATCAGACGAGGATGTTTCTGTCCTATTGTATACTTCAGGTTCTACAGGATTGCCTAAAGGCGTAATGTTGACACATTTATCAGTAGCTAATGCAATATTAGGTTTTTATACACTTGGTGAATTACGAGGTCTAGTAAAAGGAGAGACACTTCTAGCTGTTGATAATGCAAAAATATTGCTCAACATTCCTCTATTCCATGTAACTGGCTTAATTACAATATTCTTGCTCTCAACTTTAGCAAAACGACAAATTGTCATCATGAATAAATGGGATACATCAGATGCGTTAAATATGATTCAAAGCATGAAAATAACTAATATAAGCGGTGTGCCAACACAATCCTGGGATCTTCTAAATCACCCAAATGTTGATGAATTTGATCTTTCATCTCTCATAGATATTGGTGCTGGTGGAGCTGCTAGACCAGAAGATCAAGTTCAAAGTCTACATGATAAATTTAATCTACCCCTTACCTTTGGATGGGGGATGACAGAAACATGTGCACTGGGTGCAATTAATAGAGGAGATGAGTATCTCGCAAAACCCAATAGCAGTGGTTTAAATGTTCCATATCTAACAGAAGTTGCTGTCACTGATGAGAACTGGAATTTTCTAAACTCTGGAGAAGTCGGTGAAATTGTATTTAAATCACCAACAAATACGATTGGCTATCTAAAAAATAATGAAGAAACAGAGAAAGCTCTAAAAGATGGTTGGTTGCTAACTGGAGATCTGGGCTACATAGATGATGAGGGTTATCTGTTTATCGTTGATCGTAAAAAATCATTAATCATTAGAGGTGGTGAAAATATATCAACTCTTGAAGTTGAAAATGCATTAGATCGTCATCCAAGCATCCTAGAATCATGTGTTTGTGGAATAGATGATCCAAAGTTTGGTGAAATTGTTGGAGCATATATATATTGTAATGCAGACGTTTCTGAAGAAGCCATTAAAGAATTCTTAGTTGAATCTATTGCTGGTTACAAAGTACCGGAAGTATTGCATATTTCTAAAGATCCTTTACCGAGAATTGCTACAGAAAAAATCGATAGGGTAGGAATTAAAAAAAATACTTTCATCACAATCGTAGATAAGATAAATTACGCTCATGGCCAAAAATATTTATATCGTAGAAGACGAACCTGATATTCGTGAAGCACTAGCCTATAACTTTAAAAAAGAAGGCTTCAATACGTTTGAATTTTCCAATGGTGATGATTGTCTTAAAGCCATATATAAGAAAAAACCTGATGTACTCATTCTAGATATCATGTTGCCTGGCATTTCTGGGCTTGATGTTTGTCGTGAGATTAGATCAAATGAAGCTTTATCCAACATAGCAATCATTATGCTCACTGCTAAGGGTGAAGAAATAGATAGAATAGTTGGGTTTGAATTGGGTGCTGATGATTATGTTACAAAACCATTTAGTGTTCGAGAGTTAATACTACGAGTAAAAGTTATCTTAAAGAAACAAACAGAATCATCACAAAATGGCGGCATTATTACTATTGGACCAATCTCAATTAATCACGATGCTCATGAAGTAATGATTCATGATCAAGAAGTTATTCTTACAGCTCTTGAATTTAAACTGCTAGACCACTTATTAAGACGGAAGGGTAGGGTTCAAACCAGAGATCAACTTCTTGGTGATGTGTGGGGGTATAGTTCAGAGGTAACAACCAGAACAGTGGATACCCACATAAAGAGGTTAAGAGAGAAACTTGGCGAGACAGGTGATCTAATACAGACCATAAGAGGTGTTGGCTACAGATTTAACAACATCAGTTAATGGCTAAAATTATTCCAACCTTTAAGTTCTCTAGAATTTTTTTATTGTCTCTAACATTTTTAATTTTTATTACTTTTATCGTAGTAACAATCTTCTCATCTTTTATTTTTAATAATTCAAGAATACAGCAGATTGAATCCCTCTATATACAAGCCAAAACTATAGACACATTAATTCCACAGATTAATGAAAAAGATATAAATTTCGATGAAATAGCAGATTCTCTATCAATAACAGATTCAGATAATAATGAGCTTAGAATTACAATAATTAATGAGGATTGGCAGGTAATTGGTGATTCTTTAGTTGAACAACAAGATCTTTCAAACGTAGAGTTACACTCCCCTGAAAATAGAATTGAAATTAGAGGTGCAATTAACAGTGCATATGGATCTGCTACCAGGAACAGCGAGACCACTGGAGAAGATTTAATTTATGTTGCTATTCTTAGAGATCAAAATGATTTAAGTAAAGGAATAATTCGAGTTGCTCTTCCATTTGACTTATCTGCCTCCCTTTTTAATTTTTTTATTATTCCCTTCATCATTTTATTTTTTTTAGTTGTAGCATCATCGAGTTTCTTAAGTTTAAATGTTGAAAATAGTATCCGAAGAGATCTTTCTATTCTGTTAGATAACACTCAAAGAGCACTTAAGGGCAAACCTATAAAAAAGAAAATAAGGAAAGGAGATGAACAGCTCGAATCAATATCCAACACTGTAAATGATATATCTAACCGATTAAATGCAGAAATTGAACAAGCCATTGATCAGAGAACTCAATTTGGATCAGTTTTAGATAGCATTAATCAAGGCGTAATTATTTTTAATAAAAATTATAAAGTTAGATTTGCGAATGATATTGCATTAGAAATTTTTGGTAAGCATAAGTTTTTTCTTGGTGAAAAGATTGCAATTAAGCAATTGCAATCTATTAACAAGCTTTTAAAGAAGACTAAAGAAAATCTATCTGCAGAAGCTGAAATGACTATAAAAGATAAAAGCTCTAATAAAAACCTTCTTCTTTCTGCAACAACAATGCCATCTACTAATGAATATATCTTGGTCATAAATGATATTTCGTCCTTAAGAAAATTAGAAAATTTACGTAAAAATTTATTAACAGATGTTTCTCATGAAATTAAGACGCCTGTCTCAGTTATTAGAGCAGGATCGGAAACTCTTAATTCGGGTGCATTAGAAGACAAGGAAACTGCTAAGAAATTTACTCAATCAATTCAATTAAATGCTGAACGTTTGAGTGAAATGATAGATGACTTGCTTGAACTAGAAAAGATTGAATTTAGCGGCCTGGTTCCAAAGAAAAAGAAAATGAATGTCTTGCAGCAAATAAATATCATTATTGATTCATTGGAATCGCTAATGTTTGAAAAAAATATACAACTTAATAATTCAATTTCTTCAGAACATGTAATTAAAACCGATAAAGATTCGTTTAGAACTATTCTTTCTAATTTAATTGCAAATGCTATTAAATATTCACCAGATGGATCAACAATTTCATTGAAATCTTCTGTTTCAGTGACTGATATAACTATTGAAATAGCAGATGAAGGCTATGGTATAGAGAAACAAAATTTAAAAAGAGTCTTCGATCGTTTCTATAGAACCGATAAGGCGCGAGCTCATACAAAAGGCACAGGATTGGGGCTATCATTGGTTAAACAACTTACAAACAGATTGGGTGGCAATGTAAGTGTAGAATCTAAAATTAATAAAGGTTCTAAATTTTTTGTTAGATTGCCTCAGAAATAGTAAAATTCCAGCATGGCAAAAGGTGATTTAATAAGACTAGGTCTTTTTAGTATTCTTCTAGTAATTGTTATTGGTTTCTACTCTAACTTAGGAGTTCTTTCATTTAATAACGTTAATGTATCTGAGACACTGCCTAAACCAGTTAAAACAGAACCTACCATCACTGGCAATAATATTCCTTCTATAACTGCCTCTGTAGACAATGCCAAGAAGTTAAATTTAAATTTCGAACTTGTTGGTATAAGAGGGAATAGCCCGCAAAGTACCATTATTGTTTTAGAAAACAGTAAATATAAATTGATTGAACAAGGGGAAAATATTACAAATCAGTTAGTTTTTTCTCATACAGATGGATCAAGAGCATATTTTTTTGATGGGACAAATTACACTTTCCTTGATATCATTGGCTCTGAGACTGCTTTTGATAAAACCAAAATAAATCAAACAGACAAATAATTATGAATTTTAAGAAGATTATTCTAGCTCTATCTTTGTCCCTAACGTTAGTGGGGCAAGACCAGAATATATTTTATAAAGATGCAGATATTAAAACCTTTTCACAGGATATAGCTCTGCTTACAAATAAGACTGTTATTCTTGATCCTAGAGTAAAGGGCGTCATATCGGTCTATTCTGATGCCGCTTTAGACACAAATTCAATTTGGGAAGTGTATGTGTCTACTATGGAGGTTCAAGGATATAACGTTTTAAAAGATGGCGATGTATACAGAGTCATTCCATCACAAGAGGGTGTTAAAAACTTCTCAGAAGACGGTGAATTCTCTGGATCAATATCAACAGAAGTTATCAAATTAAGCTACTCCAGTGCTAAAGAAATTGTGAATGCTGTTAAACCCATAGTGGGTGTTAGGTCTTATATTGTTGCATTACAGAATGATAGAGAAGTTCTAATTGCAGATGATTCAGAGAATCTTCAGAGAGTTAAAGACGTAATTAGAAAATTAGATTCGGATTTAGATACAACTATTTCTGAAATTAAGCTTAACAACCTATCTTCAATTGAAGCTTTGAGGCTAATCACAGCTTTAAAATCTGATATCAATACAAGGTTTGATAAGTTGGCAGTGGCAACATTCCAAGGCTCAAATAAGTTGATTTTAAGTGGTCCACAAGAGATTGTTATTAGAGCAAAACGTATGTTGATGCAGCTAGACAATGACAATGACGTTAGCGATAGCAGCAAAGTTATTTATTTAAATTATTCTAAAGCTGAGGATATTTTAAAGATATTAAATGATGTATCAGGATCCTTTAATCAGGAGCAAAATGCTGACTACAAAACAGTTATAACCTCACATGAAGAAACTAATTCTATTATCATCAGATCCAACCCTCAAACTATCAAAACTCTTGTTTCTATCGTTAAACAATTAGATATTAGACGTCCTCAAGTATATGTTGAGGCAATTATCGTTGAGATATCAGAAAATTCAGCAAAAGCACTTGGTGTTGATACGCTTTACTCTGGTGATGCTACTGGTAACAAACCTATAGCGCTAACTAGATTTCCCTCATCTACTAGTCCCGATTTATTATCAATAATAACTGCAAATACAGATGAATCAGGTATAGGAGCAGCCTCAAGCGCAGCAAATTCACTTCTCAACACTCAAGGCTTCGTAGCTGGTCTAGGGAATCTTACTGAAGGTGAAGACAATTTTGCAATGCTGCTGTCACTTTTAAAAGAAGACTTAGATTCAAACATCTTATCTACACCTTCAACCGTAGTTTTGGATAATGAAGAGGCATCATTATTTGATGGACAAGAAATCCCTATAACCACTGGTGAGTCTTTGGGTGCAAATAATTTAACTCCATTCAGGACAACATCGCGACAAGAAATTGGTCTTAAGCTAGATGTAAAACCACAAATTAATGAATCTGATTCAATTGCTTTGTACATCAAACAAGAAGTATCTGGTATTGCTGGAGCTCAACTTTCAAATACTGGAGATTTAATTACTACTAAAAGTGAGATAGAAACAACAGTTCTTGCTGATGACGGTGAGATTTTAGTGCTTGGTGGACTCATTAAAGAAGATGTCCAAGAATCAGTTAACAAAGTACCACTACTAGGTGATCTGCCAATTTTAGGCACACTATTTAGATCTTCTTCTAAGTCAGTAACACGTAGGAACTTAATGGTTTTCTTGAGACCAACAATTTTAAGAGATTCTGTAACAACAAAAGATTTATCAGAGGAAAAGTTCAATCTTGTTAGAGCTAAGCAGCTATTAAAAGAAGAGCAAGATGATAACTAAAAATGAATCTTCCGCTACCTTATAGTTTCTGCAAATTAAATAAAGTTACCCTCACGCAGTCTGATAATATATCTACTTTACATGTATGTGGTTCATTAAATGCGCAAGTTTTATCAAACATAGAGCATTTATTTTTATCTGAAATAGTAAAGGTTGACCACACAGAGGATGAATTTGAATCGCTGCTTACAGATCTTTATACCAATAAGTCTGAGGATTTCAGCTTAGATCAAGTAGAAGAACTAGATCTATTAGATATAGCTAACTCTATTTCGCCTTCAGATGATTTGTTGGACGATAAAAATAAAGGCCCAATAATAAAACTTATTAACGCAACCATTACCAAAGCTATAAATGCAAGGGCCTCCGATATTCATCTTGAACCATTTGAAAATAAATTAAGTATTAGATTTAGGGTTGATGGAGTACTAAGAGAAGTTCTTCAGTATCAAAAAAATATTACGCAAATGATTATCTCGAGAATAAAAATAATGTCTAAATTAGATATATCAGAGCGAAGACTTCCACAAGATGGACGAATATCAATCAATATTGGAAAAAAAGAAGTAGATTTACGTGTTTCAACTTTACCATCATCTTTTGGTGAACGTGTTGTCCTGAGAATACTTGAAAAGGACAAAACACATATAAGTTTAAATGATCTTGGTTTTTCTGAAGATATACTTGTTTCATTACGAAAAGCACTATCAAAAAACGAAGGTATTATATTAGTAACAGGACCAACAGGATCAGGAAAGACAACTTCTCTTTATTCTGGGCTTAAAGAAATATCTGATAGATCTCAAAATATTTTAACCATAGAAGACCCTGTTGAGTATGCATTAGAGGGAATTGGTCAAACTCAAGTTAACACAAAGACAGGACTCACATTTGCAAAAGGCCTTAGAGCTATTTTAAGGCAAGATCCTGATATAGTGATGGTAGGTGAAATCAGAGATAAAGAAACTGCAGAAATAGCTATACAATCAAGCTTAACTGGTCATTTAGTATTGTCTACTGTGCATACAAATAGTGCAGTTAATGCCATCACACGTTTACGAGATATGGGTATTGAGCCTTATTTGCTCTCCTCAAGCATTGTTTATGTATTATCACAAAGATTAGTAAGAAAGTTATGCCCTCATTGCAAAACACATGATGTTGAATCTCAAAAATCTAAAATTGTTGAAAAATATAATATTTCAAAAAAACTATACAAAGCTGTGGGTTGTGATAAATGTGACAATACAGGATATAAGGGTAGATTAAGCATTGGGGAATATATTGAAGTTGATGAGACTTTAAGTGAGTTAATCTATAAATCTGCATCAGAAAATGAAATTAGCGATTACGTTTATAAGGATTCAAAAAGGATTTTTGAAAATGGTCTTAAGGCTTTAGAAAATGGCGATACATCATTGGCTGAAATATTAAGAATTACTGAAGATTAATGGCGACATATAAATATCAAGCGTTTGATAAAGCTGAAAAAAAGGTAAGTGGAATTATTTCTGCATCAGACACCATTGAGGCCAGAAATATCCTAATTAGCAGAGAACTTAATCCACTTAAAATTGTTCCAGGAAAGGAGAATAAGTCTAAAACAAAAATTTCCCAAAAAGAGTTATCAATATTTACAAAACAATTATCAGCGTTATTAAGCGCAGGGACACCTTTAGAAACATCATTAATGCTATTAAGCCAACAAGCTAAATCAAAATTTACTAATGTCTTGCTAGAAATAAATGATGATATAACTGAAGGTAAAGGCTTAAGCGAATCAATGAAGAAGTTTCCACAAATCTTCGATGATATCTATACTTCAACTATTTTTGCAGGGGAAAGTTCTGCTTCACTACCAGAAGTTTTTAATGATTTGGCGTCCTATCTTGATAAAGAAGCAAAAGTTAGGTCAGAGGTAGTTGGGGCCCTTGTTTATCCAGCAATATTGTTCTTTGTATCACTGGCAGTTATTTACGCCTTACTTACCTTTGTTTTACCCCAAGTTATAGAACAATTTGTTACTTCTAACGTTGCATTACCATCCTTAACCTTAATCTTATTAAATTTTTCAAATATTTTTCCCTACATAGTTGGGAGTGTTTTATTTATTTCTTTAGGTATGTACTTTTATTTAAATTCACCACTTTCTTCAGAAACTATCAAATTACAAGCCTCAAAATACTTGCTTAAAATGCCACTATTTGGCGAGGTATTAATATATGACCAAACAGCACGTTTTTGCTCTTCTATGCGCCTTATGACTAAAGCAGGGCTAAATACCATAGATAGCTTACGTATCGCTAAAGATACCTTTAGAAATAGATATTTAAGGTCTGAAGTTGATATTGTGGTGAATAAGGTGACATCTGGTACTTCATTAAGCCAAGCTTTCTCAAAATCAACGATTTTCCCTAATGTATTTCAACAACTATTAAGTTCTGGTGATATTGGTAGCCAAATAAGTCTAATGTTTGAAAAAATAAAGGATTTTTTAGATCAAGAGGTGCAAACAAGAAGGAATGTACTGCTTACTTTATTACAACCAATAGTTATATTAACTATGGGAGTATTTGTTATGCTTATAGTGTTAGCAATAATGTTGCCACTTTTACAAATGAATAATTTAATATTTACATTATGAAAAAATTAATAAGGAAAGGTTTTACCCTATTAGAATTACTGATTGTGATAGTAATCTTAGGACTACTCGTTTCTTTAGTGTCTGTTAATTTCTTGCCTACATTAAGTAACGCATACGTTGAAGTAGCCAAACAAGACATAGCTAGATTACAACAAGCTCTTGTAATGTTTAAAATCAATGAGGGTAGGTACCCAACACAGGATCAAGGACTAAACAGTCTGGTAGAAAATCCAGGAGACTTAAGAAACCCTAATAAATACCCATCTGGTGGATATATTAATAAGCTACCAACTGACCCATGGGGAAATGATTACGTTTATGTTTTCCCAGGTCAAAACAGTGAGTTCGATATTATTTCTTTAGGGGCTGATGGCGCGTTAGGTGGTGAAGGTGAGAATGCGGACATTGGTAACTCAACTGAGTAAAGGTTTCACTCTTCTTGAAATACTCGTTGTATTGTTTGTTATTTCAATAGCTTCGTCCTCTTTTTATCTATTATTCAGAGACCCGGTGCAATTCGAATCACTCGAAGCAAAAATAGAACAATACTTAGAATTAAGCATGTATACCGGAAACATCTATGGAATCAGTCAAACAGGAATTTTCCTTAATTATGAGGGCGAATGGATATTAACTGAACAATTTGATTCTTCATATGTAAGGTCATATGAAGCTAATGGTTGGGCACAGGTTATTGATAAGAGTGAACTATATTTGTTTATCTATCCTGGCCAAGAATTATCAGCAACAGCTTTTGAGTTATCTAATGGAGAGACAGTTGAGTTATAAGCATTTTAAACAGGGTTTTAGTTTATTAGAGGTTGTTATTTCACTCTTGATCGTATCTATTACGTTTTTAGCATACAGTCAGCTAATCGATCAAAATCTTAAAGCTCAAGATTTAAAACAAGCCTTTGTAGAAGAATCAAACTTAAAAGCAAACTTATTGACACTGTATGTTATAGATCCTGATGTAGATGACTATATTGTTCAAGGTATGCTTAATGTTGATGATATTGAGCAAACACAATTATCTCGATATCAAAATGTTAGAGAAATAGAGATTAAAATAGAGCATCCTGGTTCTGAAACAACATTGATTATTTACAAATGATTAAACAGGGATTTACCTTAATTGAAATCTTAATTGCCTTATTGGCTGCTTCCATTATTTCGATTATGTCATTTGATTATTTATCGAATAGTGTTTTTCTTAAAGAACGCGTTGAACAAAGCATCAATCAAAATAATAAACACTTTAATGCCATAAATATATTAAGGCTTGATTTGATGCAGAGTGTTCCATTTCAAATGAAAGATACTACTGGGAGAGATTTAAATGTGTCATTCATTGGCGGGAAAGATGATCAAATTTTGAAATTTATTACATTGAATAGTTCTGACACATCAAATTCTAATTCAAAACTTAGACGGGTTACCTACATATACAAAGACAATACGCTTAGTCGCCAAACAACCTTAGTGAATAAAGAAGATAAAATATTATCAAATCGTCTTCTGTTGAAAGATATCAGTAATTTGGAATTCAAGTATGGTATAGAACCAGAAAATCTAACCAATGAGTGGCCCAATACCAACTTTGCAGAAAATATAAATGCTCCTGAATACATTTTGATGGAATACACATTGGGCAACAATAAATATACACAATTATTTAGTACATTCTGATGAGAAAAGGTTTTGTTTTAATCTCTACATTAGCTCTGATAGTTATTCTAAGCTTTCTCATCCTAGTTATAAGCAGATTAATTTACAATGACACGATTAAATCTACGGTTTATACCAGCTCAATAGAAAAAAGAATTGAATTAATTAATTCAGAGAAGTTATTTACCAACACATTGTTAAATAATTCGGAGCTACTTAAAAACTTAACATTTGCTGAATCGCAGTTGAACATATTTGCTAATACCAAATATGACAATCTTGATATTGAATTATATGACATGACGAATTGTTTTAATCTTAATACTCTGGTGAAACCTTTCAGAAATATTTATGTTAAAAACGAAGATAATGGTTTATTTTTTGAAAATTTACTCCTTATTAACAATATAGACAGAACTAAGCATAGAGAACTGATTGATCGGCTCTATGATGCTTTAGATAGTGATCGTCTACCAGAACCTTTTGGAGCAGAGGATCTCTTTTACACAACACAAGATGAACTATCATTAAATCCAGATCAACTGTTTCTACATAAAAGCCAAATTAAAAACTTAGCTATGCTTACTACCGCAGAATTAGAAATGATTTACAAGAATATATGTGCTTTACCTGATAATGATGTGGTTTTTAATATTAATGAATTAAACAATGAAAACTACGAAGTTCTGTTATCAATATATCCGGAACTGACTCTTAAGGATATAGAAACAATTATTCTCTCGAAGCCAATAGAAGGGTATCAAAACTTTTCTAATCTGCTGGAATTGACCAACATAACAGCATTTAAATTGACAGAAGATTATTTAACGTTTGAACCTAAATACATACAAATTCTATACAAAGTAAAATATGAAGATACGTTTTTTAATCTTTTGAGTATAATCACCCTAGAATCTAGGAATAATAATATTATTAGAAGAAGTATTTCAGCATGACTTATATATTTTTTACCGACACATCTTTATCCAAATGTGTCTCAATAACAAATAAAAAAGCTAAATATACTGACTTTTCAAATATTAATTTTAAAGACAATATCCATGTCATCTTGCCCAATGAAATTCTTTCGCTTTTTAGTAATGATAACGAGATGACAAATAAATCCAATATTGAAGCCTCAATAATCAATACAATTGCGACTAACTCACTCAAAGATACAGAAAACTTAAAAATATTAGAGACATCTGATAGCCATATTTACCACGTTATTTCAGCAGAAAATCTCTTAAAACTAAAGCAAATATTTTCAGCATTTGATAGAAATCTAAAGATTTCATCGGATCTGAGCTATTTTAAAAGCTTAAATACAAATATTGAATTTGAGGGTGCTTGTTACGTTTATGATGAAGACAAACCTATTAAAATCTTAAACTCATCCTACCAACTTTTAGAAAACAATAAGGAACTTAAAAAACTTCAATTAACAGATTTAACTTTTGATCCATCTGATATGGCAACTTCAGAAGTAAACACATTAAACCTAGTTGAAGTAGTCTCACCTAAAAATACAAAAAAATATCTTTATGCATTATTTGGAATTGTTGTGATACTGAATATTGCTGGGTTGATTAATATCACATCAAATAATAATCAAATTAATTCTATGAATAACACAATTGAGAAGATCTACAATGAGATTTATCCTGATGACAGTTCAACCAATATTCAAGCAAGCATTGCCAATAAGTTGCTTGAATTAAATTCATCTCAGGCATCGACGTTTACGCAGATTAAACAATTAATAAGTAATATTCCTGCTTCTGTAAATGTAGTTGATGTCTATATGGATTTAAATGAATCTCAATCTATACAGATTACTTACCTATTTGAAAATGAAGTTGATGAATCATTATTTATTAATAATTTACAACGCTCAAATATTAAAAATACGATAGAAAGCAGAGAGGAACTACAAGGCTTCACAAAAACATCAATAACTTATGAACTATAAACTATCAAAAAGGGAACAATTCCTCCTAAAATCATTAGGAATTATTGGATTGGTTGCATTTGTTTTTTTTATGGAGACTAAACTGATTGATGGCATTAACCAGTCAAGAAATAATCTTTTCCAATCTTTAGATAAATTTAACCAAACCAAACAATCCTTAGCACAACTTAAAGATTATGAACAAAATATTAAGAATGCGCCTCAAGCTATTAAATTTGAAACTTTCCTACGTCAGGAGCAATTAAATTTCATTAAAGATGGCAACGAGTATGCATTGAAACAGCTTGAAGAATCGGCAGTTATCAAAATTTTAAATTATTGTGAGGAACAAAGGATGTCTCCTGCATCTTTTCAACTATCCTACGAAACAGATGGTGTTTCTCTTTCAATTGCATTAGATGATTAAATACCTTCTTATACCGTTAGCTATTGGGGGTTTATTGTTACTTTCAGTTTTATTTGCACCAGTATCTATTTATTTAAATCAATTTAAATCACTAATATCACCTTATCAATTTGAATACAGCTATGCTGAGGGAACCATCCTAGAGAGCAAAATTGAAGATGTTTATCTAAATGAATACGATTTAGGCACATTTCAGCTTAGCAGTTCATTTACATTCACAGATCTGGAGTTATTAATTTCAACTACAGACAAGTTTATTGGTTCTGCTAAGATTCTGGCTCCATTTGCCTCTATAGCAAAGGCTACATTTAACGTTCAAGATGCTGAAATTGATTATCTATATAAGACATCAGAGTTAGGTGAATTTACTATTACAACAACGATAGACAATGCCTCATTTGTCTCAGCACAGTGTGTTGATATTGATGGAGCCATAATCATATCAAATGAGTTATTTAGGGATTCGCTGCTTGGAATAATAAATTGTAATAGGGATGTTTACTTTGCGGAGCTATTTAATAATAGCAATGACTATATTGGAAAAATAACTCTTATTGATAATGCTTTTGATATCAATATTTCCACTTCGATATTTAAATCTAGAAGGGCTGGTCTTTTTGGGGACTCTATTGGTTTTAAAATTCCTCTTGAATAAGTTTTTGTGCTAATCCGTCAGAAATGCTCCAAAACGAGTTTGATATTACTTTAGCTTTAGTTTCTTTAATTATATAACTGTATATGTTTAATGCGTTTGGAATAATATCTATTCTATCTTCAGGTATATTGAATTCATTTATTAATTGATCGTTGGACAGTGAATTATACTTTTGAACATAAGAATCAAATAATTTGGTATCAAATTCACTAGAAATTTCATTTGCCTGCATTAATGCCCTTAAATTACCACCTAAACCAACTAACGATTCTATTGAGCTAAATTGTCCAAGCCATGCACCAAGGTCTTTAAATGCTTCAGTTTGTTCTGCTTGACTGTAACTTAATAATCTAACAGCCCCTAATTGAAATGACTTTGCTATATATGAATCACCTTGTTTTACACATATCTCTACACTACCGCCACCTATATCTATAATGGCTTCGGTTTCGTGAGTAAAATCATAATTTTTTAATAGCGATGCCTCGATATCACCAGAGATAACCTTTACATCTATGCCCTGATCTTTAAGTTCTTCAATAATATTATTATTATTTTTCGCATCTCTTAAGGCTGAAGTAGCAATAAAATGGGTTGTGGTGATTCCCTGTTCTTCAAATATATCTTTATATCTATTTAAAAGAGAGTAGAGCTTCTCACAATTGTAGTCAGATAAATATCCATTAGTAAAAACGTCTCGTCCTAACCTTAGTGGTTCCCGATAATAATCTTTAAGTTCCATATTGTTTCTATCAAAAATTTTATATTTGATAGCATTTGAACCAATGTCAACAATCGCAATATTCATTAATTAATCAGAAAAGGGTGCAAGTATTTTATATTGCTCATAAGTTAAATTATCGAATAATACACCTTCAATAAAGCATGAGTAATTTCCTAAATCTTCACCCCATTTTGGTGGTTCAAGTGTTACTTTGCCCTCATAATCAAGTGTATTCAAGATGTATCTTAAGGCACTTAAACGAGCAATCATTTTATTATTCGCATTGATAATGATCCACGGAGCCACATCGGTAGAAGTAATGTCAAACATTTGATTCTTATAAAGTGTGAATACATCCCATTGATTAACCATTAATTGGTCGGACTCTGAAAGTTTCCAGTACTTTAGTTTGCTATTTTTTCGTGCACTTATTCTTCTTTTTTGTTGCTCCTTATCTATAGAAAAATAAAATTTAACAATCTCAGTGCCATTTTTTATAAGTTTTTTCTCCCAGTCATTAACTTTAGTCATAAAATCTTCATATTGTGGCTTTGTGCAGTAGCCAAGTGTTGGTTCAATTAAAGCTCTGGTGTACCAAGATCTATCAAACAAAACAATTTTTCCTGCTTTTGGCAAATGTTTGGACCATCTTCTGAACCAATTTCTTTTTTCATAAGGTGTTGGAATTCCCAAATGAACATAATCAAAATTAGAAGGAATTAAATGTTCTGAGAAAAAATTAATAGTTGATGATTTGCCAGCAGTATCTCTGCCTTCAAAACATAAAGCAATCTGTCTTTTATTCTTAATGACATCTTCTTGCAGCTTTAAAAGCTCAACTTGAAGATTATATTTTTCTTTGCGGTATAAATTTGGCGCAAGAGATTTGTAATGTTCAAAATTATATTCAATTATGCTCATGTAATATTCGAAAAAAGACGGTATAGTATAGCAGAGATTACCTATTTATTAGCATAATGATTGAATTAACAATTTATGGCATCCCTTTAATTCTAATATCTGCTGCCATGCTCGGATTTTTTGCCGCTTATGGAGTTGGAGCTAACGATGTTGCCAACGCTATGGGAACTTCTGTTGGCAGCAAAGTACTAACCATTAAACAGGCCGTTTTAATTGCTGCTATATTTGAGTTTCTAGGCGCTTTTTTAGCTGGTGGTGGTGTTACACAAACAATCCGTAAAGGTGTTATAGATCCAGCATTATTTGATGCCAATCTAGAAATATTGATCTATGGAATGATTTCAGCTTTATTTGCAGCTGGAACCTGGTTATTAATTGCAAGTCTACGAGGCTGGCCTGTCTCAACGACACATACTATTGTTGGCGCAATTGTAGGTTTTGGAATATATGCCTTAGGCTTTGATAAAATTAATTGGTCTGTTGTCGGTAATATTGGTCTGTCTTGGATCACATCTCCACTATCTTCGGCCATTGTGGCAGCTTTGTTTTATTACATATGTAAAGAGCTAATTCTTAAAGAGAATACAAAATACAGATTGCTAATCATTAATTTCTTTGTCTTCCTTGCTGGTTTTGCTATTGCTCTTATTACGGTAACTAAAGGGTTAAAAAATATATTTAAACAACAAGATATGATATTAACTTTTGGAGATAGTGCCTTTTACTCAGCAATTGCTGCACTAGTATTTACTGCAATATTTTATATTTTTTCAAGAGCAAGATTATCAAATACCGGTGGATCACAAGAATCACAATTTGCCTATTTAATGGTATTTACTTCTTGTGCTGTAGCCTTTGCACATGGCTCCAATGACGTAGCTAATGCTATTGGTCCATTAGCAGCCATTCATCAAGCAACCAACCAAATTTTAGGTAATGCTGTATCGGCGGAAACACCTCTGTGGATTCTTTTCCTTGGTGCTGCTGGTATTGTGATCGGACTTGCAACTCTAGGATATAGGGTAATGAAAACAATTGGTGAAAGAATTGTTAAGTTAACTCCTAGCAAGGGTTTTGCTGCACAATTAGCTGCTGCCTTAACCGTTGTCCTTGCATCGCAACTTGATATGCCTGTCTCTACAACTCATACACTTGTTGGAGCAGTAATTGGCATAGGTTTAGTCGAAGGTATTTCAACAATTAATGTCAGAAGTGTGAATTCAATCTTTCTATCATGGATTATTACACTCCCTGCTGGTGCCTTACTATCCATCATATTCTTAGAAATATTTCTAAATTTATTCACATACTAATCTTTAATTTGTCACACAATTGTTTAATACAATAAATAGTATTTTTTTACGAGGATTTTTTATGAAAAAATATATTTTACTTCTATCAATACTTACTTACTCAATTTTTAGCCAAGAGGTTAATGATGATATCGAAGAAGTCGTTTCAATTGGACAAAAAGCTGGTTTAAAGTCAGCTCTTAAAAAGCAACAAGACTCTGATAGCATCATATCAGTTGTTGACTCAGATGGTCTGGGACAGTTCCCTGACACAACAGCTGCTGAAGCAGTCAGAAGGTTATCAGGAATAAGTGTAGAAAATGATCAAGGGGAGGGTCGTTACATAGTTATCAGAGGGATGAGTCCAGAGTTGAATAGCTTTGCTTTTAATGGAGCAATGTTAGCTGCTCCTGAAAATAATAGAGCTGTACTATTAGACGGATTATCAACGGATCTATTATCCTCAATCACAGTTTCTAAAACCCTAACGCCTGACCAAGATGCAGATTCTATAGGGGGAAGGATAGATTTTAAGACTTTGAATCCACTTGATATAGATGGTTCTTACAATCGATTAAAAATTGAATCATCTTGGAATGAACTAACAGAATCTTCAAATAACCCAAGAATGTCATTTACTACTGGTAGGAAAGTGTCTAGTGAGTTTGCTTATTCAGTTGGCATGAACTACCAATCAAGACAAACAATCGCAAACAATAATGAAACTGGTTTTGGTTGGGAACCAGAAAATAACGTTTGGTTCATGAATGATGATTACGAGCAAAGATATTATGATTTAACAAGACAAAGACTTGGTCTTAGTGGAGAAATGAGCTTCTTAATCAATGATTCAACTCAATTATATATACGAGCCCTTCATAATGATTATCAAGATGATGAACTCAGGTTTAAGGATGAATATGGCAAGTTGGATATGGTGAGTATGGGCGCAACATCAGCACGCTACGATAGAGTAAGACATGATGTAGAAACAAGACAAAGGATTGAAACCAGAACTCTCCAAGCAATTAGTTTTGGCGGTTCAACAGAATTAGATTTTAGAGGCAATGTATTTAATGTTGATTTTGACTACTCTTATTCTTTTGCTGAAGAGAATGATACTGATAACGCAGATGCAACATTTAGATGTGAAATCAGAGCAGATAGAGACGAATGTATTGACCTTGATGGTGTTTATGATGACTGGGTAGCAGAAATAGACTGGTCCAATCCTCAAACACCGGTATTTATGTGGAATCCAAGCGTACCAGGCATAAATGCTGTATATGATCTAAGTAATTATGAATTAGATGAAGTTGAATTTGAAAAAGCAGTCAGCGAAGATACCATTAATGCCTTTAAATTAGATTTTACTAGAGATCTTGTTAGGTTTGGTTTTGATGCAACAGAAAAGTTTGGATTTAAATCATCTGAAAGAGAAAAAAATGTTCAGATTGATAATTCATTTTGGTCTGGCGGAGATTATACACTTGCCAATTTAAACCCTACCGGACCTGCTATTTGGAGACTACCAAATCCATTTTTTACTTCTGCTGGCCCATCAGCAGTAAGAAATTTAGAGAACCTGCTAGATACTATGGAGATTTCTGAAGATAGCTCAAGATATGCAAGCTTTGCAGAAGATTTCATTACAAATGAAGACGTTACATCTATTTATTACATGAATACATTTAGAGGCGAAGTAGCAACAATAATTCTAGGCTTTAGATATGAAATTACAGATACAGAAACCTTAGGAAATGATGCCTCATTAAATGAAGATGGTGTTGGCGGATATGTCTGTGCTGGATCTTTTGCAGATGATGTGTGTGTGGTGCCACAAATAGCATCTGGTAGACATGAATTTTTTGCTCCTAATTTTACATACAAGTTACAACTTGATGATAACTTAATATTCCGTGCCGCACGCTGGAGCGCGCTATCAAGACCAAAATTTACTGCCTCAGCCTTTAGAACAATGGTTGAGATAGAAGAGGATGATGGTGAGATAGACGAGGCAAAAGCAGAAGTTGGTAACCCAAACTTAAAACCAATGGAAGCAACTAATTATGATTTTGGGCTTGAATATTATTTTTCAGACTTCTCTTATGTGGGTATAAATTTCTTCACTAAATATATCAAGAATGATGTATATAAAGTTCTTAGAGAAGATGTTTCTTATCAAGGCATAATGCTAGATGAGTATGTATCTTATGTTAATGCTGATGAGGGCGAACTTAATGGTATGGAAATAAATTTTCAATATGAACTAGAAAATCTACCAGGATTCTTCGTATCAGCAAATTACACAAGCACAGAAGGAGAAAATGAAAGTCCATTCGATAGAACAGAAAGAATTCCCTTTAGAAAGCTTTCTGAACAAAATGCAAATTTAAGCTTTGGTTATGATAAGGGCAAATTTGATGTAAGATTGGCTGCAAACTACAGATCTGATTATTTAGACGTATTATCACAAGATGAAGATGCTTCACTAAATTCATTAGATTATTCAAGATTTACAGATAATTTTATGCAAGTAGATTTTACTGCTAAATACAGATATAGTGATCAACTTACATTTAATTTTGAATTAGTTAACATTAATGATGAACCGGAATACTATTACTGGGGAGATAAAACAAGGTTATCTCAGTACGATGAGTATGGTTCCACAGTTAACTTTGGTGCCAGATACAGTTTTTAGCTATCCATTTAAGAAATTAACCCTGTTAATAGCAGGGTTAATTCTATTTGGATGTACGGCCTCTAATGATGATAACTATCCAACTGTTAGTTATATAGTAGAAACAGAGCCAGTAGTAACCAATGATGATGCTGCTGATGATCCAGCTATATGGATTAATTTGGATAATACAGCCAACTCATTAATCTTTGGTACAGACAAAAAATCAGGTATATATGTATATGACCTGAAGGGCAATATCTTAAGCTATCAGAACCTAGGTAGTATCAATAACGTTGATTTAAGAGTAATTGACGATGAATTACACCTAGTCTCATCAAACAGATCTGATAGCACACTAGACTACTGGATATTTCCAACAGAGGGTATTTATCAATACTTTGAAAATAATCCTGATAATGCTTTTTCAGAAGAGCTAAAACACTTCCACCTTGAAGCAGGGATGGATATATATGGTATTTGCATGGGAATCATTAATGGTGCTCCTGTAGCTGCTTTAACAGAAGAAGAAGGCGTAAGAGTTCAATATTGGGATTTAACTCAACTAAAGATAATCAATACCTTCGATATTACTGCTGATGAAGATAATGTCCCACTACTGGGTAATGAAGCGGAAGGATGTGTTTTTGATGATGAAAATAAGTACATTCATGTGTCACGTGAAGGCGCACGAGGATTCCTTAAAACTTACAATGCTGAAAACCAACAATTGGTTAAAGTTATAGACTCAAGAGATGGCAATGTTGGAGGAGATCCAGAAGGAGTAGCTATTTATAAGGTAGATGCTACAACTGGTTATATAATTTTATCCTCTCAAGGCGACAGTAAATTTAATATTTACGATAGAGAATATCCCTTTACATACATTGATTCTTTCAGAGTTGATAATGTCTCTGATACCGATGGTATAGATGTAACTAGTGCTTCTCTTGGTGATTATGCACCCAATGGTATTTTAGTAGTCCAGGATGGCTACAACCAACCTGACAATCAGAATTTTAAGATTGTGAGTATGGAAGAGGTCTTTAAAAAAAAAGAGTAGATTGGTTAACGCAACTCCAAATATTTAGCTTTAAAAACCCCCTAATAGCACCTTTAATATTGACAATTTTAGGCTTCCTAGAGTCTTTTGTTATCAGTGGATTCTTTTTTCCAAGCTTATTGCTGTACCTAATGGCGGTATTTCTCTATCTGGAAGGCATTTCTAGCATCTATGTTTTAACAGCTTTTGCTTATATTGGGGCATTTGTCGGTGATCAATCTAGTTATCTAATGGGACGAATTTTTGGATCAAAGATGCTTAAATGGAACATATTTAAAAAACGCACAAAACAAGTTGAGAAAACAAAAACCTGGTTTGATAAATACAAGTTTGGTGCTATTTTGCTAGGCAGAATGACTCCAAGCATTAGACCTTTTGCACCATTTTTTGTTGGTACATTTCGGTTAAATTACAGGACTTTTTTATTCTTTGATTTAATAGCATGCACAGTTTGGGCTAGTGGTTTAGTACTCCTTGTCATATTATGGGAATATATAGGAAGTTTATTCTAATATGTTAGGTCTTCTAAGCTTAGTTCTTTTAGTCATACTCGTAGTATTGCTTTTAAGTTACTTTTCAAAAACAAAAGAAAAGAATTTCTTAAAAGACTTAACCATAAAGTTTTTTGCAGTTGTATTAACAATAGCCTGTGTATATCTGTTTGTTCGTCTGTTAAGGTTCATAATTTAATGGCTAAATCAATATTTACTAAGATCCTCGATGGTGAAATCCCAGGAGATATTCTTTTTGAAGACGAAGTTTGTTTTGCCATAAAAGATATCAACCCACAAGCACCAATACATATATTAATAATTCCAAAGAAACCTGTTGAGAAGGTATCAGATGCTGAATCCGATGATAAGGAGATGCTAGGTCATTTGCTTCTTGTTTCAAAAGCAATTGCAAATGAACAGGGGCTTGATGATAACTACCGTTTAATAATCAATAATGGTGCCAAGGCAGGCCAAAGTGTATTTCACATACATGTGCATTTGCTTGGAGGCAGGAGTCTAAATTGGCCACCAGGTTAATAGAGCATTGCGCCTATCAATAAAACAAAGACCACAATGCCAATTATTCCAAAAAAGATTACGATATTTTTAATTGTTGTTTTATCATCCATAGGTAAATTTTATAGTTAATACAGTGATACGTATAGAGCCATATAAAGATGATGAAGTAAATAAAGTTCTTCTTGAGCTTCTTTCAGATAATGATTTCTTATCTTTTGTGAAATCCAATCTTAATAAATCAACTTCGAAGTTTTTATCTATTCCCGGATCCAGTTTTCTGGCTATGCAATTATTTAAATCTAAAATCAAAAAACTACATACAATTAAAGATTTTCAACAACAGGTTAAAGCAGTATTGGCTTCAGTTGTTAAACAGACAATTACTGATTTCACCACGGAAGGCTTAAATAAGCTTGATAAAAACAAACCCTATTTATTCATAGGTAATCACAGAGATATAACGCTCGACTCAGCTTTGTGCAATCATGCTATTGATTCTATAGGCATGGATACTACTTACAATGCCATTGGAGATAACCTTGTAAGCATCAAATGGATGGGTGATTTGCTGCGATTAAATAAAAGTTTTGTTATTGCTAGATCTGGAGATTCCAAGAAAGAGATTTATATGAATCTCTTTAAAGCATCAGATTTTATAGCACAAAGGTTGTCTGCTAATGAGAGTGTATGGATAGCACAAAAACAAGGTCGATCAAAAGATGGTCTTGATAAAACTGATCCAGCAGTACTAAAAATGCTTCATATCGCCCTTAGAAAAAAATGCGCTTTTGAGGATATTTCAAAACACTACAATATTATTCCTTGTTCAATTTCATATGAAATAGATCCTTTGGCTGCTGAGAAAACAAAACAATCACTTAATAACGAGACGAAATCAAAAAACGACGATATATCTCATATCTTTAAAGGAGTGATGATGCCTAAAGGTAGGGTGCACCTAACTTTTTGCCCACCTGTGCTTGGAACTTTTTCACCAGAAGAATTAGCCAATGAAATAGATAAAAGCATAATAAATAATTTTAAAATTTGGGATACAAATATTTATGCCTATCAAACACTATATGAGACGGTAAACGATGATGAATTTCCAAACGCTAGTAAATATTTCAATGATATGCGTTCTTCAATGACGAACGATGAGTTAGGGGATATAATGTCTCAGTACGCGAACCCTATTATTGCAAAAAAGGAACTAAACAATGAATGACGATCCATTTTATAACTCAGAAGAGGAAAAGAACAATTCATCCTCAGACGCTCTTGTAGCTTTTATAGTAATCATTTGTGGTGTTATTGCCGCAGCTTATTATGTAAGTTCTTTATGAGTCTAGAGATAAATAATTTATTTAGTGTCAAAGACAAAGTAGCAGTTGTTACAGGTGGCTCAAGGGGTATTGGCGAAATGCTTTCCTCTGGTTTCTTAGCAAACGGAGCTAAAGTCTATATAACAGCACGAAAAGAAGAAGCACTTGTTGCAAAAGCTGCAGAACTATCAGATAAATTTGGAGTGGATTGCATACCCTTTGCAGTAGATCTATCTAACTTAGATGGTGTTATGAAGCTTGTTGATTATCTTACTGAGCATGAACCTAATGGTATTGATTTTTTAATCAATAATGCTGGTGCAGCATGGGGTGCTCCATATGATCAATTTCCAGAATCAGGCTGGGATAAAGTAGTTGATTTAAATTTAAAATCTCCCTTTTTCTTAACCCAGCAACTAACACCTTTACTAGAGACAAAGGGTACCTCTGATAATCCATCTCGTGTGGTTAACATTGCATCCATAGACGGCTTGCATGTCCCTTTTATGGAGACTTATTCATATACTGCCTCTAAATCAGGAATTATTCATTTAACAAGACATCTTGCTAAAACATTAGTTTCTAAAAATATTATTGTTAATGCTATTGCTCCAGGACCTTTTGATAGTCACATGTTAGGCAAAGCCGTAAATTTTGATTACAGCTTAATAGCAGATTCAGTTCCAAGAAAAAGGATTGGCACACCAGAGGATATTGCAGGTTTATGCATTTATTTGTGTTCCAGGGCTGGTGCTTATACTGTTGGAGAAACCATCACTTGTGATGGCGGCTCCATTAAAACACTTTAATTAACTATCAAGAAATACTTCTGCGTCTAAGGCTGCCATGCAACCAAAACCAGCGCTTGTTATTGCCTGTCTATAGGTATAATCCGCTACATCTCCTGCAGCGAATACACCCGGTACAGAAGTTGAGGTTGCCCCAGAATTAAACCCAGATTTAGTAACAATGTAACCATCAGTCATCTCGAGATGATTCTCAAAAATATCTGTGTTTGGTTTGTGCCCAATGGCTATAAATACACCTGAGAGCGCGAGACTGGTCACTTGACCGTCATTATGCTTAATATTAATGCCAGTTACAAAGTCTTCGCCTGTTACCTCATCTAAGTTTGCATTAAGGATTAAACTAATTTTTCCTTCATCTACCTTTTTGTATAACCTATCCTGGAGTATTTTTTCTGCCCTAAATTCATCTCGTCTGTGTATTAAGTGCACCTTAGAGCAAATGTTACTTAGATACAAAGCTTCTTCAACAGCAGTGTTACCACCACCAACAACTGCTACCTCTTGATCTTTATAGAAGAAACCATCACAAGTTGCGCATGCGCTTACACCACGACCAAGAAATTGTTTTTCTGACTCTAAACCAAGATATTTCGCAGAAGCGCCAGTAGCAATAATTATTGCTTGCGCTGAATATGATGTTTTCTCACCATTTAAAATGAGAGGGCTGCCTGAGAAATCAACATCCTTAACATAGTCATTTACTATATTTACATTGTATTTCTCTGCATGCTTTTGCATTCTAATCATTAAATCAGGACCTTGAAGATCTTCAAAATCTCCTGGCCAATTTTCAACTTCAGTGGTTGTTGTCAGTTGTCCACCAACTTCTAAACCAGTGATTAGTGTCGGTTTTAAGTTAGCTCTGGCTGCATATACTGCAGATGTATATCCTGCAGGTCCAGAACCTATGATAATTAATTGGTGTTGTTCCATAGTTTTTTCCCTAAAAACAAGTGTATCTGTGCTTTTTTAGTTACAATATCTTAGCATGTCAATTGATAGAATATATAGAGAGTTTTTTGGCTTTAGCCTTATAATTTTTTCACTTTTTCTTCTAGCCAGCGTACTAACATTTTCAGCGCAAGATAATGTAGTAAATATTTTTAATGAAAATACTACTTATCAAAATAATTTTGGCTACATTGGGGCACTGTTTTCTAATAGCTTGTTTTCTTATATTGGTTTATCTGCATATTATTTTTGCCTAGTTAATTTTTATTTTGGGATGGTTATGTTTTTTACAGAACCATCAAAAACATTTTCAGAAAGACTTACATCATTCAATCATTTGCTTTTTAGTTTAATTTCATTATTTCCTCTATCGCTTTTCTTTTCTGCGATGCTTCCGGATACTGCTCTAGAGATATCAAGTGCAGGCATTAATACTGGAGGAGTGGCAGGCATGAATTTGCTACTAATCTTTGGGGATACTCTTAATGCCTTGTGGCTGGGGATAATTGGTTTTTTCTTATTTTTAACTTTTCAATATTTAATTTTTTACAAACTTATCAACAACATTAATTTATTTTTTAAACAAGATAAAAAAGTTGAAAAGAAAGCACCTTCCAAGCCACTTAAAGAAGTAAAAGTTCCAGATAACATAAAAAAAGAGAAGAAAGAAACACCGGCAAAACAACCAGTTACAACAGAGCCAATCAGTCAAAAACAAGATTTTCTGGATTTATTGGATCAAAACGTTGATGAATCATCATCAGTGACTAAAGAATATTTAGAAGATCTATCGCTTAATCTTGTTGCTAAACTTCAAGAATTCGGTATTGAAGGCAAGGTAGAAGGTTCATTTCCCGGACCCGTAATTACTAGATTTGAAATTAATCTTGCCCCTGGCACTAAAGCTAGCCAGGTAACAAATATAGCTAATGACCTTGCTCGATCCCTTGCAGTTAAAAGTGTCAGGGTGGTTGAGGTAATAGAAGGTAAATCTTCAATTGGAATTGAAATTCCAAATCCAAAACGTAAGGTAGTAAACCTTTACTCAGCGTTAAAAGAATTTGATCAAAAAGATCTAAATCCACTTGAATTTAGTATTGGTAAGGATATTGCTGGCAATCCATCAAAGATAGATCTTCAACAACTTCCGCACTTGTTAATTGCTGGTACTACTGGCTCAGGTAAATCAGTTGGAGTTAATACTGTTTTACTGAATCTGCTTAGAAACAATACTCATCATGATTTAAAACTCTTACTCATAGATCCAAAGATGTTAGAGCTATCTGTATATGATGACATTCCTCATTTAATTACACCTGTGATCACTGATATGCAGAAGGCAGCTAATGGTTTGAATTGGTGTGTTAAAGAAATGGATAAAAGATATAAACTCATGTCAATTTTGGGTGTCAGAAATTTAGAAAGTTACAACCAAAAAATTAGTAAACCAAATTCTATCCCACAAGAAACAAAAGAAAAATTAATGATTGAATTTGATGGTGAACTAAAACAACTACCATACATTGTTGTTGTCATTGATGAATTAGCTGACCTGATGATGGTTACTGGTAAAAAGGTAGAGCAACTGATTGCACGTCTTGCTCAAAAAGCTCGAGCCTCTGGAATACATCTTGTTATAGCAACTCAGAGACCATCAGTAGATGTCATTACAGGCCTTATAAAGGCAAACATACCATCTAGAATGTCATTTTTAGTATCTTCCAAAGTTGATTCAAGAACGATCTTAGATCAAGGCGGTGCTGAACAATTATTAGGCAAGGGTGATATGTTGTTTGTTGAACCTGGAACTTCTATTCCAAAAAGGATCCATGGAGCTTTTGTTACTGATGATGAAGTACAAAAAATTGCCAAACTGCTCAGAGAATCTGGTTCCCCAGAGTACATCGAAGAAGTTACTAAATCTATTGAAGTGCAAGAATTGAACTCAGATTCTGATAACGATGATGATCTTTACAATGAAGCTGTGGAATTTGTTATCGAAACAAGAAGGGCATCTATATCCTCAATCCAAAGGAAATTTAGAATAGGCTATAACAGAGCAGCAAGACTCATTGAAACAATGGAAGAAAATGGAATTGTTTCTCCAATGAATTCAAATGGTTCCAGAGAAGTTTTATAGTTTACTTATCCTTTTTCTATCATTTGAAGTGGTAAGTGATATCGTTGAATTATTTGATCCATTTACAGCTGAAATAAATATTGAAAAAAAAGAATATTATTCAAATCAAACTATTTCACAAGGGTTAATTTCTTTTCAAGACAATAAATTTGTTTATCAGCTCAATGATCCAATGAATCAGACAATTTATGGTTTGAAAGATCAACTTATTGTTCAAGATAATGATTTTAAACAAGTCATGATTTACAACAATAACTATAATTTTTTACTTTCAAAGGTATTCGATAAAGAATTAACTTACACACCTATTAGTTGTCCAGAGATGTGTTTTAAAGCAATCATCAATGATGAATCAATAAAGACTTCAACAGTTACTGCTGTTAACAACAAACTTGCTAGTATGCAAATAGTTGATAATCAAAACCAAGTTTTTTTGATTAAATTTAGCAATTTAGTTTATGAATCAACTAATATTAGTTATGTAGCACCAAATGATTATCAGGTAATTAGAAATGATTGATTTAAATAAATTAAAGGACAATCCCAAGCTTGCTGAAAAGCTTACTGCCAAAGGCTCTACAGCTGATATAGATCATTTATTTTCTTTGAACGATAGTAAAAATACTATGCAAGTAGAACTTGATGATCTTAAAAACAAAAAAAATGAAATATCTAAACTGATTGGGGAGCTTGCTAAAAACGGTGAAAATATCGATGAAGATAAAAATAAATCAAATGAAATAAATGAGTCAATCGACGCCTTGCAGGAAAAATTTAATTTAGCAAAAACAGAGCTTTCTGGTCTCCTATTATCTATTCCCAATATTCCAGATGATGATGTTCCCATTGGGTCTAATGAAGAAGCCAATATTGTTGTTTCTGAAAGTATTTATACGCAAAAATCAGATGGATTAGACCATACTCAAATTGGCGAACTAATCGATGGGGTCGATTTCAACAAAGCCACTTTAATAAGTGGTGCTAGATTTGTGGTCTTAAAAGGAAAGGTGGCAAAACTACAACGCGCATTAATACAGTTTATGCTTGATGAGGCTGAAAATAATGGCTATCAGGAACAATATGTTCCGTATATAGTGAATACAGAATCTCTTATTGGAACTGGTCAGCTACCAAAATTTGAAGAAGATCAATTCAAAGTAGACGACAATAAATATTTAATACCAACAGCAGAAGTTCCTCTAACTAACTTATTAAGGGATACAACTCTAAATGAATCAGATCTGCCAGTAAAGTTAACAGCACATACACCGTGTTTTAGATCTGAAGCTGGAAATTATGGCAAAGATACAAAAGGGATGATTCGACAACATCAGTTTGAAAAAGTTGAACTTGTTAAGTTCGTCCACCCAGAAGAGTCTGATAAAGCACTTGAAGACTTAACTGATAATGCAGCCCAACTCCTAGATAAACTTGAATTATCTTACAGAAAAGTGGTCTTATGTACCGGGGATCTCGGCTTCTCATCAGCAAAAACCATTGATTTAGAGGTTTGGTTACCAAGCCAAAATTGTTTTAGAGAAATATCTTCATGCTCAAATTTCAGAGACTTTCAAGCACGTAGAATCAATGTAAAAGTTAAAAATAGTAAAAATAAATACATTCCACACACACTTAATGGTTCTGCACTTGCTGTTGGAAGAACATTAGTGGCAATTCTAGAAAACAATTATGTTGAAGGTGAGGGGGTTCATATACCTTCTGTTCTGTCAAAATATTTAGATTTTTCTCTAATTGAAGAAAAAAATTAACAAGAATTTCACATAAGTGTTAAAAGTTCTTCAACTTTAGTTATAAAATATATTCATATCAGATTTTGAGGGTATTTTATGAAAAAAATTCTATTGTCGCTTTCCTTAGCGATATTCTCGTTATTTGTCGTATCTCAGGTTGATGTTAGGTCATCAATCAAAGGATATGTCAACGACGGTTCAGGGCCAGTAGAAGGTGCTGAAGTTGTCGTAGTTTATATGCCAACGGGCTCTTCTGATACAGCTGTAACCGGTGCAGGTGGTGACTTTGTTTTCAATAACTTAGCCCCAGGTGGACCATATACAGTTACTGTATCAAAAGCAGGCTATGCAGAAGCAAACGCAACTGGTGTTTTCACAAAGTTTAGTGAAACATCAAGTGTTGATGTTTTTCTTGCTGCAGAGTTTGAAGAGGTTGTTGTTAGTGCTCAAGCATTAGATAGCACTATTAGATTTGGTAATGGTACAGTCTTCGGAGAAGGTGTCATTGATGGTATGCCATCAGCTGACAGAGGTATCCAAGACATTGCTGCATTAGACCCTAGAGTTGCAGTTGCAAGTGCAGAGGACTTTTTCTCACTTTCAGTTATGGGTAGTAACCCAAGAACTAACGACATCACAATTGATGGTGTTTCTGTCAACGATGGTTTTGGTCTTAATGATAGTGGTCAACCAACACTAAGAAACTCTTTCTCAATTGAAACTGTTAAACAGATTTCTGTTGATATTACACCGTTTGATGTATCAAGAGGTGGTTTTGTTTCTGGTAGTGTTAACGCTGTTACAAAATCAGGTACTAATGAATTCGAAGGCGATTTCTATGTATTTAGTAGAAATGAAGGAATGGTTGGAACAGACGCATTTGGAAACGATGCAGATGTTTTTGATGAAAACACTACTGGTTTCAGTTTAGGTGGTCCGATTATTCAAGATAAAGCGTTTTTCTACTTTAACTATGAAGAATTTGCACAAACATACCCAGCTTTCTATGGACCTGCTGGAAGTGGAGCAACTAGAGAAGCTTACTTTGTAACACAAGCATTAGTTGACAGAGTTAGAGCTGCTGCTCAAACACTTTATGGATTTGATCCAGGGACATACGATACTGAACAAGAAAATATGTCTACTAATACATTCTTGAAGCTGAACTATTTAATAAATGATAATCATGAAGCTGAAGTTTCATTTATTGATACAGATTCTAATCTTGTAAAGGTTAGAGGTAATCCGCCATTTGGCTTTGCATTAGATAGTCAATGGTATGATGATAAGCAAGGCGTTGAGATCATGACTGGAAAGTTATTCAGCGATTGGTCAGATAAGTTCTCAACACAGCTTGTTTACTCAACAAGAACACAGACAGATAATCAAGATCCTTACAGAGGGGATACATTCCCATCAGTTTCTATCGTAATTGATAGCCCTGACGGAACATGTTCACTTGAAAACTCAAACTGTACAAACCCATTCAGAACCATTTGGGGTTCAGCTAGAAGTGGACAGTATGAAACACTAAGATTTGGTCAAGACCAATTTAGATACAACAATGAAATTGTTGTTGACTCAATGTCTTACTCATTCAAAGGTTTCTACGACTTTAATGCTGATCATGACATTACATTTGGTTATGAGTACAAAGAAGATGACATCTATAACTCATTCAGAGTTTGTGGTGGTGGTTGTTATGGTTTCTCAGGTATCGATCAATTCGAAGCTGGAACACCAATTTATTACCTTCTTGAAGGTGGTGTAGGTGGAGTGATTAACGGCGATGCTGTTAATTGGGTTCTATCAACAACAACTATGTTTGTACAAGATGAGTGGAGAGTTAACGATAAGCTCAACATGCTTATGGGTTTAAGAATGGACATTAATGAGTCTGACTCAGCTCCAAACGCAAACCCAGCTTATACAGCAGCTACAGGTTACAGAAACGATGTTCCAATTAAGGATAGAGTTCTTCAACCTAGAGTTGGTTTTGATTACGACGCAACTGATACTCTAGATAACTTCTTTGAGTTCTTACCAGTTGGCGATGTGGTTGAAAGCCTAACAGTTCGAGGTGGTTGGGGTAAATTTGTAGGTAGATTGCCTGCAGTATGGATCTCAAACTCATGGAGTAATGACGGTGGTATTGGTAAAGCTGAATACGAAGCTTTCACATTCAATGGTTCACCAATTGAAGGACTACTGTTCGATCCTAATTCAGATGATCAAAACAGAACAGGTCTTCTTACTTCATCAGCAGGTGGTGATGTTAACTCACTTGATGAGAACTTTGGTTTACCATCATCATGGAGAACAGCACTTGCATTTGACTTTGATTTAGTTGATGGCTGGTTTGTTGGTATGGAATTCAACAGAGATAGAGTTAACAAGGCTTTTGCTTATGTTGATCCTTTCCTTGAAGGAAATGCTGTGGGAACGCTTCCTGATGGAAGAACTTACTACAACAATAGTGAGGGTGACCTTCACACAACAACAACCGACCTTGGATTTACAAACTCTGTTTCATACAAAGTTTCTAAGTCATTCCTTGATGACAAGCTAAGACTTTACTTCGCATACTCAGATACTGAGTCTGAAGACGTATTCTCAGCTGGTTCATCAACACAAGGTTCCAACTATGGTAAGTATGCAACATGTAATAACTCTTTCGCACCTAACCTATGTACTAAACCTGCATTATGGGGAGCAAGCGAGAGAATGGTTGCAACACTTGACTATACAGCCGATTGGTTTGGAGCAGATAACCCAACAAGGTTCTATCTAATGTGGAAAAGAGAATCTGGTAGAAGATTCAGTTACACATACGATACAAACCCTATTGGTGACGGCTATAGAGATGAAAGAGACCTATGGTATGTTCCAACAGGACCAAATGATCCTTTAGTAACATTTAGTGATGACACTGGCGCAGCTTTCTATGAGTATGTTGATACATACTTAAGTGGCTACAAAGGTCAAATTGCTCCTGCTAATGGTTTCATTGGACCATGGACAACAAGAATGGACCTTAAGGTTACTCAGGAAGTTGATCTTCCTGAAAACAAATATCTTGGTGATGCAAAAGCAGAACTATTCCTAGATATTTATAACTTAGGGAACTGGCTTGATGACGAAGCTGGTCAGATCTATGATGCTGGCTATCTTGGAGTTACTAAGAACCTAGACGCATCATACGATGCTGCTTCAGGTACTTGGACATATTCTAATTTTGATCCTGATATCTATTCATATAGAAACGGTTCAAGATTCGTCTCTGTGTATAAGATGCAATTAGGATTTAAATTAAGTTTCTAATACATCAATAATCTGAGAAGGGCAGCTTAGGCTGCCCTTTTTTTTATGATTCCATAACTGCTATAATTCGGTATGCAAAAAATTCCTAAAGTGTCATTTCATGATTTGGTATCAGCTGATGAAGCAGTCATTGATTATCTGACTAGCAGCCTAAATAATGTTGGATTTTTTGTAATTAATGAACATCCTATTAATAAAGCTCTTATTAAAGACACTTTTGCGCTGACTGAAGAGCTATTTAACTTACCCTTTGATGTTAAAAATAAATACCATGTGCCAGGTACTAATGGAGCACGAGGTTATACACCATATGGCATAGAGACTGCCTTAAATGAAAAGGTAGCAGATCAAAAGGAATTCTGGCACCAAGGATCAACATCTAACAAAGACTTAATGCCTAACCTTTATATAGATGAGCTGTCTAACTTTAAACTACTAGATGATCTTTATTTGGAGTTTGAAAAGATGGGTAATCAAATATTGCACGCCTTTACTAACTTTAATATCGATTACAATGCCGATATCAGCGATTGCGCTACCAATGGCAATTCAGTACTTCGTCTTATACATTATCCAGCTATAGAAGAGGTCAATCCTCATAGAGCTAGGGCCCACAACGACGTGAATCTTATTACCCTTCTCATTGGTGGAAATGAAGCAGGATTAGAGGCACAGGATAAGGCTGGGAACTGGATTGAATGCAATTGCGATGACGGCGAAATAATTTGCAATATTGGTGATATGTTGGAAATAATTTCTAATGAAAGACTAACATCAACAACACACAGGGTTGTGACTAAAAATAATAGCAATAGAGCCAGATATAGTATTCCTTTCTTTCTTCACCCCAGACCAGAGATTATTCTGAATAAAAATACTAAAATAACAGCTAACGAATTCTTAACTAAGAGGCTACAAGACATCAAGCTAAACTGACATGGGTTATTATTTACAAGTTCTTATAGGAGCGATCTTGCTTGTTGCAGTCGTTGTTCCTTTATCGAATAACATCAAAGAAATAAAGATAAAGAACATTTTAGCTGCTATTGCAGTAATGATTGGTTTTGGCTTCCTGCTTTTAAGCGAGTATGTCGCAGGTTTTTTTGCTGCTGTAAGCGCAGGAGTAGCAAAACTATCATCTGCAACTGCTGAAGGTACATCATTTTTATTTGGAAGTCTTTTTGAAGCTCATCCATACGCATTTGCACTTAACGTCTTGCCACTTATTATTGTTATGTCTTGTATTAGCGCGTTGTTATGGCATTGGCGCATTCTGCCACTGATAATTAAGGGCCTTTCCTATGTCTGTGAAAAGCTATTTAATCTTGGCGGCCCAATATCATTTGGAGCTGCAGCTAATGTCTTCGTTGGTCAAGTTGAAGCACCACTATTTGTTAAGCCTTATCTGTCTAAAATGAGTAAGAAAGAACTATTAATACTAATGACTGCAGGTATGGCCACTGTATCTGGTTCAGTTATGATTGCTTTAGCTGGAGAGCTTGAGAATCAATTTGTAGGCATTAATATTGTTCAACACTTCTTAACAGCATCAATTCTGTCTATACCTGCAGCAATTATGTACGCTGAAATCATGTATCCATCCAATGAAATCACACATCAAATTAGCGATGCTAAGGAAGAAAACATATACGCAGGTTCTATGGATGCTATTACAAAAGGTACGAAAGATGGTCTAAATATTGCTGTCAATGTTGCTGCAATCTTAATAGCAATATTAGCTTTGGTTTCTATTGTCGATGGTTTCTTAAGTTTGATAATGTCTGATCTATCGCTGCAAAAGATATTAGGTTGGATCTTTGCGCCAATAGCGTGGCTTATGGGCATACCATGGGTAGAAGCTGCTTCAGCAGCAGAACTTTTAGGCCTTAAATTAGCAACCAATGAATTTGTTGCATACATCCAACTGGGGAGCTTAGATCCAGAATACTTTACTGAAAGAACTAAAGTGATTGTTTTGTATGCTTTGTGTGGTTTTGCAAACTTTTCAAGCATAGGAATTTTAATCTCTGGAATTGGAGCGATGGCTCCAGAAAGAATAAAAGACCTTATTCAAGTCTCCGGTAAAGCTTTAGTGGGTGCTACGTTAGCATCTTGCTTTTCAGGGCTTATTGCTGGTTTATTCGTTTAAATAAGATCAGTGAGCTTTCTATAGTGTTTTCTGCAAAAAACTTTGTATTTATCGCCACCAATATCAATTTGCTGTCCTTCTAGAACTAACTTGCCATCTTGATATCTTGCAATCATTGTTGCTTTCCTTGAGCAACCAGGATGTTCGCATATTGTCTTCAGCTCTACCAAAGTATCAGCATAGGCCAGTAAGTACTTACTACCATCAAATAATTTTCCTTGAAAATCAGTTCTAATGCCGTAACACATAACAGGAATGTTGTTTTCATCACAAATATTACAAAGTTGTTTTACCTGCAATTCTGTTAAAAACTGAGCTTCATCAACCAAGATACAGGATATTTTTTGATCATTTTTGTCTGAAAAATACTCTATAAAATTAAATGCACTGTCAAAAACAATTGCATCCTTTGATATTCCTAACCGGGAGTGTATTTTTCCGTCATGCACTTCTGCATCTACAGCAGGGGTAAATAGATAGGTTTTAAGATCTCTAACTTCGTAGTTATGATTTGATTGCAATAGGGAAGTTGATTTCCCAGCATTCATGGTTGAGTAATGAAAGTGTACTTTTGCCAATTTTAGTCAGAGTCCTTTTTAAAGAGATTTTTTAGAGAAAAACCTTTAGGTCTAGCCTCTAAAAAAATATAAATCCCAAAAAAGACCAGACTAATTAATAAAACTTGTAATCCGTCCATGTAAGGTATTGTAAATGTTTTAAAAAACAATACATTAGATATAGTCTATTAATTAATTATTTTTGAAGAAGGGCATTTATTATGAATCTAAAAAGACTCCTAACAATCATTTTTACAGTAACATTTGTTGCCGCATGCGGAGGCGGAGGCGGAGGCGGTGGCTCTGAACCAGCTCCAGCTCCTACACCAGCTCCAACACCGGCACCTACACCAGCTCCAACACCGGAGCCAACACCGGAGCCAACTCCAGAACCAACTCCAGAGCCAACACCGGCTCCTTCTGGCGAAGTTTGGGTTAATGAATTCCATTACGACAACCAAGGTACAGATGAAAACGAATTCTTTGAAATTGCTGGTCCAGCAGGTACTAATCTAACAGGCTATAGTGTTGCTGGTTATAGTGGAGGCACTTCTGGTCACTATGGTACTTTTAACCTCTCAGGCATTCTGCCTGATGATGGTGAGGGATATGGAGCGTTAGCATTTGATGCTGTTGAAGCCTTTCCTCCATTAGGAAATCATCAAGGTGGTCTACAAAACGGCTCACCAGATGGTTTTGGTTTAATTAATCCAGACAACGTTTGCATCGAATTTATAGCTTATGAAGGGTCTATGACTGCTACAAGAGCAGACGGCGATGCAGGCGGTAGTGCTTGTGATGGAGTAGAAGGCCAAGATATTGGCGTATTTGAACAAAATAACACTGCCTCTGAATCTTTACAAAGAACAGGAACAGGTCTCACAGGATCTGACTTTACTTGGGTTGGTCCTGCGATAGCAAGTGCAGGCTCTATCAATGCTGATCAAAATTTTGGTGATCCAGTACCAACACCTGCACCGACTCCAGCTCCTGAAACATTTTTATTTGGTAAAGCTGTTATGGTTGGTGCTGTACCAGTAGGTTTCTATGATAGAGATGCTGACTATCCTACATGGGACGATACTGATGAAGATGGTATTTCAAATAGACATGAAGTTCTTGTCGCACAACATATTGACGATGATCCTAACAATCCGTTAGTAATGTCATCTAGTGGACAAGCTGC
>CACATF010000006.1 GCA_902535365.1 uncultured SAR86 cluster bacterium
GATAAAATTATTGCTAATAAAAGAAGAATTTTGGGTGTATTGATAAAATTATGGAATTTCATTGTTGGGGCATAAGTCATAAGTCTACCTCATTAGAGGTTAGAGAAAAATTTGCGTTTAATAAAGACGAAATAGATCAAATAATCACAAAATTAATTGCAGAAACTCCTTTTTCAAATGGAATTTTTCTTTCGACCTGCAATAGAACAGAATTTTATTCATTTTGCTCAAGAACAGACATTAAAAAATTTGATTTATATGTTGAGAAGGTTATTGATAAGAAATTGGGGGTAAGGAAAAATGATCAATTCCTTTTTGCTGGCCATGAGGCATTCAAACATCTTTTAAGGGTGATGACAGGAATTGATTCTATGATTGTGGGAGAGCCAGATATTTTTGGGCAGGTGAAGAAATCACTTAAAAATTCCCAAAAACATAACTTTGTTAATTCTGAATTAGATGATGTTTTTTCAAAAGGAATTCATTTATCAAAAGATATTAGAACTGAAACGAACCTTTCAAAAAATCCTTTATCAATTGCATCATTAGTTGAAAGTGAGATTCAAAAAAACAATTTAAAAGAGGTAATGGTTATTGGTGCAGGTGAGGTTGGTAAAACCTTGATCAAAAGATTGGTTGAAAAAGACTATAAAATCGATCTTTTTAATAGGTCTTCTGTTTCCATAGAAGGGATAGTAAGTAAACCACTAGACCAACTTAAGGAATATTTAAATCAAAATAAAGTAATAGTTGTTGCAGCTTCAGGGGATGCGCCTTTTATAACGTCTGAGGACATGATAGGCATGGATACCAAACTCATTTTTGATTTAGCCATACCTCGTAACTTAGATGAAAAGATTAAAGAATTGCCATCTGTTGAGTTATTGATACTTGATGAAATCAGTCGTATGGTTGAATTCAATCTCAAAGGTAGAAAAAACGCTGTCACTAGAGCTGAATCTATAATTTCTGAATCTGCAGAAACAGAGTTCTTAAGATTAAAAAATAAAAAAATTCTTAATAAAGAGCAAAAACGTGTAAGAGCTAGCTTAAGCAAAACTAAACATGATGCACTAGATAAAGCAAAACTTAGAATTGCTAAAGGGGATAGTGTTGAAGACATCATCGATGATTTAGCAAATGAAATATCATCAAAAAATGCGTTTCATGTTTCTAAAATTCTTGATCAATCAATATCTAAAAAAAGATAAATTAACTTATGAAGCAAGCAATACGAGATTCCTTAGATAATTTGTTAAAAATTTCACAAGATTTGAGCAAAAAGCTCTCAGATCCAGAAATTACAAAAGATATTGATAAGCTCACTAAATTAAATAAAGAATTTTCTGACATTAAAGATGTGGTGGAAAATTGGTCACGCTACCAAGAGCTTGAAAAATCCTTAATCGATCTTGAAGCTATGTTAAAAGATGATGAAATGAAAGAGCTTGCATCGGAGGAGAAAGCATCTTGCGAAGAAGAGCTTGAATCTCTTGAATCTACAATAATGATTCAGCTTTTACCTAAAGATAGGGATGATGAGAGGAATGTCTTTTTAGAGCTGAGAGCTGGTGCTGGTGGGGATGAAGCTGCTATTTTTGTAGGCGATTTATACAGAATGTATTCCCGCTTTGCTGAGCGAAGCAATTGGAAGATTGAAAAGATAAAAGAAATAGCATCTGGTCCTGGCGGCTATAAAGAAGTAGTGATTAAAGTGATGGGGAGTGATGCTTATGGAAAACTTAAATTTGAATCTGGTGTGCATAGAGTTCAGAGAGTGCCTCTGACAGAATCACAAGGCAGAATTCATACCTCCACAATTACAGTAGCTGTGCTGCCAGAAATGGACGACATTCAAGAAAAGGATGTAGATATGTCTGAAATAAGGGTTGATACATACAGAGCCTCCGGTGCTGGAGGACAACATGTAAATAAGACTGATTCAGCTGTAAGGTTAACGCACATTCCCACAGGCATTGTTGTCGAGTGTCAGGATGATAGAAGCCAACATAAAAATAAAGCTAAGGCTTTAGCTCTTCTATCGTCAAAAATTTATGATATCGAAAAGCAAAAAATGGAACAAGAAAAAGCCAGTGAACGCAAATCCCTTGTTGGCACAGGCGATAGAAGTGAAAAAATTAGAACTTATAATTTTCCGCAGGGCAGAATTACAGATCATCGACTTAAGCTAACTCTATACAACATAGATAACTTTCTAGATGGTGACATCATCGAGATGCTTGATTCGTTAATGGCTCAAAGTAATGCAGAAAAGCTTAGTGAAATCGAAAATAAATAATTTAAATAAGCCTGAAATCAAGCAAGCTTGGTATTCAACTTATGGTGATAGCTATGAAGAGGGGTTAAGGTTCCTTTTAAAAAGCATAGATAGCAATTCATTTATCTCGGAAAACCTTCTCGAAGACATAAAGAATAAAAAGCCAATTCAATATATCTTAGGTGAATGGGATTTTTACACTGGAACCTATAAAATCACGCCAGCAGTACTGATACCAAGACCAGAAACAGAAGTTTTAGTCGATTACATAAAGAATAACATCGTAGATATAAAGTCTATTTTAGACTTAGGCACCGGGTCTGGTTGTATCGCAATAGAACTCGCTAAGATATTTAAAGATGCGCATGTACTTGGGGTTGATATATCTACAAAGGCTTTAGAGATTGCCCATAAAAATAACTGGCAAAGCAACTATAAAGTAAAATTTATGGAATCGAATTGGTTTGAGAGTGTTAAAAATAAATTTGATCTAATTGTGGCGAACCCACCATATGTTCCTGAAAAAGAAAGCAAAAATAGTTCTCTTGTGCATGAACCAAAAAACGCACTGTTTTCTGAACAAAATGGTTTAGCGGATCCTCTTAAAATTATAAGCGGTGCAAAAAAGCACCTTAATCCAAATGGCCATTTTTTTATAGAGCATGGTGAGGGTCAGTCTGAAATCATTCAAGAAGCCATGCATAAGGAAAAATTTTCTTCTGTAACCGTTATTAAAGATTTAGTAGAAAGAGAACGCTTTGTGTATGGAAATGCATAATTCATGTAGACTAAAAATATGAAATATAGAGGAATTGTAGAAGGTTATTACGGAAAGCTTGTAAGCTTCGAAGACAGAAAAATCCACATTGATTTGATGTCTGAAAACCAATTAAATTTCTATCTTTATGCCCCAAAAGAAGACCCATTTTTAAGATCTGATTTAAATTTGGATCATCCAAAGGGCTGGTTAGAAGATTTTTCTGAATTTGTGAACTATGCAAAGATTAAGGAAGTAACTATTGGTGTGGGTCTGGCCCCAATCAGCAACAACAAAGAACACATCTATAATAAAATTGAGCTTTTTTATAAATCTGGAGTCAGCGACTTTTCAATTCTTTTTGATGACATTGAGAATCACTTCAGCCTTGAAAGCCAACTCGATATATTTCAAAGCTGCGTCTTAACGTTCCCAGACTGTAGCTTTAATTTCTGCCCAACAGTCTATTCTGATGAGCTCATAAACAAAGGTGAAAGACACTTAGCCTATTTTTCTGATTTCACTGCAAATTTTCCAAAGGATATTAATTTTTTTTGGACAGGGAAAAATGTAATTTCAACGAGCCAATCACAAGCTAATGACAATGTTCTTTCTAATTTTGCAGAGGAGCAAATATGTATCTGGGACAATTTCTTTACTGTTGACTCTAATCCAGAAAAGCTAAATTTAACTGATTGTCATTACATAGATAAAAGCTATCTAGCCAGCAAGCATCTCTACCTTATAAATCTCACAGGACTGGTAAGAACTGACAGCCTAATAATTGAAATTTTTGGCAATTTTGTGAGCAACTCAAACATTGCTTTTGAAAAAATCCTTTTAAAACATGGCGTTAATGAAGGCTTGATTGATATGAAAGATCTATTTAACCCCGCAGTAGACATTAATCTTTCTGAAAAGGAAATGAATAAAATCCATAATATTATGTTTTCATGGTTTCATCCTCTGAAGAATGAATGGTATCCTTATCTTCACAATCTAAAAAACTGGGGGAAAAAATGAGCAACATGCAATCATGGAAACAGAACGTTGGAAGCATTATTGACTATGCAGAAAGAATTTTCCCAGAGGTTGAGATCGTCACAAGATCACTCTCTGGAGAAATAGTTAAATCGAATTATGGTCAAGTAGCCAAAAGGGCAAAGAAACTTGGGTCAGCACTAGAATCGTATGGGATTAAGCACGGACAGAATGTTGGATCTCTTGCGCTAAATACTTATAGAAATATGGAAATGTATTATGGCATTTCAGGTATGGGCGCAGTAATGCATACAATTAACTTTCGTCTGCATCCAGAGCAAGTTGTCTATATTATTAATCATGCAGAAAACAGAATAATTTTTTTAGAGACAGTCTTTGCTCCACTTCTTGAAGCCATACAAGCTAACTGTCCAACTGTAGAGCAATATGTTCTTCTTTGCTCAAAAGAAGAAATGCCTGAGACACAGCTAAAAAATGCAATTTCTTATGAAGAGTTCATTGCAGATGGAAATGAGGAATATGAATGGCCAGAATTAGGCGAAGATGCTCCATGTGGCCTTTGTTATACATCAGGAACAACTGGTAATCCAAAAGGTGTTCTGTATTCCCACAAGTCAACCTTATTGCATGCCTGGGCTGGCTCTTCAGCAAATGGTCTTGGCCTTGATAAAGATGATTCAATACTTATGGTTGTGCCAATGTTCCATGTCATGGGTTGGGGTTTGCCATATATAGGCGCAATGAATGGTATCAAATTAGTCTTGCCAGGTATGGGCATGGATGGTGCAGCATTAGTTGAGCTAATAGAGAAAGAAAAGGTAACGCTTGCCTTTGGTGTTCCTACAATATGGTTAGGCTTACTAAACTATTGTAAAGAAAATAATATAACTCTCGATACAGTGAAACAAACTGTTATTGGTGGGTCAGCAGTTCCATACGCAATGATTAAACAATTTGATGAAGAACATGGTGTGAATGTTGTTCAGGGTTGGGGAATGACAGAAACTAGCCCACTAGCTACCGCTAATATTAAAACTAAAGAAATGGAAGCGATGCCAAAAGAGGAGCTTTACAAACTTCAAACTAAGCAAGGAAAGCCTGTCTTTGGGGTTGAACTTAAAATTGTTGATGATGATGGAAATAAGCTTCCTGAGGATGGCGAAGCTTATGGAAAGCTATTAATAAGAGGCCCATGGGTGAATAAAAGATATTACAAACACGAGGAAGATGCTATTGATGCAGATGGCTGGTTTGATACCGGTGATATTTCAAGCATTGACCCTGATGGTTATATGACAATCGTTGATAGGGCTAAGGATGTTATCAAATCAGGTGGAGAATGGATTAGTTCAGTTGATCTTGAAAATGCAGCACAGAGTCATCCGGATGTAATGCAGGCATGTGTTATTGGCGTTGCACATCCAAAATGGGATGAAAGACCAGTGCTTTTGGTAGTGCCAGCAAATGATAAGAAAGATAAAGAATCAATATATGCTTTCCTAGAGGATAAGATTGCAAAATGGTGGAAGCCTGATGATATTGTTTTCGTGGATGAGTTGCCAATTGGAGCAACAGGTAAAGTACTGAAAATAGAACTAAGAGAACAGTTCAAAGACCATTTAATGAAATAGGGAGGAAAAATGGAAGCAATTAAACCAGAAGATCTAAATAATCATATTGGTGCTGTGAGAAGCACATCATGGTTTACCGTTACACAAGAAATGATAAACCAATTTGCTGATGTTTCAGATGACCATCAGTTTATTCACGTAGATCCTGAACAAGCAACACCAATATTTGGGAGCACAATTGCACACGGCGCTTTAATGCTTTCTTTATCTATTGGAAAGGGATACGAAACAGCACTTGTTGTTGAAGGAACTAAGATGGCCATGAACTATGGCTATGATAAGGTTCGTTTTATCAACCCTGTGCCTGTTGACTCAAAATGCAGATTTAACTCAAGCTTACTAGAAGTCAATGATAAGGGCGGAGGCCGCTTATTATTAAAATTTAACATTGAATTGGAAGTTGAGGGATCTGATAAACCAGGATTTGTTGCAGAAAACCTCGCAATGATCTTTGTATAAGAAGCTTTATTTAATGCTTGCTGCCATTTTTTTGGCAGCTTGCTCTTACAATTACTCTAATATCGATGAGTGTAGAAGCCTTGGCACTCTTGATCTAATTTGCGGCCTACAAAATCCTGAAGATTTTGCAAAAATTCCTGAAGAGGAATCTTTAATAATTTCGCAGTTCCCAGGTTTACCTGAACTTAATAATGGAATCACTTTATCAGGGAAATTGTCAAAATTATCTCTTTTATCTAATAAGGTAACGGACTATGAAATAAGCTATTTAGAGAATAATGACTTAGGTATTGGAGAAGAGGATTGCTTGCCTAGTAAAGGACCAATCTATCCTCATGGTATAGATATCTATGAGGAGTTTTCTGCTGATGGGAATGCATTAAGCCCTTTTATAAAAGAATCATCACTACTTGCAGTAGTTAATCATTTAGAAATAAGCAGAATAGAATTTTTCTTAGTTTTTCCAGAATATGTCGAGTTTAGCGATATAAGTAAACCAACTCTTTTTTGGATTGGTTGTGTGAAAGCTCCAGAAAAAAAAACGTATTTTAATGATGTAGTGATTGCAAATGAAAAAGGAGATTTTTTTGTTACTCACCAATATGACAAGGATTTAGGCTTCAACAAATTATTGATTAAAAATCTAACACAGCAAGAAACAGGCCATGTGTATCAATGGTCTAGAGACTATGGCTATAAAATTTTAAATAATTCAGGCGGGTCATGGCCAAATGGAATTGAGATGATTGGGGATAGACTCTTTGTTAGCTACAGAATGAATGGCAGTATTGGCATCTTTGAAAACGGAGAAAGACAAAACCTTAAATTAAGAAATTATTTACATGGTGGGCCAGATAACTTGCTTGTGGTTGATGGTTTTTTATGGGCCATAGGCCAAAATACTGATCTTGGAGCTATTGAATGTATAGATCCAGAATTAATACAATGCCCCACACCATTTTTTGCAATGAAATTTGATTCAGATATGGAAATATTAGAGGAGTATAATTTAGCAAATGTCTCTTATGGAGCTGCATCAGTGGCATATCCATATGCTGATTTAATTTATTTTGGATCATATAAATCAGATAGGATAGCTATTTTGAATGTAGGCAATGATTAGGCTCTTTTATATTCTTCTTTTGTGTTTACCAATCTTAAGTGACACAAAATTTTATGTACTGGGTACGGGCACTCCTAATCCAAATCCAGATAGAGCTGGATCAGCATATTTATTGGTTGTTAATGATGAGCCATACCTATTTGATTTTGGAGCTAATGTTATAAGAAGAGCAGCAAAGGTTTCAAAAACTTGGGGTGGTGAGAACAATTTTGATGTAGAGGATATCGAGCATGCTTTTCTTACTCACATGCATTCAGATCATACCCTCGGTCTTTCAGATCTTATTATCACACCATGGGTAATGGGTAGGGAAAGTAAATTGAGCTTGTATGGCCCACCAAAACTAAAACAAATGGCAGAGAATATAATCAAGGCATATGAGTTTGATATTAATTACCGAATTACTGGCACACAGCCACAGAATAACACAGGGTACAAAATTAATTTTGAGCCTATTTTTGATGGTTATGTCTACAAAGATAAAAATATACACGTTTTAGCCTTTAAAAATGATCATGGTGATCTGGATGAATCTTACGGTTTTGTAATAACCACAAATGATAAAAAAATTCTTATCTCAGGAGATACAGCTCCATCGCAAAATCTCATTAAATACGGCGAAGACTTAGATATTTTGGTGCATGAAGTATATTCATCAAGCGGATTTAAGAAGAAAGAGCCTGATTGGAAAATTTATCATAAAGGACACCATACTAGTCCACAGGAATTAGCTAAGATAGCTGCTTTGCTCGAACCAAAAACTCTTGTTTTGTCTCACGTACTCATATGGGGGGCAACATCGGATGAAATAGTATCAGATATAACAAAAAGTTATGATGGGAAGGTTATTTTCCCTGATGATGTGACTTTGATTAACTGAGCTTATCTTTAAGAAGCTGATTAACCATGCCAGGGTTTGCTTTGCCTTGAGTTGCCTTCATAACCTGTCCAACAAAAAAGCCAAATAACTTATCTTTTCCAGACTTATAAGCCTCAACTTGTGATTTGTTGTTTTCAAGTATCTCATCAATGACTTTTTCTATTTCCCCAGTATCAGAGATCTGTTTTAGACCTTTTGAGTCAATTATGTCGCTAACAGCATTACCGCTTTCCCAAATATCTTCCAGAATATCTTTAGCTATCTTCCCAGAGATCGTTCCATCAGATATTTTTAAGATAAGTGCAGCAAAATTAGAAGATGTAATTTTTGAATCTGCAAGTGATAGCTCATTTTTGTTTAATAGCGCATTTAGTTCGCCAATAATCCATTTAGCTGCAATTTGTGGATCACAGTTTTGCACCACTTCCTCATAGAATTTCGCTGTTTCTTTTTCAGCACAAAGTACTTTTGAATCATAATCATCAAGCTTATATTGATCTTTAAATCTTTTTTCCTTCTCTTCTGGCAACTCATCCATTGTATTTTTTACATGCTCTATTTGCTCTTTACTTATGTGTGTTGGGACTAAATCAGGGCATGGAAAGTATCTATAGTCATTTGCAAATTCTTTTGTTCGCATGGATCTTGTTTCATCTTTAACTGCGTCATAAAGCCTTGTTTCTTGCTCAATCTCTCCACCAGCCTCAAGGATTTTCATTTGTCTTTTTATTTCATGATTAATAGCTTTTTCAACAAACTTAAAAGAATTGATATTTTTTATTTCTGCTCTTGTCCCATATTCTTTACTATCTGGGCGCATAATAGATACATTTGCATCACAGCGCATAGAGCCCTGAGACATATTTCCATCTGAAATATCTAAATAAGTAATTATTTGATGAATTTTCTTTAGATAATCGACTGCTTCCTGTGCTGAGCGTAAGTCTGGCTCAGAAACTATTTCTAACAAAGGCACTCCTGATCTATTTAGATCGATTACTGAATTTGAATCATACTGATCATGCATTGATTTGCCTGCATCTTCTTCAAGATGCGCTTGGTGAATCCTAACCTTCTTGTATCCAAGATCAACTATTCCATCTTTAACAATTGGATAATGTAATTGAGTTATTTGATAGCCTTTAGGAAGATCTGGATAAAAATAATTTTTTCTGTCAAAAATCATGGTTTCAGCAATTTTTGCTGAAGTTGCAAGGCCAAATTTTATGCCTTGATTCATCGCACCTTCATTTAAGACAGGCAGAACCCCGGGCAACCCCATATCTATTAAATCAACAAGACTGTTTGCGTCTTCGCCAAATTTATTTTTTGCTGGTGAAAAAAGTTTTGTATTTGTCAAAAGCTGGACATGTACTTCAAGACCAATTACAGGCTGCCAACCATTTATTACGGTGTCATTTTGTGCCAATCTGTCACCTCCTGTATTTTGTTTGCCGTATTAAGCAATAAATCCTCTTTAAAATAATTTCCAACAAACTGACCGCCAACTGGTAAGTTATTTTTAAAGCCATTTGGAAAAGATATTGCAGGTAATCCAGCCAAATTGGCAGGAATTGTTAACAAATCTTCTTTGTACATTCTATTTGGATCTGAATCTTGTCTATTTTTTTCAAAAGCCTGATCAAGTGTAGTTGGCATGAAAATTAGATCTACATCTTTGAATATATCTTCAAATTTATTTTTCATCATTCTTCTTACCTGTTGAGCTTTTAAGTAATATGCATCGTAAAACCCAGCAGATAATACATGTGTTCCAATAAGTATTCTTTTTTTAACTTCATCTCCAAAACCCTCAGAGCGAGTTTTCATATACAGCTCTGAAATATTATTTTGGTCTGATCTATAACCATATTTAACTCCATCAAACCTTGAAAGGTTGGAAGAACACTCTGCTGGAGCAATTACATAATATGAGCAAATCCCAGATGATAATTCAGAAAAATCAATTTCTTTTAATGTGTGACCAAGTTGTTGCAAAACGCTTTTTGAGTGCTCATATGCCTCGAGTACATCATTATTTATGCCTAAGTCCTCAATATTTTTAATTATTCCAATATTCAGAGCTCCAAAATCTTCAGCTAATGCATTTTCAAAGTTAACTACATCACGTTTTGAACATGTAGAATCTTTTCCATCATATGATGCCATTGCATCAAGCAATGCAGCACAACCAAAAGCATCTCTTGCAAAAGGTCCTGCCTGATCCATGCTTGAACAGAAAGCGATCATGCCCCATCTCGAAACTAATCCATAGGTAGGCTTCATACCTGTGATACCACACAGCGCTGCTGGTTGTCTTATTGAACCACCAGTATCTGTTCCTGTTGAAATTGAAGTAATATTTGCAGCAACGCATGCTGCAGAGCCTCCAGAACTTCCTCCCGGAACAAGACTGTCATTCCAAGGATTACCAACTGGTCCAAAAAAGCTCGTTTCATTTGATGAGCCCATCGCGAATTCATCCATATTTGTCTTTGCAATCATTACAGAGCCAGCTTCATCACAATTTCTTGTGACTGTAGAACTATATGGCGGAATAAAGTTTGAAAGCATCTTTGATCCGCAGGTTGTTTGAATATTTTCAGTACAGAAAATATCTTTATGAGCTATAGGTACACCTGAAAGAGGCCTATCTTTATATTTTTCAAAATTATTATCAATTTCTTCAGCTCTTTTTTCTGCAGAATCCCTTAGATTAGAAATAAAAATATTTAATTTATCATTTTCAACTTTGCATAAAGCTTCTTGTACAGCTTCTTTAGCTGATATTTTTTTATTCCTAAAGTTTTCTCTTTGCTCTCTAAAATTCATTCTATTATCTTTGGTACCATGAAGTGGTCATCATCTGACTCTGGTGATTGGTCTAGGAATTTGTCCTTTTGATTTCTATTTTTTTCCTCGTCTTCTCTACTTACATTGTTTAGTTCAAGAGGGTTGTTTAATGGTTCAAGGCCCTGAAGATCAAGGTTATTCATTTCATCAATAAGATTAAAAGTGTTTGTTAATTTTTTAGTTATTTCTGGGTATTCCCTCTCTTCAGCATGTATTCTTGCTAAAAATAAAAGATTTTTTAACTCGATTTTATCCATCAAAAGCCTTATTCTATAAGATTCTGAATATTATAGAGATATATTAGAAATGTTTAAGTTTTTACGCAGTCTTTTTTCAAACGACATATCCATTGACTTGGGTACTGCTAATACGTTGATTTATACAAAAGAAGATGGAATTGTTCTTGATGAGCCTTCAGTGGTCGCCATAAAGGAAAGAATTGGTCAAAAAACTGTTGTAGCAGTTGGTCACGATGCTAAAAAAATGCTTGGTAGAACTCCTGGTCAAATGGAAGCAATTAGACCACTAAGAGATGGTGTTATAGCAGATTTCAATGTCACAGAAAAAATGCTTCAACACTTCATCAAAAAAGTTTCGAATAATTCAATTTTATCTCCAAGTCCAAGAGTGCTTATTTGTGTACCTTCTAAGGCAACTCAAGTTGAAAAGAAAGCAATAAGAGAGTCAGCATTATCTGCTGGCGCAAGTGTAGTTAAGCTAATTGAAGAACCTATTGCTGCTGCCTTAGGTGCTGGAGTTCAAATCGATAAACCAAGAGGAAGCATGGTTATTGATATTGGTGGAGGCACTTCCGAAGTAGCAATATTATCTCTTAATGGAATTGTATATTCTGAATCATTAAAAGTTGGTGGCGATAAATTTGATGAAGCCATTCAAGCTTATGTAAGAAGAAAATTTGGAGTTGTCATTGGGGAGTCAACTGCAGAACTTATTAAACTTCAGGTAGGCTGTGCAACATTAAACTGTAAAAAAGATTTTGAACCATATGAGTTTAGAGGGCGAAACCTTGCTGAAGGCATTCCTGAATTAGTTGTTTTCCAGAAAGAAGACGGGTTTAGAGCCCTAGAAAATCAGACTTCTGCAATTGTGAGGTCTGTTAGAACTGCGCTTGAGCTTTCACCACCAGAACTTGCAGCCGATATTTCACAAGATGGAATAGTTTTAACAGGAGGGGGTGCTTTATTACATTGCCTTGATACTCTAATTGAACAATCTACAGGAATACCAACCAGAGTTGCTGAAGATCCTTTAACTTGTGTTGCTAGAGGTGGTGGTATTGCACTAGGCTTGATGGATAAAGACTTCGATCTATTTGCTGAAGAGTAATGTCAAGAGATATTCTTCCATCAAAGAAGAAAATTCAAACCTTTATTTTTGGTAGTCTTTTAATATTAATTCTTAATCTAATTTCTGATTCAATACAGCTAAATGAAAAAGCAAATAAAGCATTAACTAATCTATTGAATATACCAAGTAATTTTCTCTCTCAAGTTTTACGCGATTATCAGGAATTTGAAAATGAAAGAATTGCAAAATTAGAAAATGATATTCTTGATTTGCAAAATACCATCTATGAGAAAGACTTAGAGATACAATCTTTAGAAAATTCAAAGTCATACAACCCTGTTGTAAGGTCAAATAAAGATGAGAGTAACTCAAGCATCATTTCTTTTGACCAGTTAAATTTTAATTGTTGTAAAAAGCATAGAGTATATGTATCAAATCCAAATAATATTGTTGGAGATATACTCTCTGTTTCACAAGGAGATTTTGTTATTGGTAAGACTCGGACTATTTCTGACGAAGTAGAGGTTCGGTTGTTAAGTGATCCAGAGGAATATATATCAATAAAAAATACAAAAAACTTTTTTTGTATTGCCAATGGAAATGGTGAGCCCATGACTATCATTTGTAAAAATGAGTCAAAAGCAGTTGATTATGAGATTGGAGATACATTTTTCACTACTGGATTTGATGGTATCCATCCAGAAGGTTTAATTGTTGGAAGATTAACAAAAATTACCACAGAGGATGATTTTTTTAATGAAACACTAGAGATTGAATTATTTTTTAACCCATTTAAATCAATGAACAAGAGGGTGATTCTTCATGATTGAACCTATTAGATTCCTGGCACTCTTTGGTCTTATTTGTATAAACTACATTTTTCTATCAACAAGCATCTGGGTTTGGACTCCAGATTTATTTGTTGTTTTTATCCTATTTCTAACAACACTGAAATCGAAACTACCAAATACTTACTCGTTTATTTTATATGGGTTCGCCATCGATTTATTTTTTAGCAACCAGTCTCTTCCTTACACGATTACGTTTTTTTTAATTGGTGCTTACTTAAGTTTTTCCAATATCAAATGGATACAAAGGTCATTACTTGAACAACTATTGATGATCATGTTGGTAAGCTTTTTCTTAAACATCCTTCTTAACCTTACAAATGATTATTACTTAAACATTGAAGCAAGGATAATCATAAATCCATTAATGAATGCATTGATTTGGGCTGGAATATTCATGACACAGAGGCACAAATGGTTAAAGAATTTTTAATTTGGCCAATCAGGATTTTTTTATACTTGGTGGCAATAGCCATCATTATTTTCTATTCAATCGCTCTTTTCATTAGCACAAGCTACGGAACAGAAAAAATCAAAGAATATTTTTTTGATGACTCTCTAACATATCAGTCTGCAAAAGTTGAACCAAGTCTTTTGGGCGTAAGTGTAAAGCTTGAAAACTTTAGCTACTCAAGTGCATTATTGTTTGAAGGGGAAGAGATTGAGTTAGAGCTAAACCTTTTAAACTCCGTAATTTCTCAAAGGCTTCATTTAGAGATGCTTGCTTTCAAAAATGGTGAAGTTACATCCAATGAGAATTTTGAAAGTAATCAAGAAAACTCTTCAGATATTTTTATAAAAGATTTGCTGATAAGAAACCTAAAGCTAGGGAACACAAGCTTTGAAAATATCAATTTAGATAATTTTTTATCGCAAAGCGGAAAATTTGGTTTTAATTTTTCAGACTTAAACATTCAATTACCAGGTTCATTAAAATCAATCACAAATCTTGAGGGATTCGGCTTATTTAAATCAGATAAATTAAACCTTCAAATTAGATCAGAATCGAGCCAGCTTGAACTATCCTTTTTAGAGGAATTAACTCTACTCGATTTTTTTGAAGGATTTTTAATATTAAATTTTTCCGATGGTTTTTCTATTGATAAAGGAATATTTCGATCTTCTGGAAAAGATATGTCAACCAAAATCAATCTTGAGTATGCGGATGATTTTCAGATCAATCTCAACATTAATGCTCCTTCTGATAAATTGATGAAGTTAATTCCTAAAACCGCAGTTCAAGTAAGCAATTTCTTGGAAAAAAATTCTTTTTATTCACCTGAGGCTAACGTTTTGATTAATTTCTCTTCAATTGATCAATCTGATTATTATTCCTTAATAATGGGTGCGCAAAACTCTGAAATAAAATTCAATAACTTGCAATTCATTTCACCCTCATCAAATATTTATGCTGATAACGCCAGGCTGGTCATATATGGCAATGAATTGGAAGCCAATGATACATTGTTCAGTGATTACATAATTTCATCAAATCAATTAAATCAGGGAACATATAACTTTTTTACCAATTTACCTAACAAAATTCCCCTTAATTTCAGCATTAACTCAGATGGTGAGCTTACATCTGTGAATGGTCTTTTTATAGATGAAGAAAACTTTTTCAAAGTTACTTTAAGCAATCAAAAATTATTTTTTGGAATATCTGATGTTGGTATTGAAGTTGATTTTATAAGTAACTTATCGTTTCAGGGAGGAGTTTTTAGAATTATTCCTACAGACTTTAAATCAAATATTTTTTCTTTAAATGGTGGCTCGGAAAACTTTTTTGATTTTGATTTGAATTCAATGAGTATAAGAAATATAAATTTAGATTTAGCGCTTAAAGAAAGACCAAGCCAAACCGTTGATTTTGCAAATCTTAATTACGAAGATCTTAATATTAAGGCCTCTGATGGGTATTTATCATTCAGAGACATTGCATCGTATGGTGCTCAGCTTACACTTTCAGGAAAAAATTTAAGCTATAACGACTCATCATTTAATATCCCAGCATTGCGTGTACTTTCTCTTATTGATATTCAGTCTAATCTAACAAATTTCTTATCAGCAGATTTTGAAAGACTAAATCAAGATAGCTTTGTAGTCGACAATTTTGATGGTGAGCTTTACTTTGATAGTGAGGGATACGTCAATATCAAAGAAATCAATTTAAATTTTGATGTTGGTGATGCAAAAATAAATGGAATTATTACTTCTGACCTGGAGGAATTTGATACCTTTAACTTAGATTTAGATTTTTTCTCAACAATATCTGAAAACATCCCATGGTACGTTGCCATAATTGGGGGAATTCCTGCAGCAGCAGGTGCAGTGGTAGTGACAGACATTCTAGAAGAAGACCTAATTCAGATTTCAAAATCTAGCTATAAGATAAATGGGAATATTGATAATTTAGCAATAACGCCTAAAGAGCAATAAAGCTTACTATTCCAAGAAAACTTACAAACCCTAGAATATCAGTAACAGTGGTAATTACTACACTCCCTGCAATAGCTGGATCGTAACCAAACTTTCTTAAGAGGTGCGGTAAAGAAAAACCAAAAATAGCTGCCGCTAATAGATTAAAAATCATCGCTGCTGATATTGCAAATGAAAGAAGGGAATTGCCGAACCAAAACACAGTAATTAGATATATAGCAATTGAAAAAACAAAACAATTAGCCAATGCAACGATAAACTCTCGTCTAAATAAGTATCTAATATTTTTTCTATTTAATTGTCTCATGGCCTCGGCTCTAATATATATGCCAAGTGTTTGAGTAGCAGCTATTCCCCCCATGCTAGCTACAATTGGCATTAGAATTGCTGCATATACAATCTCTTCAAGTACATTTTCAAATACACTTATAGATGCTGCTGCTGCTATTGCTGTAATAAGGTTTATTGAAAGCCACAATAATCTGTTTTCTATAGATTTTCTTGGTGATGCAAAGATATCTTCTTCAATTTGAGCTAAGCCTCTAAAATCTTGCTCAACCTCATCAGCTGCAATTTCAATTATGTCATCAACAGTGATTCTTCCAACCAACATATTCTCTTCATTGACAACAGGCGCTGTAAGCAGGTCATTGGTTTTAAATAAATTGAATACTTCAATTTGATTAGTATTGGATTGGATAGGCTGAAATTCAGTATCCATTACTTCTCTAACTGTCATATTTGTATCAGATGTAAGAATTTTTGTTATTGGTAAAATGCCTAGATATTCATCATTTTTACTTACAACATAGATATCATCGGTATTTTTAGGCAGGTTTCTTAAAAACCTGAGATACCTCATTACCAGCTCAATTGAATTCTCTGCTCTTACTGTAATTACATCAGTATTCATTAATCCTCCAGCTGATTCTTCAGGAAAATCCAGGACATTCTCAACTCTGCCTCTATCTCGAGAGTTCATTAATGACAAAACTTCATTTGTCATTTTGTCAGGTAGTGTTTGCAGGATATCAGCAAGATCATCAACTTCTAGATCACTAATTGCAACTTTGATTTCCTCTGGATCCATCCCTTTTAAAAGATCTTCACGAAGATTTTCATCAAGCTCACCAAGTACTTCACCTTCAGAATCAAGCTGGATAAGATCCCAAATAATTTTTCTTTCTTGTGGGGGAGAAGATTCAATCACATAGGCTAGCTCACTCGGAGTCATTTCATTAATGATATTTCCAAGTTTCGATTTAAATTCAGGATTCGAAATTGTATTTTGTATTAATTCAAACTTTGAATCCAAGTTTTTAATAGCCATGGGGCTATTCTACAAGATAAATCTCTTAATTTAGATCGCCAAAGTAGAATTTTTTTGCAAGAGAATCGTTCTTAACATCTTTAGGATTGCCCTTTAAAAGAACTTCTCCTTGATTTAATAAGATAATCTCATCACAGACATTAATCACATCTCTAAAGTTGTGATCACTAATGAAAATACCAACGTTGGCACTAAGTTCCTTTAATACTTTTATAATTTCTTCAACAGATATTGGATCAACCCCAGCAAATGGCTCATCCAGAAGAATATATTTTGCTTCGAGCAATACTGCTCTGAGGATTTCAGTTTTTCTCTTTTCACCTCCTGATAAAAATTTAGCTGGTGTTTCCTTCTTATCATTAAGATTCGTCAGATTTATCAAATCAGCCATTTGTTCAATTTTTTTAGAATCTATTTTAGAAAACTTTAATTCGAGAACAGATTTTAAGTTGTCTTCTAAACTTAAATCTTCAAAAAGTGAATTTTCTTGCGGTACATAACTAAGACCAAGATTTGAACGTTTTTCAAGATTGATATTTGTAACATTTGTTTCAAAGAAAGTTATTTTGCCTGAGTCAATTTTAGATAATCCTGCTATTGCTCTAAAAAGACTTGTTTTTCCAGCTCCATTAGCACCAAGAAGCCCGGTAATTTTTTTATTTTCAAGTTCAAAATCTATATTTTTGAAAAGAACTTTAGATTCAATTGATTTATTAGCAGAATGTATCTTTATCATCTCTTAAGCTTTATGACTAATGACTCTGATTTAATTTTATTGCCACTTTTAATAATTGATACTGATTCAGACAAAATTAAATCATCGTTTTTAATTTCGACCTTTGCAGCTTCACCTTCTATATATTCATACCCGTCAAAAAAACTAATCTTAATCGGATTTCCAGTTGCATAAAATTCGTCTGTAGACTCAATAACGATCAGCTTATCTGCTTTAAAAGTTACATTTTCGGACTCAAACGAAACATTATCTTCATAAATGATCCTATCAATATCGGTATTTATTTCTATTTTATCGGAAGTGATTGAGTACTCTTGTGCTTCAATTAGCCCATTTAAAGAGAAAAGCAATAAAAAAAATAGATTGAATTTATAAAACATTTGCTTCAAGAATATCATGCATAGATATTATGCCTTTGATCTTTTCTGAATCCTTAACCAACAGATTAAATATTTTTAGCTCACTCATCATATTGGCAGCCTGTATAACAAGTTTGTCCGAGCTAATGGTCTTAAATTTCCTTGTCATTACTTCCCCAACTAAAACCTTTTTAATATCTGTATTTTTCTGAAGACACCTTCTTAAGTCCCCGTCTGAAAATACTCCAATAACATTTTTCTTATCTGTAACTACCGCTAAACCTTGTTTTTTTGACGAAACTTCTACTATTAAATCAGATAAAGTATCAGTTTTTTTAACACTTGCAGTTTTTGAAATAGGGGTCATCAGATCTTTAACTCTAAGAGTTAATTTCTTACCAAGTTTTCCGCCTGGATGTGACTTTGCAAAATCTTCAGCTGTGAATCCTCTAGCTTTTAAAAGTGAAATTGCTATTGCATCACCCAAAGCCAAAGTAACAGTAGTGCTTGATGTTGGAGCCAGATCATTCGGACAAGCCTCTTTAGTGACCTTAACCCTTAAATGAACATCTGAAGCTGCTGCAATGGTAGATTTATCATCTTCTGTTATTGAGCATAGTTTAATTTTTGAAAATTTAATTGCAGGAATAAGGTCGCAAACTTCTTTACTCTCTCCAGATTTTGAGATTGCCAAGATAAGATCTTTTTTTTGTATCATTCCCAGATCACCATGAAGCGCTTCTGCTGGATGAATAAAGAATGAAGGTGTGCCAGTGCTAGAAAGTGTGGCCGAGATTTTATTTGCTATGTGTCCTGACTTGCCAACTCCCGTTAAAAATATTTTTCCTTTACATTGAAAAATTGCATCACATATTTCTTGAACATTGAAATCTTTCGAGCTCGAGAAAGACCTCATTTCTTCTAATTCTAATAAAAAAGCTTTTTTTGCTTCTTTTTGGAAATTAATTTTTTTCATTTCAAACTATAATCTACACATGATACGATTTTTTTTAACCAAATTTTTATTTGTTCTATCTTTTTCATCATTTCTTTATTCTGAAAAAATTCCAGAAATCCATGAATTTATTGATAAGAATGCACAATATTTTTTGACAGTAATTAAAGAAGAAGGTTCAACTTATGATAATGAGCCTGAGAAATTTAAAACAAGGTTAAAAAATATTTGGGAACCAATGGTTGATGTTGGCTTGGTATCCAGGTTAATTCTTTCAAAAGCTTACGCAGGCGCTACACCAGAGCAGATTGTTGCATTTGAAGAGCAGACAAAAAAATTATTATTAGATACATACGTTACAACCCTACTTGAATTTGAGGATTACAATCTAGAGACAAATGATGAAATTAAAATTAATAAACGGACATATGAAGTTTCAGTCAAATTCTTATCTAGCTCTGATTCTTTCATAACAAAATTTAGTGTTTATAAAAATAAGCTAGGAGAATACAAAATAATCAATATAATTATCGATGGAATAAACTTAGGGTTAACGTTTCGCAATCAATTTCAAGATAATCTTGCGAATAATAATATGGATTTAGATAAGGCCATAGAAACGTGGGAACCTCTTTACATAAATTAATCAATGGAAAGACTAATTATTAAAGGTGGTAATCAGCTTCATGGGGAAGTGGATTGCTCAGGAGCAAAGAATGCTGGTTTGCCAATTTTGGCATCAACAATCTTATTGGATGGTGTTGCTAAGATAGGAAATCTTCCGCATCTTCAAGATATTACTACTATGCTTGAATTGTTGAACTCCATGGGTTCTCACATAAATTTTGATGAGAATGGATACATAGAGATCAACTCATCAAATATTGATTTACCAGAAGCAAGATATGAGCTTGTCAAAACTATGAGAGCATCAATTCTGGTGATGGGCCCATTGGTTGCGAAATATGGAAAAGCAAAGATTTCTCAACCCGGTGGTTGTGATATTGGTTCAAGACCAATTGATTTTCACTTAAGTGGTTTAGAGAAAATGGGTGCTGAAATTAAATCAGATTCAAAGTACATTTATCTAAAGGCAGATAAGCTTAAGCCAATTGAATTTGAATTTCCGAAAATCTCTGTAACAGGCACAGAAAACCTAATGATGGCAGCAGTTTTTACTAAGGGTAAAACAACACTTAAAAATTGTGCAAAAGAACCAGAGGTAGTCGAGCTTGCAAATTTTCTAAATAAATGTGGTGCTTCAATTCATGGGGCAGGGGAATCCACAATTGAAATTACAGGTGTTGATTCACTAGGAAGTGTGGAATGGGATGTACTTTTTGACAGGATAGAAGCAGGAACTTACCTGGTTGCAGGAGCTATTACAAATGGCCACATTACAGTCAAAAAAATTGAGCCAAAAACAATACAAGTCCTAACAAATAAATTAATTGAGATGGGTGTTCATGTAAGTTACGGAGAAAACTGGGTTGAGGCAGATGCTACATCATCTGAGATCACTTGTGTTGATATAGGTACTGAACCCTTTCCTGGCTTTCCAACTGATATGCAAGCTCAGTTCATGGCGCTTAATACCATTGCTACAGGATCGTGCACAATCGAAGAAACAGTTTTTGAAAATAGATTTCAACATGTTAGTCAGTTAAGAAAAATGGGAGCTGATATTGTTTTAAGTAAGAACAAAGCTTTTGTAAAAGGTGTTCCAAATCTTGTCGGTTCAGAAGTAAAAGCTTCTGATCTAAGAGCTTCAGCAAGTCTTGTTTTGGCAGGACTTGTAGGCAAAAACAGAACCCAAATTGATAATATCTATCATATTGACAGAGGTTATGAATGCATTGAGGAAAAACTTAATAAGCTTGGTGCAGACATAATTAGAGAGCCTGTGGTGTATTAGGCCTCTCTTTGGTAACAATTTCTAGCTTCTTTTCTTCTCCATCTCTAATCACTATAAGCTCAAGAACTTCACCGGGAGATATGCTGTTAACAGAAGCTCTTAGGGTCGACCATCTAGCTTGAGCACCTTTTATATCAACGATAATATCTCCATCAATTAGTCCACCATCAATTGGTTGCGAGGAAAGAGGCAACTGATTTTGGAAAACATAAATTGCTGGGACTCTCTCTCCATTCAGATTGAAAAAGCTTCTTCTAAAACTAAAATCACCAATCCACGCTCTACTTACATCTCCATATTTAATTATTTCGTTAGCAATTGATAAAACTCTGCTTGATGGTAACGCAAAACCAACACCATCAGATCCCCCTGAGCCAGAGGCAATTAGAGTGCTTAAACCTATTAATTCACCTGCTTCATTAATGATTGCACCACCTGAACTACCCAGATTAATTGCTGCATCTGTCTGAATAATATCTAAGTAAGGGTTACCAAAATTTCTACCTGTAGCACTAAGTATTCCTTTAGAAACAGATATTCCTAGATTGAAGGGATTACCGATAGCATAAACAGTATCACCAATTTTCAAATCATCTGTTGCGGAAAATATTATCGGCCTAAGATTATCACCATTAACTTTTAGAACTGCTAGATCAGCATACTCGTCAAAACCAATTAAATTCGCAGTATAAGATTGATCATCAATCTTAATCGAGCTCAAAGACCCTGATAGCAAATGAAATGCCGTAATTATGTATCCATCTGATGAAATGATTACCCCAGAACCAAACCTTTGGTTTGGATTGTTTGGCTGTGATTCAATTGAAACAATTGAGTTGGAAATTTGATCAAAATCAAGAACTTTTTCTGATTTTGCAAAGTTTTGAAAATATACCACTTGAGCGCCAAAAAAAGCACCTAACAATAATATTAGAAAAAACAGTTTTTTCATGTTTCAAATCCGCTACCTTTATATTAATATATAGCGGGTCAACTTTGAGCAAAACATGAAAACAACAGCAGTAAGAACTCAAGATATTGAGCAAAAGTGGTACATTATGGATTGTTCTGGAAAAACTCTGGGACGATTATCAGTACAAGTTGCAAATATTTTAAGAGGAAAAAATAAACCTGAGTACACACCAAACGCGGATGTTGGTGACTTTGTAGTTTTAGTAAACGCAAAGGATATCAAAGTAACGGGTAAAAAAACTGAAGATAAAATCTACTATAGACATAGTGGTTACCCTGGAGGAATAAAGCAGATTTCCTTTAAAGACCAACTTGCCAAAGATCCAGAGAAGATAATTAGAGATTCAGTTAAAGGAATGTTGCCTAAAAATAGGTTGAATCGACAGATTATCAAGAAACTTAAAGTCTACAGCGATGAGAATCATCCGCATGAGGCACAAAATCCAAAGGAACTTAAATAATGAGCACAATTTCAGGAAGACGTAAAGAAGCAACTGCAGTAGTCAAGCTATCTAAAGGAAAAGGCATAGTTACAGTTAATAAAAAGAGTATTGACGATTACTTTGGCAGAGATGTTGCCAAAATGATAATTAGACAGCCTCTTGTCTTAACTAAACTAGAAGCAAATTATGATATCGATGTTAAAGTCAATGGTGGTGGTTCTTTTGGTCAAGCTGGAGCGATTAGATTAGCAATTTCAAAAGCATTAGTTGCAGAAAATCCTGATTTAAGAGCAGACCTAAAGAAAGCAGGTTACCTAACAAGGGACTCAAGAGTTAAAGAAAGAAAGAAAGTTGGCTTGAAAAAGGCGAGAAAGAGCCCACAATTTTCTAAGAGATAAAAATATATTAATGTCTGAAAAAGTAGACCCAAAGAGACGTAAAGCTCTTCTCATAACTTCTGGTGTTATGGGAGCTGTTACCGTTGCAGGCTTCGCCGTTCCTTTCTTGAGTGCATGGAATCCAAGTGAAAAAGCAAAAGCAATGGGAGCGTCTGTGAAGTTTGATCTAACAAAACTCGATGCAGGTGCAATGGCAGTTGTAGAGTGGAGACGAACACCTATCTTTATTGTTCATCAAACTGAACAAGCTAAGCAAAATTTACCAAAACTTAACGAAAAGATGGTAGATCCAGCTCTTGAAGAAGGTTTACTGCGTTCATCTAACGATAAATTTTCTGTTCTTAAAGGCGTATGTACTCATCTATCTTGTGCACCTAAATATTACCCAGAAATAGAGCCTAAAGCTTGGGATCAAGAGTGGCTTGGTGGTTTCTTTTGTCCATGCCATGGTTCTAAGTTTGACTTAGCTGGCAGAGTTTATAAGGGTGTTCCTGCACCAGTTAACCTTGAAGTACCTCCGCATACTTTTGAAGGAGATACATTAATTATAGGAGACGCTGTTTAATAATGAGTGACAAAAAAAATTCGTTTATGAGCTGGCTAGATAGAAGACTACCAGTTACTGAAAATTTAGAAAGACATTTAACAAAACATCCTGTTCCAAAAAAAGTAAATTTCTTTTACATCTTTGGGGCATTGTTAATGGTTGTATTTATGGTTCAGGTAGTAACTGGAATATGGCTAATGATGTTTTATACGAACACAGAGGAGGGAGCTTTTGCTAGTGTTGAGTACATCATGCGTGATGTTGATTACGGCTGGTTAATGAGATACATGCATAGCACTGGAGCAAGTGCCTTCTTCCTACTAATGTATTTTCATATGTTTAGGGGCTTATTGTATGGCTCTTACCAAAAACCTAAAGAACTAGTTTGGTTGTTTGGTTGTTTTCTATTGTTCTTATTAATGGCAGAGGGTTTCCTAGGATATGTTCTTCCATGGGGGCAAATGTCATATTGGGCTGCAAATGTCATTTTGTCACTTTTTGGAGCTATACCTTTCATTGGTCCTGATTTGCAGGTTTGGATTCAAGGGGATTATGTTTTATCCGGAATAACACTATCAAGGTTTTTTGCCTTACACGTTGTTGTAGTGCCACTTCTGATGATAGCACTCGTTGTGTTTCACATTTTCGCACTTCATGAAGTAGGTGCAGGTAATCCAGAAGGAGTTGATATTGAAAAGCATAGAGATGAGAAAGGAATGCCCTTAGATGGAGCACCATTTCACCCATACAAAACATTTAGTGCATTACCTGCAATAGGTATATTTTTTATAGTTTTCTTTGCAATAGTTTTCTTTGCTCCAACTGGAGGTGGATACTTCATCGAAAAACCTAATTTTGAAGAAGCAGATTTTTTGAAAACACCTGAACATATTGCACCTGTCTGGTATTACGCACCTTTTTATTCAATATTAAGAGCAGTAACTTTTGGAATACCTTTCTTGGGAATAACAAGTAAGTTCTTAGGCTTTATAATTTTTGCAGCAAGTATTGCAATTCTTTTTGTGGTGCCATGGCTTGATAGATCGAATGTTCAAAGCATTAGGTACAAAGGGATCTACAGTAAAGTTGCAATGGTTTTATTCGCTGCATCATTTGTGACGCTAGGTTATCTTGGAACGAAGCCAGTTAATGAACTGAGAACCCTAATTGCACAAATTTGCACAGTATTCTATTTTGCTCCATTTATTTTGATGCCAATTTATACCAAATATGAAAAAACAAAAGAGGTGCCTGAGAGATTATGAGATTCTTAACAACCTTATTAATTTTTATTACGCTTGATTCTTTTGCTGCAGGTGAGAACAAGTGTGGCAGTCTTGAAAAATGTGACGAATATTCTGCAACAGTGCATGATACTTATTCACTGCAAAGAGGCTTAGGAATTTACATGAACTATTGCTCCAGCTGTCACACATTGAAAATGCAAAGATGGAATAGGTTGCAAAGAGATCTTGATATCCCTGAAACAATCCTTCTTGAGGATTTAATTACAACACCAGATACAAAAGCTTCAGACTTTATGTCATTTGGTTTACCAGAAGTGTCGCCTATAGGTGCACCGGATCTAACACTTAGAACAAGAGTTAGGGGGGAAGATTGGATTTATACTTATCTAAGGACGTTCTATAATGACCCAAATCAACCATCTGGAACCAATAACCTGGTTTATGAAGGCACATCAATGCCTAATGTTCTTGCTGGGCTTCAAGGCAGCCAAGAACTTGTTGGGAAGGGAAAATTAAAACAAACAACACAAGGAACTCAAACAAAAGAAGAATTTGATGAATCTATGAGAGATCTTGTTAACTTTTTAGCTTACGTAGCTGAGCCAGCAAGAGTAACAAGAGAAAAAAATGGCTTTTTTGTAATTCTATTTTTTATAGTTTTTACAGCAGTAATGTGGTTACTGTATAGAGAATACGCAAAGGAGATTAAATGATTTTTTATTCTGAAGAAAAAGGCCATTATAGCCATATGGTTAGATTAGTATTGGCTGAGAAAGATATTTCATGTGAGATTAAGGAATTTGATCCAACTGAAAAACTCCCAGAGGAATTGCCAACTTTAAACCCTTATAACAAGCTTCCTGTTCTTGTTGATAGGGAAGTCACAATTTATGAGCCAAGAGTAATTCTAGAATATCTGGATGAAAGATTTCCTCACCCACCTCTTCTACCAATATACCCAAACAATAAAGCGGAGTGCAGGCTCTTAATTCACAGAATAGAAAAAGATTGGCTACCAGTAATTGATAAAATGATGAGCCCAAAAATTAGTCAAAAGGAGTTTGATGCACAAAAAAAAGAATTGGTTTCTTTAGTTTCAGGCATTGTTCTTGTTTTAAAAGAAAAACCATACTTTATGAGCGATGAATTTACACTTGTGGATTGTTATATGAGTGCAATCTTATATAGGCTTCCATACTTAGGTGTCACAACTCCTAATTCAAAATCATTTGAAAGTTTAAGAAAGTATCAGGAAAAACTGTTTTCTCGACCTAGTTTTGACCTGTCACTAACTGATGCAGAAAGAGATTTAAAGTATTCTTTTAATTAAAATAAGAGCTGGCTTTAAGTTGCCCATCAACTAACTCATAAGTTGCTAGGTACCCCTTAAATTTACCCTCAAGGTTATTGCTTATTGCAAAAGCTATCATCATTGAATCAAAGCCCAAACTAAAACTTCTGCTTTTAGCTAAATCGTACCCATATTTATTTGTATAAGTGTGATCAACAAGCTTGATATCGTGTAGCTCAATCTCGTTTGGATCTAAAGATTCCTGAAGATTAGATGTTAATGAGATGATTTCATAATTAAGCCCGTAATTAAACCTTACCAAAGATGCAAGCCGATACAGTTCTGTGGAGTTTTCTGGGAAAACAATAATATGATTGAAATCATTACGCGCCCTTGGAACAAAATTTACCTTTGCAAAACTTGCTTTATCTATTTTGTTAAATCTCTGTTTGCTTTCTGAGACATCAAGAAAATTTTCAATTCTGCTTTCAGAGTCAGATGAAGCATCAATTGTAATTGCATCACGATCTTCGCTGAACCATGATTTTTTGAACAATTGTTCACCTTCACCCCCACTTGATTTACCACTTATTATTCCAACTCTATTAATTTCAGTTTCTTCTAGGTAATTTGTTAAAGCAGATATTTGTGGCTCATTATTTAGCGAAAGATAATAATTTTCTTGCGCTTCATTTAACATCAATGCTCTATCCTTAACGAGCAGACCATCTGTCTTTGAAACAATTTTTTTATTTATTGGGCCAATAAGAAAATTTTTATTTGCCTTCCTCATATTTAGTTCATTTTGGTTTGTAAACTCAATTTTGTTACCTATGCCAAAATGTTTTATTGCTGAAAAGACTCCAATTTGAAAGTAATTATTAAATTCTTGATAGTCCTTATAATCTGGTAGTGCAAATATATATGAATTGCTAAATGATAGATCCTCAGAATCAAAATTTATCTCAGTTAGGCCTGTAAACAAAAAGCTTTCTTCTTCAACAAATATTACCTCAGATTTTTTTATCTCCACAGGAGATGCACAGCTAATAATTACTAGTAAATAAATTACAATATAAAGTATTCTTGAAATCATGACTTTCTATATTATACCTTCTCCAATTGGCAATCTTGATGATATTACCATCAGAGCAAAAAAAATTTTGAAGGACATAGATTTTCTGATTGTAGAAAATAAAAAAGTTACAAGTAAGCTCTTAAGCGCTCTTGATATCAAGAAGAAGAAAATAATTACTTACAACGATACATCGTCAGCTAAAGACAGAACTAAAATAATCGAGCTTATTAAAAAAGGTTTAACGGGTGGTTTGGTCTCTGATTCTGGGACGCCTCTTATATCAGATCCTGGCTTCAAGCTAATATCAGAAATAATTAAGAACGATTTCAGATTGATATCGTTGCCTGGCCCAACATCTGTAATTACTGCTTTAGCAGGCAGTGGCCTAAGTACAGATAATTTTCAGTTTTTAGGTTTTTTCCCTAGAAAAAAAATTGAACAGAGCAAGATATTAAAAAAAATAAAAATGTATGAGGGCACTTCCATATTTTTTGAGTCTCCAAAACGTCTCTTAGCAACATTAGAGGTAATGCAGGCAAACCTTAATAACCAAACAAAGATTTGTGTAGCCAAAGAGCTAACAAAAATACATGAAAGCTATATACGTGGAACTTTTTCAGAGGTTTTAAGTTTTTTTTCTAAAAACCAAGAAAAAATAAAAGGTGAATTCATTCTGCTGATTGATGTAGTTCCTGATTCAATTGACATAAATACTGCAGATGAAATTTTTGAAATATTAAAAAATGATTTAAGTATCAAGATGATATCAAAATTGGCATCTGGCATAACTGGACTGAGCAAAAATGATCTATACAAAAGATTCTTGTCATTATCTAAAAAGAACTGATAGTATATGCAACTGAGTTGGTCGAGCTATCGCTTAATTTTAAGAGGAAAGTCCGGACTTCAAAGAGCAGAGTGCCAGTTAACAACTGGGGGACGTGAGTCTACGGCTAGTGCAACAGAAAGTATACCGCCTCATTGAGGTAAGGGTGAAATGGTGAGGTAAGAGCTCACCGCCTAATTTAGTTTAGGGCAGTGTAAACCCCACTCGAAGCAATGCCAAATAGAGATTGAATTATGTTGCTCGCATACAATCTGGGTAGGCAGCATGAGTGTCTTGGCAACAAGGCACCTAGATAAATGATGGCTAAAACAGAATCCGGCTTATAGACCAACTCACACCTGTCCTATAAAATTCTATTTATGACATGGCAAATTCTTGACCAAGAATATGAGCAGGCAAAAATTGCCGTAATTGGCATTGGCGGAGGCGGAGGCAATATGGTTAACCATATGATTAACTCTGGGATACGTGGAGTTGATTTTATTTGTGCAAATACTGACTCACAAGACTTAAGTAAAATTCAAAAAGCAAAATTAATTAAACTCGGCAATGATCAAACAAGAGGTCTGGGAGCTGGAAATGATCCATTGCAAGGAAAGTTGGCAGCAGAATTAAGTTTGGATGAGATTGAAGAATGTCTTAAAAATACTGAAATGGTATTTATTACAGCTGGAATGGGTGGTGGAACAGGAACAGGTGCAGCCCCTGTTATTGCAAAATTAGCAAAAGATATGGGAATACTTACCATTGGGGTAGTAACCACTCCATTTAAATATGAAAAACAAAAAAGAGCTGATCAAGCTGAAGCAGGAATTCAGCAGCTATGGAACCATGTGGATTCAATTATTGAAATAAATAACGAAAAGATTTTTGAAACATTCCCTAGAAACACACCTTTTAAAGAAGGCTTGAATGCTGTTAATAATGTTCTTGTAAATGCTGTAAGAGCTGTTACTGAAGTAATACTAAATCCAGCAACGATGAATGTAGATTTTGCTGATGTAGAAGCAGCAATGTCACAAGGCGGGAAAGCAATAATGGGCTATGGGCAAGGAAGTGGTGTTAATAGAGCAAAAGAGGCAGTTGATAATGCACTTAACAGCCCATTTTTTGATAAAGCTGAAGTTAGGAATGCAAAAGGTTTAATAATAAATATATGTGGCTCTTCCTCCATAGGAAATGAGGAAGTTAAAGAGATCATGGAACATGCAGGAAGCATTGGTGTTGATGGCGTGGAAGCTATTCCTGGTTTGACCATTGATGAGTCATGTGAAAATGATATCTTTGTAACAATTATAGCAACTGGCTTAAGGAGATTTGATTTAGATGGTTTTCAGGAGCGAGTTCTGAGGCCAGTAAGTCCAATTTCAGCAACAAGACCAGTATCAGATGGGTATGTTGATATAGGAAGCATCGAAACTATCAACATTAAAGATACTTTTAGGAGACTGAATAATTAAACATTTTCCAGTTTTGCTTGAGGAGTCCATATCTTCCTTAATTACCAATCAAAATGGTATCTATGTAGATGGAACATTTGGTAGAGGCGGTCACTCTAGAAAAATTCTTGAACGCATATCATTAAAAGGGTCACTATTTTCATATGACTTAGATCCAGAAGCAAAACTAGAAGCTGCAAACATAAATCATTCAAATTTTCACTTCATTCATGATAACTATAGAAACATACATCTAAATTTTTCTGACAATTCTATTGATGGCGTACTCTTAGATTGCGGCGTGTCTTCACCACAACTTGATAACCCTGCAAGAGGTTTTAGTTTTAAGGATAATGGTCCATTAGATATGAGATTTAACCCTAAGGTTGGTGTTTCCTGTGCTGAAATAGTAAATACATTTGATGAAAAAGATATTTCAAAAATATTGTGGGATTATGGGGAAGAGAAAGAGTCAAGACGTATTGCAAAAGCAATTGTAGATCGAAGAACTGTGAAAGGTTTTACAGATACCAAGGATCTTTCAGAACTTATATGCTCAGTTAAAAAAAGAAAAACTAAAAAACACCCAGCAACAAAGTCATTTCAAGCTCTACGTATTGCAGTAAATGATGAGATAGAGAGCTTACAAGACTGTTTGGTAAATTTGAAAACAAAACTAAAAAAAGGAGGAAGAATAGTCATTATTTCATTTCATTCTCTTGAAGATAGGATTGCAAAAATTTCATTTAAAGAAGAAGTTAGTTTTATTGAAAAGAAGATCCCCTTAATTGATGATGAGCCTATGAAAGAATTTAAAGTCTCTAAAATCATCTATCCTGATGAACAAGAATTAAGTAATAATATACGATCAAGAAGTGCAAAAATGAGAGTTATAGAGAAATTATGAAAATTATAGATGCAGTAATTATTTTTTTATCCTTAATTTTTTTAATTTTAAGTTTTTTGAAAGTTTTTTTAGTCTTTGATTACAAAAGAAATTACGTTTATTTAGACGAAGTTCAAACACAAATTAATCTTCTCAGCAGTCAAAATACAAAACTTAAGGTTGAGATTTCATTAATACAGTCATCTCCATATATTTATGAAAAAGCGCTCGAAATTGGGATGATAGAACCAGAAATTAATAATGATTAAACTAAGGTTTGTATTTTTAATTGTATTCGTATTTGTAATTCTTATTCCCATCCAGCAATATTTAAATCTAAGTGAGCAAAGAGATTTGTTTGTCGAAGCAAGCCAGATCAGGAGCCAAAGTAGTGAAAAAATTATAGCTCCAAGAAAGACCATTGTTGATAGAAACCAGAATGATCTAGCAATTAGCATTCAAAGACCAACTTTAATTTTTAAAACGGATGCTGACAAAGAAAAAATTATAAATTTTGCGAACGATAATTCTAAAATTATCTTTTTAAATGCAAATAAAAGGCTTTATTTTGAATCAAATATTGATCAAAAATTTATCTCAGAAGCCCGGGAATTTTGTGGCTGCACAATAATTAGAGAGGATTTGTTCAGGAGATATTACCCATATGGCTCAATTGCGGGGACAGTAGTAGGTTTTGCAGGAGCAGATGGAGGGCTTGATGGAGTTGAGGAGCTATTTAATTCTTCTTTAGATGCTGAAATTAAAGAGGATTTCTTTATTAGAAGTGCAAAAGGTCAAAAAACATTTGGGAATTTGGAATCATTTAACTTAGAAAAAGAAAAACTAACTTTAACTCTCGATATTACCTTGCAGTACAAACTTTTTGAGGAGCTTAAAAAAGCGATTGTAGACTCAAAAGCTGCGGGAGGTTTTGCTTTAATAATGGATTCAAAAAATGGTGATATTTTAGCTATGGCTAGTTACCCATCCTTTAACCCTAACAATTCGTCTAGAGTCTTGAAAAGGAATAGATTAATGGAAGATTTCTATGAGCCAGGGTCATTAATAAAGCCATTTACAATAGCTGGTGCTTTAGAAATGAAGCTTATAGAAAAAGATACAGTTATAGATACAAATCCAGGTTATGTAACTCTTTCAAACATTAGAAGAAGTGAAGCTGGAGGCAAAAACTTTGGTGAAATTATGCCTGATGAAATTATTTATCATTCTTCTCAGGTTGGAACAGCAAAAGTAGCTATTAAGTTTTCTGATGAACAATTAAAAAATAACTTAAGAAGGTTTGGATTTGGGGAATTCTTAGAGATGGATTTATCTCTATCTAATCCAGGCACTATTCTAGATGCACCTAAGCTTTATGAAATTGATAAAGCATCAATGGGATACGGCTATAGTCTTGAAGTAAATTCATTACAAATAGCTAGAGCCTATAGTGTCTTTGCAAACAAAGGATTATTGATTGAGCCTAGAATATCTGTTGATGATAGCTTCCAACCACAAAAAGTCTTAGATGCTGAAATTGCAGACTATGTATTAAAAGCTTTGCGAGACACTGTTTTAATTGGCACAGCATCAGATTTAAGTAAAAACTCAGTGGAAATTGCAGGAAAAACAGGAACAACAAATAAATATATTCAAGGCGAAGGGTATGCGCAAGGAAGGTATCAATCAAGCTTTGCTTCAATATTTCCTTATTCTGATCCGAAATACATAATGATAGTGACTATAGACGAACCTGATCCAAATAAATATTTTGGAGGAGACGTTTCAGCACCAGTAGTAAATGTGATGGCAGAATTTTTAGAAAGATTAAAATATTTATGAAAAACCCATTGAAGCAAGATTTCCTTCAAAACAAAAAATTTACTTGTAATACAAAGTATTTGCAAAATGATGATGTTTTCATTTCTATAAATGGAGGCTTCAAGTATCTTGATGAAGAGACATTAAAAAAAGCCTCATGCATTATTTTAGATGAGCATGATGATTTTGAAGGTCATGGCAAAATAATAAAGTGTTCTAAACTTAATGATAATTATTTGCAATGGTTGGACGAGTTATTTTCAATTGATCATAGTCAGTTTAATAATTTTTTTGTAACTGGAACCAATGGCAAAACAACAGCTACCCATTTTTTGAGTGACATATTATCAGCAAATAATATAGATCATGGTTCAGTTGGAACATTGGGAACATTTATAAATAACGAATTGGTCTTTCAAAACCAGTTAACAACAGAAGAGCCTACTTACATTCGAAGCTTTCTTGATGTCTGCAATAAAAAAAATATTTATAAAGTTCTTTTTGAGGCCTCATCAATAGGCATTGACCAAGGCAGACTTGATGGTATGCCAATAAAGCATGCGGTTTACCTAAATCTTTCTAGAGATCATCTTGATTACCATCGAAATTATGAAAGTTATTTGCAGGCAAAGAGGAGGCTAATTGAAAATGAAGAACTAGAGACTTTGGTTTTCAATGCTGATCAGCCTGAATTTATCGATTCTTTAAGTAACTCAAATGCAAAAGATGTTTTTCAGATTTCGAATAGGAATAAATCAGCAGATATCTTTTACGAAATTAAAAACTGTGATCTGGCTGGAAATATGAAATTCATAGCTCGAACACCATGGGGTGAATTCGATGCAGAAGCGAAAATATTAACAGAATATAATATTTTTAATCTCTTGGCTTCTCTCCCTTATTTCTATTCAGTAGGTGGCGATGTGCCAAGTTTTTTTCAGTCTTTATCTTCTTTATCGCTGCCTGAGGGTAGGCTTCAAAAAATTAATGAAAAGCCAATTTATATTGATTATGCGCATACACCCCATGCTCTTGAACAGGCGTGTAAATCATTAAAAAATCATGAAAATAAATTAATTTTAGTGTTTGGAGCAGGTGGAGATAGAGATACTGGCAAAAGAAAGCAAATGGGCGAAGTAGCTGATAAATATGCAGATGAAATTATTGTAACAAGCGATAATCCTAGAAACGAAGATCCTGCAAAAATAGCAGATATGATCATTGACGGCATTTCAAATGAATCAAAAATACATATTGAGCTTGATAGATCTAAAGCAATCAGTCGAGCAATTGATAAAATGGACGGAACAAGCACGCTATTAGTGTGTGGCAAAGGCCATGAAAAAAATCAGATTATTGGAAATAATAAATTCTTTTTTTCAGACAAAGAGGAAATCATCAAATGTATAAATTAAATGGTTTTAGAGATTTAGAGCAAATAGCAAAATTTTTAGGATCAAGTGCAACAAATAATATGGTCATAAATGAAGTTGTATTTGATTCTAGACAGGCAAAAAAAAATTCATTATTTATCCCGCTTAAGGGAGAACAATTCGATGGCGAGGAGTTTGTACAAGACTGTTTGAATCGTGGAGCTGCATGCTTGTCTATGAATTCTCATGAAGGGGCAGTTATTCAAGTCCCAAATGTTTATACAGCACTTTTAAAATTAGCTCAGCAAAAAATTGAAAATCTCTCTCCAGTAACTTTTTTCATAACTGGAAGTTATGGAAAGACAACAATTAAAGATATGTTGAAATTTTTTATCGGAGCGGATTGTCATGCTACTAGCTCGAATGAAAATAATGAATTTGGTATTCCATTTACTATCTTAAGTATGCCAGAAAGCGCAAAGTTTTTGGTTGTTGAGTGTGGAGCAAGAAAGCAATGGGACTTCGAGGAGATATCTAGTATCTTAAAATGCGATGTCTTCATTTTGACAGGCATTGCAGGCAATCACTTGGAAACGTTTGGTTCTATAAAAGAAATAGAAAATACTAAATTACAACTTAGGCATTCGTTAAGAAATCAAGCTAACTTTATTGATGGAAGAATTATTCAAGAAACTAATTATGAAAGGTTTAATAAATTACTTGTCGAACAAGCCTTATCATTAATCAACTTAGAAAAAGAGATTCATAATGATGATTTTGTTCCATCTTCAGGAAGAGGAAATGAAATTCAACTATATGAAGGAAAAATTATTGATCACACATATAATGCCAGTCCTCATACTATGGTCTCAACTGCTAGCAAGTATGATCCTAAAGAAACAATCTTAATTTTAGGAGATATGGCAGAACTTGGTGATACAGAGGATAAACTTCATCTTTCAACTTTAAATGAGCTGAAGGAATATCAAATATTTGTTACAGGGAATATATTTAAAAAGGTATTTTCAAAAGCTGACTCTAAACAACTAACTTATTTTCAAGGTATTACAGATTTTCCAAAAGATATTTTTGTGAAATTACTCAAAGAAGGCAAAAACTTATACTTTAAAGGTTCAAGGTCGAGTAAAATGGAAAACTACATCGAAGCTTTAATAAATGATTGAATTTTTTTTAAACTTTCTTCCTGAAAAGTCGCCATTCCTCAATCTTTTCTCATACTTGAGTACACGAACTATTCTTGCAACACTCACCGGGTTAATAATTGTAATTTTTTGTGGAGATTATTTCATAAACAAGATTAGATCTTTGCAATTCAAGCAATCAATAGGTGATAGGGGGCCAGAAAGCCACAAAGCAAAAGATGGAACACCAACAATGGGAGGTTTGCTTGTAGTAGGTGCTGTTATATTCTCAGGATTGCTTTGGGGTGACTTAAATAGCAAATATATTTTAATTTCTCTTTTTTGCTTAATATCTTTTGGCTTAATTGGCTTTGTTGATGACTACAAAAAGATACAAGAAAAAAACTCCAAGGGAATCTCATCACAAACAAAACTTTTTTATCAGTTCATAGCAGCATGTGCTATTTCAATAGCATTATTCATGACAGCTTCAAGTGAAGCAGAGTACTCCTACATTGTTCCTTTCTTTAAGGATGTATTTTTAGATTTTGGTTTTTGGTTTGTATTTATTTCTATATTTATTCTTGTTGGTAGCTCAAATGCAGTTAATTTAACAGATGGCTTAGATGGTTTGGCTATATTGCCTGTAATTATAATCACAGCAGCTTTGGGAGTTATTGCTTGGGCTTCAGGCAATGTTATTGCAGCAGATTATCTTTACATACCATTTGTTGAAGGAACTGGTGAATTGCTTGTTTTATGTGGAGCAATGGTTGGAGCAGGTATTGGTTTTCTATGGTTTAATACTTACCCAGCGCAAATATTTATGGGGGATGTTGGGTCTTTATCTATGGGTGCATTTATTGCATTAGTAGCCATTATAGTTCGACATGAGATTGTTTTTGCCGTGATGTCTATGGTATTTATCATGGAAGCAATGAGCGTCATTTTGCAAGTCTCATCCTTTAAATTACGAAAGAAAAGAATTTTTAAAATGGCACCTATTCATCATCATTTTGAATTAATTGGCTGGAAGGAACCAAAAATTATTGTTAGGTTTTGGATATTAACTTTTATTTTTGTTCTGATAGGCCTCTCTCTGTTAAAAATAAGATGAAAAAATCACTTATCCTTGGTTATGGTATAACGGGGAAATCTTTTGAGGCGTACCTCTCTAAAAGAAATATAAATTTTGATATTTTGGATGAACAAAAAGGTTTTATTCCTGATAATTTTATCAACACCCAAAGTTTTTTTGATATCTATGATTCAGTCTATATCTCTCCAGGCATAAATTTTAAAAAATTATTTCCTGAAGTTGCATTAGAGCAAATTAATTTTATAAGTGACCTAGATATTTTTTTTAAAAAAAATAGTTCCTTCAAAATAGGCATTACAGGAACAAATGGAAAAAGTTCTCTTGCATATTATCTAGAGCAGTTGCTAAACAAAGCTTCATCAGCGATAGTCTTGGGCAATTATGGGAATGCCTTGCTTGATAACTTAGAACATACTAAAAAATACTCTGTTATTGAGGTTTCAAGTTTTCAATTAGATAAGATGAAGGAAAATAACTTTGATCTCACGGTTATTACAAATATTCAAAGAGACCACATTGATTATCATGGCAGTTTTGAAGCTTACAGAGAATGTAAGCTAAAAATATGTCGTGATGGAATAAAAAATTTAATAAGCGATGATGAAACTGATTTATCTAATTTAGCTTTTCAAGTTTTTGAATATTTAGAGCCCAAAGCCAACCTAGATAGCTTTGAGCTTAAAGATCTTCCACATAGATTAGAAGAATTTAGAACAGGATTCATAAATGATTCTAAATCAACTAACCTTGCCTCACTTGAGTATGCATTAAAAAAAATAGATTTTATGGGGAATTTAATTATGTGTGGGGATCCTGCAAAAGAGAGTTACTCAAACCACAATATTGAAGGCCCAAAAAAAGTTTTAATCTTTGGTAGGCATGCTAGAGAAATCGAAAAATTAATTCTCCATGATCATAAATTAGTATTTGAGACCCTAGATTCGTTGTTAAGATATCTTTTAGAAGAGAAAGTTGAAGGAGATGTTTTATTTTCTCCTGGGCATCCAAGCGGAGAAGACTTTCAAAACTTTGAAATACGAGGAAATTCCTTTAAAGAAAAAGTAAATGAATACTTTAGCTAAACCAAAAGAAAATTTAATTGACCCTCTAATTCTTATTCCAATTCTTTTACTGACATCAATAAGCGCACTTTTTATTTTTTCTGCATCAAATGTTATTGCCTCTGAAAACTTCAATAACCCATTTTTTTTTATTGAACGACAAG
>CACATF010000007.1 GCA_902535365.1 uncultured SAR86 cluster bacterium
TCCTCTTTTTTTATGGTTTGAATAAAAAATTGGGGCCTATAAATGATTGGGGCATATCGTTATCAGAAAATAAAATTCCAGTGAATACTGAGAATTACCAAACAAATAAAGAGGGAATATTTGCCGTAGGCGATATAAACACCTATCCCGGTAAAATGAACCTTATACTTTCAGGTTTTCATGAAACAACCCTCGCAGTCCAAGAGGCATTCAAAAGATGTTTTCCAGGAGAAAGGATTCCTTTCGGGTATACAACCTCAAGCTCACAAATTCATGAAAAGCTCGGATACAAACAAGATTAGCTTTACTGAAATACATCAAGCTCTTCCACAAATACAATGTGGCCGCTGCGACACCCCAGGATGCAAAGAATATGCTGAAAGCATTGTAGAAGGAGCACCAATTAATAGATGCATTCCTGGTGGCAATGAGACTTTGAAAAAACTTCAAACAATAACTGGAAACATTGATCAAACCCTTGATCATTCATATGGGCCGTCAATTGAGCCTCAAGTTGCCCTTATTGTTGAAGATGCATGTATTGGTTGTGCTAAATGCATTCCAAAATGTCCTGTTGATGCCATTATTGGAGCACCAGGCAAATTACATCAAATTGATCCAGATCTCTGCACTGGCTGTGAATTATGTATTGAGCCCTGCCCTGTCGATTGTATTATCGTAGAAAAAATTAAATCCAATGATGCCATTACATTGCGAGCACAATCTCAAGAAAGATATGATCGAAAACGTCTAAGGGTCACAAGTAAGAAAAAGAAAATATCTTTAAACTCCAGTTCAAATCAATCTGTAGCAAATTTATATAAAAAATTACTTTAATTATTGTAAATGATAATAATTCTCATTATTATTTACCTATGTACGTATGTGTATGTAAAAAAGTTACTGAAACAGATTTAAAGAATTCTTTGAATAAATCTGATGGTAACTTACATGCTTGTCAAAAATCTTTAGGTTTTTCAACAAAATGTGGTCGATGCAAGCCATCTGTTGAGACTCTTTTAAAACGAATCCAAACTCGAAAGTAATGCTTCTCTAAATGAGAATCATTAGCAAAATTTTAAATTTCCTTGATTTTTAAATTCAAAATACTTATAAATTCACTATGCAAGGAAACGACAAGGTCATTGACCATCTAAACCAAATTCTATACAACGAATTACGTGCGATTAACCAATATTTTCTCCACTCTCGAATGCTAGCAGATTGGGGCTTAAATAAATTTGCAGAGTATGAATACGGTGAATCAATGGATGAAATGAAACATGCAGATCAACTCATTCAAAGAATATTGTTTTTAGAGGGTTTACCAAATTTACAAAACTTGGGTAACTTGTATATAGCTGAAAACCCAATTGAAATACTAGATAATGACCTGAAGTTAGAACATGAGGCCATTCCTGATCTGAAAAAAGCAATTCTAGCTTGTGAAGATGTTAAGGATTTTGTTTCAAGGGATCTGCTTCAAAAGATTCTTGAAAGTGAAGAAGAGCATGTCGATCACCTTGAGACTCAACTAACGTTACTTGAACAAGTTGGTAAAGAAAACTTCCTGCAATCTCAAGCCTAATTAGCTAGCAAATTCTTTAGTTCTCCATTCTGATCAAGCTCAGTCACAATATCACATCCGCCAACTAATTCACCATCAACAAATAACTGTGGGAAAGTGGGCCAATCAGAAATAGATGGTAATGTGGACCTTACTTCAGGGAACTCGAGAACATCAATGTAACTAAATTCAACATCGTATGAGAACATTATTTGAGCTACTTTAGCTGAGAAGCCACATTGTGGTTGGTAAGGTGAACCCTTCATGAAAAGCAATACCTTATTGCTGCTGATTTGTTCTTTAATTTCTTTAGTAACTTTATCCATTTATTATCTCCAAATATTTATCAAGTGTTTGTTCGTAACCATATTCTAATGACTGAGTTATTATCGCATGCCCTATTGAAACTTCATCTATTAAATTTAACTCGACTAAATTTTTAAGATTATCAGTGGTTAAATCATGGCCAGCATTAACTTTTAATCCAAGTTTCTGTGCAGAAGTGGCAAGGGTAGCTATTTTTTTTAGTTCCTGGTCAATTCTTTTATTATCATCAGAAGCCATAGCTATTGCATACGGGCCAGTAAATATTTCAATTGCAGAGATGTCTGGGTTCAATATGTCGCTTAAATTTTCTATATCTGAATCTACAAAAATACTTAAAAATTCAACACTATTTGCAATCTTTTTTGTATAAGTAGTTAGTTCATCTTTTTGGTTTGCCATCCAGCCATGATCAGAGGTTATTTGATTTGTATCATCAGGCACGAGTGTTGCTTGAGTAGGCTTAAATTCATTAATTAAGTTTATGTAACCTTTGTACTCTTGATTTGAAGGCTCTATGGGGTTTCCCTCAATATTTAGTTCTTTGTTTGCTGCAGATGTGAGATCTTTAATGATCTTTATATCATTATAAACAATATGCCTTCCATCTGGTCTGGGATGCACAGTTATACCTATTATGTCTTTCTCAAGTGCTTTTTGAGCAAACCATGCAATATCAGGCTGCCCTCCTCCTCTAGCATTACGAAGAAGGGATATTTTGTTTAAATTTACACTAAGATTCATATTTGCTATTAAATAACCAGTTATATTTTGGTTTATATAGTCTTAAAAACAAGTTTCTCAACATGCTTAAAGGGTATCCCATCTGAAATCGTCTTTTATTAAGATGAGATTCTAATTTTATTTTTTTCAACAAAGAGTCTCTTTGCTTCAGTGCCAAGATAAGTTCTTTACCTTCTTTTATGGATTTAGCTAGGAAAGAGGCATCTATAGCGCCCTGTGCAGCCCCCTGAGCAAGATGCGGTGTGATTGAATGTGCTGCGTCACCAATTGAAATAACTTTTCCTTTGCCCCACTCAATTCGCTTTGATTCATAAATTCTTTTTACCACTAGATCCTCTGTTTCATCAATTAACTCATGGTATTTCTTAGGCATTATGTTTTTAATAGTTTTAACTGAAAGGTCTTCTTCTAAAATGTCAATTTTATGTGAATTAAGGATCAAGGTATAAGCTGTTTGTGAATTTGTTAAAGGGTAAGTTACAAGATGCTTATCTTTTAAGAGAAAGTTGTTAAATTTTTTATAAAGTTCGTTGGTGTTGTTAGAGATACCCCAAATTCCTATACTTTTTGTGTCCACAATGTTTGATTCATTTAATGAATTTATTCCCAAGCAATCAACAAATAACTCACCTTTCATTGCCACCTGATCGGTAATAATCTCGATATCATGTTTATGCTCTATCACATTTTTAATTTTGTGATTAATAATTGAATTATCGTCATTAAGTTTTGACATTAAAATGGAAATTAAGTCTCTTCTTCTTATAAATAGTGTCCCCTCTTCTTTTTTATTTGTTACAGATAATTTGTTGAGCAGCTGGTTGTTAGAATAAACATTTAGCATTGGTTCTTGAATTGCTTTTGATTTTATTAAATTTAAGACTCCCAATTCTTCAAATACAAAATGACAATTACTGCTTATTTGAATTGCTGACCTATTATTTGAAACAGTATTAGACTGTTCAACAATCTTAAATTCTGTATTATTCTGCTGCAAATAGCAGGCAAGCGTTAAACCTGTTATTCCAGCACCACCAATTATCACTTTCATTTATAGAGATTTTATATTTAATAATTATAATTTAAATGTGCGCCTGTAGCTCAGTTGGATAGAGCGCTTGGCTACGAACTAAGAGGTCGGGAGTTCGAATCTTCCCAGGCGCACCATATTTATTATGAAAAAAATATTTTTTTTATCTCTTTTTCTGTCGACTCTATTGTTTAGTTACGACAGAATTACTGGACTTCCTTTTGCGACTCGTTCTGAAGTAATTGCTGAAAATGGAATGGCTGCTACCAGCCATCCTTTAGCTACACAAGCAGCAATTGATATTTTAAAAGATGGCGGGAATGCAATCGATGCAGCAATTGCTGCAAATGCTGTTTTAGGTTTAGTAGAGCCTACTGGTTGTGGAATTGGTGGTGACCTGTTCGCAATTATTTGGGATTCAAAAACAAATCAACTATATGGACTCAATGCATCAGGTCCTGCTCCTATAGACATGAACATAGATTATGTGAAAAACAAAGGCCTCTCCAAAATCCCGGCCTATGGACCACTGCCCGTCACAGTACCAGGAGCAGTTGGTGGTTGGGCAGAAATGCACAAGAGGTTTGGAAAAATTAGCTTTTCAAAATTGTTTAATCATGCCATTCATTATGCTGAGGAGGGTTTTCCAGTAACCGAGTTAATAGCATATTATCTAGAAAGATCTTCCAAGAATTTTTCTGAGTATCCAAATTTTGCTGATGTTTGGATGCCTACCGGAAAAACACCTAAAAAAGGTGAACTATTTAAGAACCCTGATTTAGCGAGTACATACAAAAAAATAGCTAATTCTTATGGAAAATCTTTCTACAAAGGGGATATAGCAAAAAATATTTCCGACTTCATTAAATCACAGGGCGGACTGCTTACAGTTGAAGATATGTTTAACTATACTCCAGAGTGGGTTGAGCCTGTTTCTACAAATTACAGAGGCTATGATGTTTGGGAATTACCACCAAACGGTCAAGGCATTGCTGCTCTTCAAATCTTAAATATTTTAGAGGCTTATGATATTTCTTCGATGGGCATTGATTCGGCAGAATATGTTCATCTTTTTACTGAAGCAAAAAAACTAGCTTTTGAAGATAGAGCAAAATATTATGCTGATCCAGCTTTTTCAGATATTCCAACTGAAACACTAATATCAAAGAAATATTCTGATGCTAGACGTAGCTTAATAAATACTAATAAATCATCCTCAAGATATGATGCTGGTTTAGAGACGGGAGATACAATTTATCTTACAGTTGCTGATCAGTATGGAAATATGGTGTCGCTCATTCAAAGCAATTACCGTGGCATGGGTTCAGGCATGGTCCCTAAAGATCTAGGGTTTATGTTACAAGATAGAGGTGAGATGTTTAGTCTTGACCCAAATCATAGAAATTCTTTAGTTGGTGGCAAAAGACCTTTTCATACAATAATTCCAGCATTCATAACAAAAAATGGTGATCCATACATAAGTTTTGGGTTGATGGGTGGGGCGATGCAACCTCAAGGCCATGCTCAGATAGTAATAAATTTAATTGATTTTAAGATGAATCTACAAGAAGCAGGTGATGCACCGCGAATCAGACATGCTGGGTCATCTCAACCCACTGGTGAGATTATGTTGGATGGTGGATATATAAGCCTTGAATCAGGATTTTCTGATAATACTAGACAAGCCCTTACAAAAATGGGTCATGTTTTAAGGTATGACAAGGGTAGTTTTGGTGGATATCAAGCAATAATGCTAAAAGATGGTGTATATTATGGTGCATCTGAAAGCCGTAAAGATGGTCAAGCATCTGGTTATTAGCGCCCGTAGCTCAGTTGGATAGAGCATCTGGCTTCGAACCAGAGGGTCGGGAGTTCGAGTCTTCCCGGGCGCACCAATTAACTATGACTGATTAGCTTTCTTATTTGCAAAGAAAACACCCAGAAAAATTAACATAGCCCCAAACAGCATGTCTGTTGTTAGCGTTTCATCTAGGATAATGATTCCTAAAGAAATACTTGATACAGGAACTAAGTAAGTGACAAACGAGGAGTTAATTGGCCCTATACGCTTAATTAATTTAATAAATATCACATAGGCTAACGAAGTATTAACAACGCCCAGTAAGGCCAAATAAAGCCATGAAGTAGTACTTATTGTTGTGAAAGGGTTTGAATAATTGAGCAAAAATGGAGCCATCAAAAATGCGCCAACTATAATGGAGCCCATTCCAATGAAGGAGTTACTTATTTTAGCTGGCGTTTTAGCTAAATATACGCCTGCGATAGCATAAGAAAGAGAAGCAACCACACATAAAATTGATGCAAATAAATCTAAATTTCCTGATGGCCCTACGAGCAAAAACAAACCAGCAAACCCAATCATAACTCCTGATAATTTGAAGTATGAAAATTCACCTTTGTATAGTGTGAATAAAATTAATGCCGTAAGTATTGGTACAGTGGCTTGCAGGATTGAAAGAGAGCCAGCGCCAAGCGACACAGAAGCATATGCAAACATAGTAAATGGTAATGCCGTATTCAACAGCCCAATCAATAAAAATGAAAAGCCATGGTCGTAAAATGAATGTTTTTTCATTTTTCTTATAAAGAAAGGGGCAATAAATAAAGCTGCCAAAATCATTCGAATTGAAACTATTTGTAATGGCTCAAGTCCATCTAGCACCAATAATCTTAAAAAAAGAAATGATGCGCCCCAAAGCAAGGACACTGATAGTAATGTTAAAAAATCTTTCGTGTTCATAATGAAAAAAGGCCCCTTTAATAAAAGAGGCCTATCCATAAGTAAAGCTTATGTCGGATCTAGGTCGTACCTGGTGTCAGCAGTTACCTCCTAGCAATCCTGAATACTGTTTAATACTAATTTGGATCACCTCCTTGGCTGAGAATTAATCTTACACACCGTATTTCTCTGCTTAAAATAGGGTGTGGGACACCTAAGTGAATATTAATTTAAAAAAAATAAATTGAAAAGGATTATTTAGTTCTTTTGTTCAACATTTTGTTGTTGAAGATAAATTAGAAACTCTTGAGCAACGTCATAATCAGAATTGAAATACTCAAATGCAACTCTCTTTATATAAGAGTCACTGATCGGTTTATTTAAAAAGTAATCTACCATTTCTTTCATACTGTATAAGTATACAGTATTTTAGAATAAAAAAAAAGGGGAGGTTTCCCTCCCCTTTTAAAATAAAGATTACTTTTAGAATCTCCAGTTTAGACTTGCAGTAACTTGTCTACCAATGGAAATGAAGTTGATCTCTTTATCAAAGACATCCTCTTCTGTACCATCGTAGTCCATTAGGTTATTAGCAATAACTCTTAATGTTACGTCATCATTAATGTTGTAACCTAAGCCACCATTCCAAATTGTATAACCTCTAAATCTATCAATAGGATCACCGTTGTAATCTAAGTATTGATCGTCATACTGTTGGAATTTATCAATAAGTCCACCAGATCTTGAATTACCTTGTACAAATGCGTACCAGTCACCGACTGAGTATTCTATAGATGTGTCATAGAACCACTCGTCGTTACCGAACTCACCTGTGTAACTTTCAAGATCATCTGGATCTCCTGAAGCTGCTGTTTCAAAATAAACTTCTTGGTATGCTCTCCATCTAACGGCCATTGAACCTAAATCCATAGCTACGTTTTCTCTGGAAACGAAAGATGCTAATTCTGCAACATCAAATGCATAATCAGCTTTCCATACGTAAGTTGCAAAGTTTGTTAAACCAGCATTAACTAAACCTGATTCGAAGTAAACAACCTGACCATCTGCATCCCTTTGGAATTTATTACAGTATTGGTTTGGATAATCTTCGAAGTCATAACATGCTTCCATGTTTTGTGTTAGTGAGAATGATGTTACGTAATCAGATAGGTTGATTTTAATATAATCAACAGCAAATCTTAGATCACCAAACAATACATCACTAAACCATGAAGGCTGATATACAAGTCCAATAGCTTCTGTTTCAGCAGTTTCGTTAAATAGATTTGGGTTACCACCTGTAACACCTTCAGCTGTTGCGTTAACAACTACTGAGACGAAATCTGGTGCTAAACCTTCTGCTAAACAGTTAGCTTCACGAACATCAGGGTTTCTACCTGTTCCTCTGTTTCTGTAGTCACATGGGTCATTACCTGTGCTGTATGTAACAACTTGTGGTAGGAATAAGTCTCCTAAGTCAGGAGCTTTAATTGCTGTTTGCTCAGAAGCTCTGACTGTTAAATCATCAAGAATTCTCCATGCAACAGAAGTTGCTTCAACATCAAATGAGCCTGAAACAGTACTATCAATTGATCTAGCAGAGAAGTCAGCAGTTAAGCTAATCATTCCTGGGAATGAAAGATCGCCACCTAGTAATGGTACGGATACCTCGTAGTAACTAGCATCGATCTCATAACCACCACCAAGACCAGGTCTTGCTGCAGATCTTGTTAATGCTAAATCTTGAATAGCTGAAGAGTTGTAATACCCTTGCTCTACTCTACCTTCGAAACCTACAGCTGCTTTAACTGTACCAGCTGGTGCTTCAAATAAATCACCTGCTAGTGTTGCATATGTAAGTTCTTGCTCTATTTGAGCATTAGATCTTAAATTTGTACCAACGTATTCTCTTGCAGCTTGTGAAGGAGCACCTCTACCCATAATGTTAAGAGGAGCACAATCTCCAACTTCTCCAAGAAGACTTGGACCATAAAGTGTGTTACCTGTGAAAGGACCTGCTGGACCATAAACATAATCGTATAATGCAGGACTATAATCAGGATCGTAGTTCATCTTACAGTCAATTGCGCCTGTGTCTGGGTTAATACCAACATCTAATGCTGCTGCGTATCTTGCACCAATAACACCTGGAGCGTCTGAGTAAATAAATGTATTACCAATTGAGTAACCCATTGCGTATTGGAAATCATTATCGCCAACAGCAAACTCACCCTCTAAACCAACTGCGTAGAAAGATACTGAGTTATTGTTTTCAATTGTGTAACCACCGTCTCCTTTCTCAAGAAGGTCAACGTGTGATTTTGATACATAAACACCATCAAGACCATATGAAGCCATAATGTCTCTTGAATTTTGAGTTAGATATGGGTTATCTATGCCGATGAATGGAGGGAAGTCCTGACCAGCACCAAATGCATATGTTGAATATGGGTATCCTGACTGGTTACCATAGTCAAATGAGAAGAATCTGTTTTGGAAAACATCAAAGTAAAGTCTTGCGTTTTCTCCAAGATCGTAATTAGCAAACATGCTGAAGTTCAATCTCTCAAAACCAGCTCTGTAGGTATTGAAATCTCCTCTATAACCGTCTTGGCCGTCGTATGAGAAGAATCCATTTCCATAATAAATACCTGGATCATAAGGTTGTAGGTCACCTGGAGCACCAAAGTGCAAGTATGAACCATCAGGCATTGCACCATCGTAGAACCATGCGCCAATATAGCCAGGAGCAAATGAATACTCATAAACTGATGCTTTTCCTGATTCAGGAATAGCTGATAATGTTACACAACCAAATTCTGTTGTGCCTTGAGGACCATAGTCACTGAAAATTGGTGAACCAGCGGCTGTATATCTAGTTTGATAAGGAGCAGCTGAATTGTATGTGTTTCTGAATGAACCAGTACCACACACACCTGTTTCTTTGTTGTAATATCTGTCTACGTCACCGGTAAATACTGTCCCAATATCTTCGTATTGAAAAGTCATTACCATGTTACCTTTACCGTCAGCAAAGTTACCACCTAAGACCCACTGGAATGATAGATCTGAAGAAAGTCCAGCAAAATCGTCATAAACTAAACTTGCATTTGAACCTTCATAATTATCTTTAAGTACGTAGTTAATTACACCAGCAATCGCGTCAGAACCATAAATAGCTGAACCACCAGCGTTTAGGATCTCAACTCTATCGATCATTTGTGATGGAATGTTGTTGATATCAACAGCATTACCGCCACCACCTGATCCGAATGGTGATGTAGAACCAACAAATCTTCTTCCATTAATAAGCACAAGTGTTCTACCTGAACCTAGTCCGAAGTTGTTAGCAAGTGATTGTCCTACTGACAATGTACTTTGGTTACCAAAGTTACCACCTGAACCACTTGTCAGAGAGTTGGTAACTCCAATTCCAGGCACGTCAAACAATGCATCAGCAGCGTTTGTGTAACCCCTGTTATCGTATTCCTCACCATAGATGATTGTTACAGGCTGAGCAACGTCGTACTCATTTCTAGCAATCCTAGAACCTACAACAACAACTTCTTCTGGTTCGGCATCATCTTCAGCATCTCCAGCTTCTACTTGCTCAGCAGCTGATTCACCAGCGGCTGGATTTTCTTCATCAGCAATTAAGAAACTGAAAAATCCTAAGGAAACTAATAGTAAAAGTAATCTTTTAGTCATATTTATCCCCAAAAAAATTTATTTAATGTTTGTTTATCGCTCGATTAGCCCATTTTGTCAAGGAATTAGGGCTATTTTTGATAAAAAAATGCATTATAGACGGTTTTTGCATACAAAATTGCTTCAAAGCCAATAAAAATGGCGGAGAGAGAGGGATTCGAACCCTCGGAACGCTATCAACGTTCACTACCTTTCCAAGATAGCGCGATCGACCACTCTGCCATCTCTCCGGAATCAAGGATTATATTAGAATTTTTTACTTGTGTCTTACTGGTATTATTGCAATACCGCCTCTTCTTTCAAAAAAAGCTTCGACTTGTTTTGCATTAAAGTTCATTTCTAGTAATTCGCTTAATATCTCCTCAGTACACCTTTCGTGATAGCCCTCGGATTTATGGTATCTACCAAGCATCAAAGATATAACATTTTGATCAGCATTTGAAAAAGCCCCAGTAATCTTAATCTTTGCATTATCAGGCTGGTTGGTTATAGGGCATAAAGATCTAAATCCATCGAAGTAAAGAACTGTTTTAGATTTCTGTCCTGATGGTGGTGTTATTTTTTTTCGCGCAACCACAACATTTTTTCCTTTCTCTGCCCATGGCTGATATATAGATTTAATTTGAATTTTGGATTTTGTTAACTTTTCCAGATGTTTCCTCAAGATTTTTTTGACTTCTGATAGGGAGTTGAATCTTTTGTGTATAAAGGAGTTAACAAAAAGCTTTAGAGATTTTGATTCTACGGTGTATGGTGAGGATGCATCAATAACTACTGATAATTCATTGTGAAATACTTTCCCCATTTTATTTATCCAAATTACTTCATGCAGATTCCATATATCTTTGCCCCTGAATATATGGGTCATGCCTTGCCTTTGAGCAGTTCTTGAAATTGGAAAAAGTATATTTGGTGAAAATTTATCAGGACTTGCGATTTTCTTTCCAAGTGGGTTAGTCACAATTTAGTCCTTGATACCAGTACCTCTATGCAAAAGGTAATAAGCTAGGGCAAAGAATATTACTGTGAAAACGACTATGAGCGAAAACCCTTGTAACGGATCTATCTCAGAAGTACCCAACATTGCATACCTAAAGAAATTTACTATGTACAGTATGGGATTTAGTTTTGATAAAAATTGCCATTGTTCTCCTAAAATTTCTATTGAATAAAAGATACCGCCAAGATAAATCAAAGGAGTTAGTACAAAAGTCGGCACAATACTTACATCATCAAATGTTTTTGCATAGACACCATTAATGAGGCCTAGGATGGAAAACAAGGCAGAAGTAATGAGTATCGAAAAGAGTGTGAGCAATAGATTATCGATAGCAAAGGATGTGAAAAATAAGCTGACTACCACAACTACAATACCAACCAACACACCTCTTGCGACCCCGCCCATTACAAATCCGATGAGGATTTGCCAGTTAGGCATTGGTGATATCAGTATTTCTTCAATGGCTTTTTGAAATTTTGCACCATAAAAAGCTGAGGCAACATTGGCGTATGAATTTGTAATCACAGCAAGCATTATTAAACCCGGAACCATAAATTCCATATAAGTTAAGCCCTCATATCCAGGCATCTCACCTATTCTTTTACCAATTAGTTGTCCAAAGATTAGAAAATATAGTGCTGTGGTCATCGCTGGCGGAATGATAGTCTGTATCCAGATTCTTAAAATCCTTCTAATGTTGGCAACGGTAAGAGTCTTAAGTCCTTGTAAGTTATTCATCACTTGGCAGTTAGGTTTAAAAACAACTCCTCCAATCTGTTCGTTTGATTCTTCATATTTGCAACTTCAATAGTTCTTAGTTCGCTTTTATCAAATAAGTCATTGATAGTGACATCCTTTGGAACTATTACTGTAAATTTATTTTCATCAAGCACCTGCGTATCAAAACCCTCAATTGAGAAATTTTCAGGAAGCTTTGCATTGGTCTCTATTGAAAATACTTGATTTTCAAGTTGCTGCAGAAGATTGCTCATCTTTGTATTTTCTATGATTTGTCCCTCATCAATTATGGCTATGTTCCTACAAAGATTCTCTGCTTCTTCTAAATAATGGGTGGTAAGTATGATTGTTGTTCCTGCTTTATTGATATCAATCAAGAAATCCCACAGACTGCGTCTCAACTCAATATCTACACCTGCGGTTGGCTCATCAAGAATCAATAACTCAGGTTCATGAATAAGAGCTTTGATGATCATTACTCTTCTTTTTTGGCCGCCAGATAGTTCACGCACTATGCTGTTTCTTTTATCCCAAATGCCAAGCTTTTTTAGATAGCTCTCAGCTTTTTCTGTAGCTGTTTTGAAATCTACGCCATAGTATCCTGCTTGGGCAGTAATAACATCGATGACTTTTTCAAATTGTGAAAAATTAAACTCTTGATTAACTACACCCAGTTTGGATTTTGCCAATGGAAAGTCTTCGTCGACATCTGTACCGCAAATTGACACGCTACCTGATGTCTTGTTTACCAAAGAAGCAATTATCCCGATGGTGGTAGACTTACCAGCCCCGTTTGGGCCTAGCAATGCGAAAAAGTCTCCCCTCTCCACCGATAGATCGATACCACGCAATGCTTCAACATTATTTTTGTATGTTTTTGTAAGATTTTTAATTTCAAGTGCTTTCATTTAATGTCTTCTTGATAAATGCCCTACAGCATCAGAAATGCCGCTAATAGTTAATGGGTACATTTTTTTGTCCATCAAGCCCGATATCATTTTAATTGTAGAAGTATAGTCCCAATGATCAGAATGAACAGGATTCAACCAAACAGTTTTATAGAAATATGACTTAATTTTGTTAAGCCAAAATTCGCCTGACTCTTTATTCCAGTGCTCAATGCTGCCTCCAGGATTAGTTAATTCGTATGGCGCCATACTCGCATCACCAATTATGATGACTTTATGATTGTGGGTAAATTTGTTGATTATTGACTGTGTGGGGATCCTACTTTCATTTCTTCTAAAGTTATCTTTCCAGACTGATTCATAAATACAGTTATGAAAATAGTAGTACTCCAGATTTTTAAACTCTGATTTTGCTGCTGAGAATAACTCTTCGCATAATTTAACGAAGGGATCCATTGATCCTCCAACATCAAAAAACACAATAAGATTGATATCATTGAGTTTTTCCCTTACATATTCAAGTTCAAGAAAGCCTGCATTTTTTGCAGTCTTTGAAATTGTATCATCAAGACTAAACTCAAAGTTTTCACCCTTTCTTGTCATTTTTCTTAATTTTCTAAGTGCCATTTTTATGTTTCTAGTGCCAAGTTGCAGTGAGTCATCAAGATTTTCAAAATTTCTTTCTTCCCAGACTTTTGCTGCCATTCCTTTATTAGATTTGCCGCCAACTCTTATGCCATTTGGATGTTGTCCAGCGTTGCCGAAAGGTGAAGTGCCTGCTGTTCCAACCCACTTATTGCCACCATGGTGTTCTTTTTCTTGTTCTTCAAGACGCTTTTTAAACTCCCTCATTAAATTCTCAAGACCGCCCAGGTCATTTATTTTGTCTAGTTCTTCTTTGGTCAGCTCTTTTTCAAATTGCTGTCGCATCCACTCCTCAGGTATGAGTGTTTTAAGAATATCATCCATGTTTTCTATTCCGTTGAAGTAAACTCCAAATGCTTTATCAAATTTATCGAAGTATTTTTCGTCCTTCACTAAAATAGAACGAGATAGTGAATAAAAATCATCCCAACTAGCAAACACAAGGTTTTTTTCGAGAGCTCTAAGTAAATCTAGGAATTCTTTCAGGCTGACAGGAATACCATAAGCTCTAACAGTATTAAAAAGATTTATAAGCATTATGTAGATTCGCGTCTTGTCATGAATGCAAGACGTTGAAGCAATTCTACATCTTGTTCATTTTTCAGTAATGCACCATATAAGGGTGGAACTAAATTGTTTTGATCAGAAGTAAGAATTTCCTGTGCAATATCATCCGAAACAATTAATTTCATCCAATCAATTAATTCTGATGTCGTTGGTTTCTTCTTTAGACCAGGGACTTTTCGAATATTAAAGAAAGTATCAATTGCATCGCTCAATAATTTTTTCTTTATTTTTGGTATGTGTACATTGATAATTTTTTCTAGTACAGCCCTCTCAGGAAAAGCTATGTAATGAAAAAAACATCTTCTTAGAAAGGCGTCAGGCAAATCTTTTTCATTGTTTGAAGTAATAATAACCAGTGGCCTTTTTTTAGCTTTAATGGTTTTGTCTAGTTCATAGCAATAAAACTCCATTCGATCTAGTTCCTGCAACAGATCATTTGGAAACTCAATATCGGCTTTGTCTATTTCATCAACCAATAAGACAACTTGCTCATCAGCTGTGAATGCATCCCATAATTTCCCTTTGTTGATATAATTAGCAATGTCTTTAACCCTTTCATCACCTAGCTGTGAATCTCTGAGGCGTGAGACTGCATCGTATTCATATAGGCCTTGTGATGCTTTTGTGGTTGATTTAATGTGCCATTCTATTAATCGCATCCCAAGTGATTCAGCAACTTCAATTGCAAGCATAGTTTTACCAGTGCCCGGTTCGCCTTTAACAAGCAATGGTTTTTCTAAATTTAGTGCAGCATCAACAGCCAACTTTAAATCGTCTGATGCAATATAGTTTTTTGTCCCTTGGAATCTCATTTTGACTAGGTTAGAGTTTACCAAAATAATTAAATAATGGTACTAGCCGATAGTTGTTTCAATCTGACACATGATAGTTTTGATCATGACCTTTATGATGTAATTAGAGAAGCTCAAAATGAAGGTATTGAATATTTTTTCACCCCATCATCATCGAAATTAGATATTGAAAAAATATTTTATGCGACTGAGAAAATTTCTAATTTGTATGCCGGTGTAGGCATACACCCCCACCATGCCTCAGAAATTAACTTACAAACTGCGGATGAATTTAAGGCATATGCAAAACACAAGAAAGTCGTAGCTATAGGAGAAATTGGTCTTGATTACTTTAGGAATTTTCAAAGCCCTTCTATTCAAAAAAAATGTTTTGATCTCTTTTTAGAGATTGCAACTGATTTACATAAACCAGTTTTTTTACACCACAGAGAGGCATTTAATGACTTCTACCCTATGGTTAAAAATGCTTTGCCTAACTTACCTCAAAGCATTGTTCATTGTTTTACTGGTACCAAGGATGAGCTTAAAGCTTTTTTGGATCTGGGTTTGTACATTGGCATTACAGGCTGGATTTGTGATCCAAAAAGAGGAATGGATGTGAGAGACTTGTTGAAGTACATACCAACTGATCGACTGATTGTCGAAACAGATGCTCCTTATTTAATGCCAAAAAATTTAACTGTTAAACCTAAAAATAGAAGAAATGAACCCAAGTACTTAATCAATGTTGTGGAGGAAATTTCGTCTGCAACAAATATTAAAGCACAAACAATAGCTGAAGAATCAACAAAAAATTTTAAAAGTTTATTTGGAGTTTAAATTTAAGAATCTTGGTAATGTGAGCATAGATAGCAGCATACTCACACATATGGCTATGGCTGATAAGATTCCAAATAGAACCGTTGGATTAAAATTTGAGAAAATAAAGACTGCAAAACCCAAAATAATAGTTGTTCCAGTAATCAGAATTGCTCTGCCTGTAGATAGAATGGTTTGATCATAATAATCAGCTATTCTGTCTTTGTTTCTTAAGTATTTCCATGAAAAATGAATTGAATAGTCAACAGACATTCCAATACAAATAGAGGCTATTGTAATAGTCATAATATCGAGAGGTATTGAAAAGACACTCATCATTGACAAAACAAGACCAACAGCAATTGAGGGAACTAGAATAATGGAAAATGCTATCCATGCTGATCTAAATAACAGCAACAACATAAAGAATATAGCCCCAAAAACGACACCAAATGTTTTTATTTGGGAACTAAAGAGACTTTGCAATAGGTTGTTATAAAGCACTCCCAAACCAGATACATAAAAACTAACATTGCTACCCTCTAGCTGAGCACTTAAAACAGAATTTATTTCATTTAATAACTCATTTCTGCTCAAGCCGTCCATTGAGTCAACAGTACGAAGCGATATTCTTGTTGATCTTTCATCTTCAGATAGATACTCATCTACTATCTGTTTGGCTTGATCATTTTCAAGTAGCGAGTTTTTAAGAAATACCAAACCTGCTTCTCCAATTGGAAATCCGTCATTTAAACTTTCGGCAAATTCGGCACCATTGGCTATGCTTAAAACTTTGCCAACACCGCTTACATCATCAATAGAATTCTTAAGGGATTTCAGCAGTTCCATATTTTTTTCACGCCACCAATAAGTTGCAACTTCTGAATCCTCACTAAAAAAGAAATCATCCTCATCAATAATAATTTCCTCTTCCGGCAGCGTTAGAACAATATCAATTGGTGTAGTACCGCCAAGCTCTCTATCAATGAGAGACATCCCTTGATAAATCTCTGTGTTTTCATTGAAGTAATCAATAAATTTATTCTCAACTTTAAGTTGCATACTCAAATAAATAAAAACTGGTATTAATGCTAGTGAACCCACTATTGAATACTTTTCAAAAAAACTTTTTAAAGGAAGTGAAATGTTATTAATAAAATACTGAGAAATATTAGTTTTAAAATTGGTAATGAGTGGTTTAAAAGCATTTGCAATCGGGATAACAATGAAAGATGTCAAAAGATTTATTGCTACACCAACTGCCATCATTTTTCCAAAATCTATTACAGGTTTAATATCACTTAAAACCAAGGAGGCGAATCCAACCATAGTTGTTAAAGCTGCATAGAAGCATGGTACTAATATTTGTGAAAAAGCTAATGCTGCGCTTCTGTTTTCTGCAAGATCATCTTGAAGCTTCACAACAATGTGCACACTAATCGCTATCGATGAAATTAATAACAAAGCGATAAAGTTTGATGAAACGATACTTATGGGCCAGTCATTTATTCCAAGCAAACTCAGAGTGAAAAAAACTACTAATGATGCATTTGCCATGATCACAAACGTTATCCAGATACTTCTTAAAAAAAGCAAAAGCAATAAGGAAAAAATTATTAAAGTCAGGAATCCAAAATTAAATACATCACTTTTAATGTAATTAATCGTATCAACAACAATCATAGCTGGGCCTGCAAGATTCAGATTGAAGTCTTGATTGTTATCTAATATTTTCCTTATTTCTCTGATGGTGTCGGTGTAATCATCTTGTGCGATAAGGTTGATTTGAAATGCTGTTACCGATCCGTTTTTACTCAGCACCAATTCAGAAAAAATTGGGCTTGAAGCAAATTCTTTTTGAGCTAGTTTTAAATCAATCTCATCTTGCAGGAGGTATTTATCATTTGATGCAGACTTAAACAAAGATACTTTTGGCTGCATAAATATTGGTGCATCCAATATAGATATCACACTCTCTATCTCTGGAATTTCCTCAATTTTTTCCTTTAAAACTTGTAGCTCAGATAACTTCTTCTCTGAAAATAAATCTTGTGATTGAGCAGCAACTATTACAAAGTCACTGGTTCCAAATTGTTCATTAACCTCCTCATACACATTGAATTGTTCATCATTATCCAGAACAAGCGTCTCTGAGGATGCATCAAATCTAAAATTACTAATACCTTGTAATGCCAAAATGACAAAAACTATAAGACCTAATAAAACTGAATATTTCTTATTTGTTAGTTCTTGAAAAATGTTATTCAACATTACTTTGCGCAATCTGGTGAAGGAATAAAATCATCTGATTCTTTCCATTGGGCAATGCTTTTTGCAACAATTGAGATGGCGTGTATTTCAGACACATAACTTTCCATTGCTTTGTAAACTTCTTTGTGTCTATTTATTAATGATTTATCAATAAATTGATCTGAGACAATGATTACTTTGATATGTGAAACCTGGCCTGAGTAGCCCCCATGATTAGGACTCTCATCTAAAATTTCTAAATGAAAGCAATCAATATTTTTGGTAATAATTTTTTTAATATCTTCGATCATTTTTGCTTAATCCTTGTGATTTATTTTTACGTGATATTGGCAAATCATTATCAGCAACTTCTTCATAATTGGTAATGACCCTAGCTCTTTGCATGTATTCCTTGAAAAAATATTTTATTCCAACATACCCAAAGATGAATCCACCAATGTGGGCAAAATAGGCGACACCGTCGTAGGTATTTCCTGCAGCGCTAATAAGTTGACCTAAAATCCACATACCAATCACTATATTGGCTGGAACTTTAATGAATTGAATAAAAATAAAAATCCAAAAAAAGACGTTAATTCTAGCTTTAGGATATAGGACAAAATATGCACCCATTATCGCTGCGATGCAACCACTCGCTCCTATCATCGGCACATCAGCACCAGCACTAAATATAGCTTGCAGTAATGCTGCTGCCACCCCTCCAAATACATAAAATATCAAGAATTTAGTCCGACCGAGATATGCCTCTATGTTATCGCCATATATGTAAAGAAATAACATGTTTGACATCAAGTGCATGAAGCCACCATGTAAGAATGCAGAGGTAATTAAAGTATGTAAATTTGTAAATTCAGAGAATACGCTCGGTCGAACCCCATATTCATTTACTAATAACTGATTGTCGTAATTGCTTAATGACATTTGATAGATGAAAACAAGTATATTTAAACCAATAATTGACCATGTCAGCAAAGGCTTCCTTGGGGTAGGGTTTTCATCTGATATTGGTAAAAATAAAAACATTACTCTAACGGGACTAGCGAACTAATAAATTGGTCAGCAACAGAATCCCATGTATATGCTTTTGATGATTCATAAGCTGAATTTCTATCAATTGTTAATGCTCTTGCAACCGCTGCTTTTAAATCCTGATCATCAAGAGATCCATTGACTCCCTCTATGACAATATCCTTAGGTCCAGTAACATTAAATCCTGCGATTGGTGTACCACATGCAAGAGCTTCAATTAAAACAATACCAAATGTATCTGTTTTTGATGGAAAAACAAAACATGCTGCATCTCGATAAATATCTGCTAACTCTTTACCTTTTTTGAAACCAGCAAATGTCACTTTTGGATACTTTCTCTTGAAAGTTTTCAGCATTGGTCCGCCTCCTACAACAACTTTTGGTAAATCTGATTCCATCTTCAAGAATTCTTCAATATTTTTTTCGATCGCCACTCGCCCTACGTAAAGTAGGTATTCTTTTTTACTTCCACCCTCTGCTGGATAAAATATTTCTTTGTCAAAACCTCTAGACCATAGCACAAGGTCAGTAAACCCTGATTCCATCAATTCATCTCTATGGCTAATAGTATTTACTAGGGTTTTTGCTGCTGCGTTGTGAAACCACTTTAGAAGTCCAGTTGTAACATCAAGGCCTATGTTGTACCTCTCATAGACATACTCAGGAAATTTTGTGTGTATAGCAGTAGTAAAAGGCAACTTATGTTCCAAACAAAAATGTCTTGCTGTAATGCCAAGAGGACCTTCAACTGATATGTGGATGTAGTCTGGATTAATTTTTCTAATTTTCTTTTTTAGGTCCCAAAAATTCCAAGCTACTGAAATTTCTGGATAATTAGGTAATGGAAAGGTATGAAACATCCCAGGATGCAAGACTTCAACATCAAAATTTTTCTTTCTTAATTCTGCAACAACAGTTGTCATAGTTGTAACAACCCCATTCACTTGAGGTTCCCATGCATCTGTAACAACCAGTATCTTACCCATTTATGTAAACTATTTTACCCCCTACAACCGTCATAACAACTTTAGTGGCAAGAATATCTTCATTAGGTATTGTCATAATATCTTGATCAAAGATTGTTATATCAGCTAGTTTGCCAATTTCTAATGTTCCAAGCTTGTCTTCTTTAAAAATTGCATAAGCTGGCCACTTGGTAAATATTGCCAACGCTTCTTCTCTTGATAAGGCTTGCTGAAGATTCCAACCTTCATTTGAGTAACCATCAAGATCTTTCCTAGTGACTGCTGCATAAAACTCTATGATTGGATCGCCTACTTCAACAGGAGCATCTGATCCACCAACAACAACTACCCCATCATCAATAAAACTTTTCCATGTATAAGCATTTGATAGTCTTTCAAAGCCAAGACGATCTTCAGCAAAATGTAGATCACCAATGGCATGAGATGGTTGCATTGATGCAATTATATTTAAGTCCTTAAACCTCTCTCTATCTGCTTTGATTACATTTTGTGCATGTTCTATGCGCCATCTTAAATCTTTTTTTGGAAAATCTTTGTAGGCTTTCTCATAAGCATTAAGAACCATTTGATTTCCTCTATCACCAATTGCATGTATCTGAATTTGACAGTTTCTCATAGCAATTTTCCTTAAATAACTATCAATGTCACTATCAAGCAAAACCAGACCTCTAGAATCCTTGTCTTCATAGCTCTCTAAAAGCGCTGCTCCTCTTGATCCAAGTGCACCATCCGCATAAATTTTGATACTTCTTTGGCCTTGCTTACAAAATAAATAGTCGTTTTTAGTTAAAGAGAAATGTACCCTGAAATTTAAATCTAATTTTTCATAGGAAAGAACATCTTTGATTGGCAATGAATCAGCATCATGTGTTCCTGTCCAGCCTCGTGAGGCATATACTTTAGTTCCAAGAACAAAGGCATCCTCTTGTTCTTTCCTAGTAACTGTTGGTATTAGAGGCATAACAAGTTTTTGAGCATTATCAATTAATAGGCCGTTCGGCTCACCATTTTCATCCCTCTCTATCTCACCTCCTGAAGGATTTTTTGTTGTGGAAGTTATGTTTGCTTGATGCAATGCAACAGAATTAACAACAACTGCATGTCCATCAGCACGCTCTAGAATTATTGGAATTTCGTTGCTGATTGAATCCAGATCAAAGCGTGTTGGGAATGCTTTGTTAGCCCAATTTTTTTCAATCCACCCTCGGCCGACAAGTACGGCACTATTAGGGTTTTTTGCAAGATAAGTATTTGTTCGTGCAAGCATTTCCTCTTTGCTAAATGTATTAGATAAATCTAAGTTCATTTCTCTAAATCCAACGCCTCTTAAATGTGCATGAGAATCGACGAACCCTGGGTAAACATAACTTCCCTCTAAGTCATAAACTTTTGTACCAGAACATTGATCTAGATCTATTGAGCTGTTTCCAATGTAATGAATCTTATCGGCTTTAATCGCAAGTACAGTAGCATTAGGCATGCTGTCATTGAGCGTATAGATTTTTGTATTTATGAAAACTTTATCTGGGCATACAGCTGATAGCAAAAAACTAAAAAAGCTCAAAATGAAAACATTGAATTGATTCATGCTGCGCTTATGGATTTGAGCTGATCATCTTTGTTAGATACTAGCTCTAATTTGCCATCGTGATGCTCGACGATTGCAGTGCAAGACTCAACCCAATCTCCAGTATTTAAATACAAATATTCTTCGAATCTTACAATTTCAGGTTTATGAATGTGTCCACACATCAATCCATCGTAAGATTTTTCCAAACAATCCTTTTTTACGTTCTTTTCAAAGCTGCTAGCTTTGTTAACAATGTTTTTTGTTAAGGATTTTAATTTTTTTGAGATTGGACGATTGATTTTTATCAGCAAGTCATACAAAAAGCCACCAAATTTTGAAATCCATTTTGCATTTGATGTAACAACATCATATTGATCTCCATGAATAACTAATATTTTGCCATGGCTAATGGTTTCATAATCATAGGCATCAATGAATTCAAAATTTTCTAGATCAGTGCATATCTTTGTGAACCTTTCATCTTTTTTGAGATCTTCAAATTCTGCTTTACTACGTGCTGGATCATCGTGGTTTCCAGTAATAAAAAATACATTAATCCCTTTGTTTTTTAAGTTAATGAATTTTTCGAGCATTTTTTGATGTGATGAAGGCCAGTAGAACTTATCTTTCATTGCCCATAGGTCGACTATATCCCCAACTAAAAATAGATTGTCACAAGACATCGAGTCCATAAAGTGCTCAAGCTTTTCAACTGAACAACCATTAAAACCTAAATGTATATCTGAAAGAAAAACAGATTTGTATTGATTATTATGCTCCATGTATCATTATTTTAATCTATGTCACTAAAACAAACAGAAGAAATTACTATTTGGGCGTTTAAAGATGGAAAAAAAGGCCATGAGAAGCAAATAGATGCATTAATTTCCGAACTATCCTTATTTAAAGAAATAAAAGTATTTGAATTTAATGTATGGGAGAAACATGACTCAAATCCTGACTTTATCATTGGAGCTGGAAACAGCACGCACAAACATATGCTGACAGCAAAAGCAGAACATCCAACTGCTAAAACAATTGTTTTAATGAAACCTTCACTTAGACCGACGCAATGGTTTGATGTAGCCATTGTTCCCGATATGGATAAATACTATTTTATAAAGCCTTCAAATGTTATAACGACTAATGGTGTTTTATCCAAATATTCTGAAGAAGAGACAATTCCTGGAACGGGTTTGATAGTTATTGGTGGCAAAAGCAGACATTATCACTTTAGAAAGAAAGTACTCACACAACAAATAGAGTGGCTATTAAATGAAGTATATAAAGACTATCAATGGAAAATTACGACATCTCCAAGATCACCAAATCTTGATATGCCAAAACACCCAGGAAATGCTGAATTTTTTAGCTGGAAAGATACTCCTGAAGATTGGCTCTCAGATCAGATGAAAAAGAGTGAAATAACTTTTTTAACACCTGAAAGTGTATCGGTACTATATGAGGGCCTATCTACCAAAACGAACGTTTATGTTTTTCATCATGAACATCATACTGATGATCAATATGGCAGCAAAAGAAAGACAAAGGTCACTAGAAATATCGACAAGCTTAAAAAACAAGGACATATTGGCTTTATAGATTCCAAACGTCATATGTTATCCAGATCAATTAAATCAGCTGATTTAATACATCCAAATCATGATGTGCTTCTGTGTGAAGTAAAAAAAGTAGTTAAAAAGCTTTTAGAGTTGCCATGAGAGTGATGCATCTTTTTTCAAGCAAAACATTTGCAGGTTTGGAGAGGCATGTCGAAGAACTTGCTTATGCTCAAACAGAAAAACATGATGTTCAAGTCATTGGGCCAGCAAATTTTAAAAAACTTTTCAGGGCTAATTATAAAGTTATTGATACCAACCAATGGAGATTTTCACCCATACTTTGTTTTCAAATTAAGAAAGCAATCCATGACTTTCAACCAGATATCATTCATTCTCATGCATACAAAACTACAGCAATTATTTCCAAGATAAAGGATAAGGAATTTCAACACGTAGCAACTATACATGGAACAAAGAAAAGAACTGATGCATTTGAAAAGGCTGCATTTATCTTTGGTGCAAGTTCCAAATCATTAGATAACATCAATAACCCACAAAAAGAAGTTTTAGAAAATTGGGTTGATGAAACCAGGTTTTATAATTTTAATAAAGGCTCGCCACAAAGATATATCTATGTTGGAAGACTTGAGCCTGTAAAAAACCCTTTGCGCCTACTTAAAGCCTGGAAAAACATTAATTACAAACTTGATATCTATGGCGATGGTTCTCTTAAAAATAAGGTAATTGATTTCATGGAACAAAACGCCTTAACAGATAGAGTTCGACTGATGGGCGAAGAAGATGATGTAAAAAATATCTATGCCAATACTAGTGGGGTTTTAATTTCATCAGATAGAGAAGGATCGCCTAAAGTTTTGTTTGAGGCCTTGTTTTGCAACATCCCTGTTATTTCAACAAGTGTTGGAATAATGCCTGATCTATTGCCATCTGCTTGTCTGAGTGAATCAAATGATGAATCTTTTAAAGAATTATTAGAATTTACTATCCCAAAAATAGACGAAATACATGAATCATGTACAACATTATTTAACGAAGCTAAAACCAAATATACTTTAAAAAATCAAAATGAAAGGGTTGAAGAAATTTATCGAACCTTGTTGTCTAATGCATCAAGATAAAATTCTACTGTTTTTGAGTGCATAAGATCTGCTGTTAAAAAAATATTGTCAGGCGACTTATTTGAATTAGTAAGCTCTTTTACTTTTTCCGTTAACTGGCGAAAATCTCCAAATTCTACTTTGCCGTCTGGGTAACACATATCCAATACCTCGCCAGCTCCGCCTCTATCCCAGCCACAAATTTTCTTCCCCATCATCGCAGCTTCAAGTGTCGTTCTGCCAAAAGGTTCCGGTTTTGATGACAGGTTAAATACAATTGTGGATAGGTAATAGATATC
>CACATF010000008.1 GCA_902535365.1 uncultured SAR86 cluster bacterium
AGCAATTCAATAACTTTCAAACATCTTTACTTCTAGGAGTAGCATATGCAGCGACCATAGGTGGCATGGCAACCATTATTGGAACTGGCCCTAATGTATTGGTAAAAAGTTTTATTGAAGATGAAGGTGTAAAGGTATTTTTCTTTGATTGGATGTTATTAGCTACTCCTATCTCCGCAGTTATGTTGTTCGTAGGTTGGTTATTGTTAACCAATGTTATCTTTCCATTAAAAATAGAAGGTTCTGATGAAACAACAAAGTCACTTGAACAAATGTATGCGTCACTTGGCAAAGTATCTACCGATGAACGAAGAGTTTTTTATATCTTTGTGATGACAGCTTTAGCTTGGATGTCCAGCAAAGCTCTGGTTCTTATTCCTTTCCTTGAAGGTTTGACTGATTACGCTATCGCTGTGTTTGCTGCATTAGCAATTTTTATTACACGTTCCGAAAAAGGTACTGGACTAATAGATTGGAAAACAACAAAAGAACTGCCTTGGGGAATACTTTTATTATTTGGTGGCGGTTTATCTATGGCTGGTGCTATTAAAAGTTCAATGCTTGGTGATTGGATTGGATCCTTTTTCACCTCAGACTTAAATGCCATTTTATTAATATTTATCATAGTGACTTTAATAGTTTTCTTAACAGAACTAACAAGCAACCAAGCTACTACAGCAACATTTGTACCAATTATGATTGCTATTGCTGGTTCGGATCTAGGTTTAATCTCACAACTTTCTATACCTGTTGCACTTGCTGCTAGCTGTGCATTTATGTTGCCTGTAGCAACACCTCCAAATGCCATAGTTTACGGATCGGAAAAATTTACCATAGCTCAAATGATGAGAGCTGGCTTCTACCTCAATGTAGTGGGTATTGTTGTTGTCACACTATTCTCAGCATATGTATTACCATTAATATTTAACTAATGAGAATTTTTTTAACACTATTATTTGCTTCAATGATTCATGCTCAAGCTAGCTTGATAGATTACGATCATCCATACCATTCAACATATACCAATAAAGGGATAGTGGTCTCACAAAATTATCTTTCCTCAGATATAGGTGTTGAAATACTTGATCAAGGTGGCAATGCTGTAGATGCAGCAATTGCCGTTGGTTTCTCGCTTGCAGCCACATTACCAAGGGCAGGAAATATTGGTGGTGGTGGTTTTATGCAGATTTATATAGAAAAAGATAAAACAATCTTATCCTTAGATTTCCGCTCTACTGCGCCGGCACTAGCAACACGTGAATTCTACCAAGAACTAAAATCACAAGATGATGACGTTACAAGAAAAGGTTATAAGGCAATTGCCGTACCAGGAACAATTGCAGGCCTTTATAAAGCTCATGAACTATATGGTTCATTACCAATGGAAACATTGCTTCAACCAACAATTGATCTTTTAACTCAAGGTGTCCCTATGACACAAGATCTGTATCACGCTATTAATATTGGAAAATATATTAGTGATGACCCTGAATCACATGAAATTTATAAAAAGAATCTAGAGCCTAATTCACCATTATTCATTGAGGACCTAAAACAAACATTTATTAAGCTTCAAAAATTTGGGCAGGATGTCTTTTATCGTGGAGAAATAGCTGACCTGATAGAAAAGGAGATGCTCAAAAACGATGGTTTGATAAGAAAATCTGATTTAGAGAACTATAAAGTCAATATTACTCAACCAATCAAAACAACATATAGAGATAAACAGATTTTCGCTATGGGAGCACCATCTGGTGGTGGAGTGGTAATACTTACAGCTTTAAATGTGTTGGAAAATTTTCAATTGAGTGGTCTAGCTCCCAATTCAGCAAGAACATATCACCTTCTTTCAGAAACATTAAAGTATGGTCACCAAAATAGATCAAAACTAGTTGGTGATCCAGGATATTTTGATGTTCCTTATGACATGTTGCTCTCAAAGAAACTTGCAAAAGAAAAGGCAAAGAAAATCAGTCTAACTTCTGCAACAAATCCTAAAAACATCAATAAATTTGGAGATCGAATTAACTCATCCTATAAAGAATCAAAAGATACAACTCATTATTCTGTCGTGGATAAAGATGGTAATGGTGTATCTGTTACCTATACTCTTGGTTATTCCTTTGGTTCTGGTGTAACAATTCCAGGCACAGGAATGCTTACCAATAACCAAATGAATAATTTTGCCCATAACTATGGGTTGATTGATTCTTATTTTAGAAGTTCTTCCCCAGCTAATAAGTTAGAACCAAGCAAACGACCAATGAGCACAATGACACCAGTTATGGTTTTTGATAGCAAAGGCAAATTAGAACTAATAACAGGATCCCCAGGAGGATCACAGATACCAGGCGTTGTTTTTCAAGTTCTTGTAAATTACATTGATTTTGATTTAGACATTGGTGAAGCTTCTATGCTCCCACGCATTCATCAAGACTCTCAAAGCACTAAGCTTAATTATGAAAAACATATGAGTAGCGATACACAACGTATATTAGAGTCTTATGGTCACAACTTAGAGTTGTCAGATACTATGGGAAGCACTCAAAGCATAGCTATCATTGATGGTGTAAGATTTGGGTACGCTGATCTGAGAAGACCAAATGCTAGTGTTAGTGTTCAGAAATAGCCTTTAATGCTTTCTGCAGTCTTTCAATAACTAATTCCTTTTTAAAAAGATAAAGTGTCGCATCAAGATTTGGTGATTTAGCTCGACCAAGCAACGCTACTCTTAATGGTAGGCCAATTTTTGGCATAGGCAGCTCCAACTCCTCTTTAGCCTGCTCAATAAGTTCAGCCAAATTATCTACTGTCCAATCTTCTTGTTTAAGTAAATTTGAAATAAAGAAATTAAGTACTGTTTCACTACCAAGCAAATGTTTTTCATAATCTTTTTCATCATACTTTTCAAAATCTTTTATAAAAGGCTTAATGAAATCTGAAATTTCAGTTAAATTATTGCCACTTCCACAACACAACCTTACTAATTTCTCTGGATCATGATGAGCATCAAGAGAATAACTATTTTCATCATTAAAAGGCTTAATTTCTTCTAAAAGTTTTTTATCACTAAGTTCGCTAATATGATTTTGATTAATAAAATTTAATCTTTCTATGTCAAACACAGCTCCAGATCTTTGAATGTCCTCGAGCTCTAAATTTTCCATCAAGAAATCCATTGAAAATATATCTTTTTCTGTTTTTGACCAACCGAGTCTAGCCAACATGTTCAATATTGCATCAGGCAAGTAACCTAATTTCTTGTACGCCATCAAGTCTGTTGCAGCATGTCTTTTTGAGAGTCTTTTTTTATCTTCGCCCAAGACTAACGGTAGGTGTGCGTAATTGAAACCATCATATCCTAGTGCTTTTATAATTTGAATTTGTCTTGGTGTGTTTGGTAGATGATCCTCACCTCTAATAATATGAGTAACTCCTTGTGCATTATCATCAACAACATTACACAGGTGGTAGGTTGGTGTTCCATTGGATCTCTGAATAATCAAATCATCAAGCTCTTTGTTAAGAAACTCAATCTTCCCATAGACTGCATCATCTACGATAGTTGATCCTTCTGTTGGTGTTTTAAGTCTTACGACTGTATTTTCATCAGCAATGTCTTTGTCGCGACACAAACCATCATACATGGGCTTTAAACCTTTAGATTCTTGTTCTTTTCGCAAAGCATCTAGTCTCTCTGGACTGCATGAACATCGGTAAGCCTTACCATCTGATAAAAGTCTATCAATCTCTTGTTTATATAATTCTGATCTTTGACTCTGAAATGTAGGACTGCCATCAAAGGTTAATCCTAGCCAATTTAAACCTTCAATAATTGCATCGGTATATTCAGCTTTAGATCTCTCTTCGTCAGTATCTTCTACACGCAGTAAAAATTCTCCAGCATGTTTCTTAGCAAAGATATAATTGAATAAAGCAGTTCGCACACCACCAATGTGAAGATAGCCTGTTGGACTTGGTGCAAATCTTGTTACTACCTTTTTCATTACCAAGAAATTTCCTTATCTGTTTTTTGGTTAAGTTTTTTTATAAATTTTTCATGCTCCTGGACATCATTTTCTTCAGCAATAAATTTTTTAAACTTGATCTCTTTCAAATCTTGCTCATCTATTTGTATATTCTGTGTTACTGAAGAGTTTTGACTAAGATCAAAGGTTACTTGTCCACCAGTCAAATTAAGATAAGTGTCGGCAAGAATTTGCGCATCCAGCAGAGCTCCATGATACGTTCGATCGTAACCAGAAATTCCCAATCTAGCTGACAAAGCGTTTAAATTGTTACGTTGTCCGGGAAACATAGTCTGAGCGGTTGTTAATGTATCGTAAACTGTACAGATATCTCGGATATCTTTCACTTCATGGTTGGCAAGTTTTAGTTCATTATTTATAAAACCAACATCAAACTCTGCATTATGAATAACCAATTCTGCCCCTTTTACGAAATTTATAAAATCATCAGCTATATCTTTAAATTTTGGTTTATCTTTTAATTGCTCATTGGTGATACCAGTAATTTCTTGAGCCTTTTCACTTATTTCCTTACCGTCGGGATTTAAATAAGTCTGAAATTCTTCACCTGTCTTATTTCTATCAAGTATTTCAACTGCTCCCAACTCTATGACGCGGTCACCAGTTGCATAATCTAGCCCTGTTGTCTCTGTATCAAAGGAAATAATTCTAGCTGACATTATCGACTCCACGATTTGCTAAATAATCTGCGCGTTCATTGCCTGGATCGCCATCGTGCCCCTTTACCCAGTGCCAATTTACAGCCATAACTGATGAAAGCTCTGAAATTTCAATCCACAAATCTTTATTGGCAACTGGTTTTTTTGATGCAGTTCTCCAATTATTCTTTTTCCAATTAAAGATCCATTCAGTAATGCCTTGTCTTAAATAATTTGAGTCAGTATAAAGATCTATTGGCTGATTTTCTTCTTTAAGGTATTTGAGAGCCTCTATTGCTGCCTGCATCTCCATTTGGTTATTCGTAGTGTTTGGATTTCCATCAAAAAGCTCTATCTCATCTGAGCCATGAATGATGTATACACCCCATCCACCAGGACCTGGGTTACCTTTACAAGCACCATCTGTATATACTTTAATAGACATTAAGACTTAATTATAAAGTAATGAAGATAGATCACATACATGCTTTTACAGATAATTACATCTGGGTTATCAGAAACGATACAGAAGTCACACTTGTAGACCCTGGTGATCCTGCTCCTGTTTTGCAATACTTACATGAAAATAACCTGATCCTCCAAGACATTCTTATTACACATCATCATTGGGACCATATTGGTGGCATTAGTCAGCTAAAACCAATATGCAAAGGAAAGGTCTATGGTCCTAATAATCCTGCAATAGATGGTATAGATATTGTTTTAAAAGAAGATGATAAATTTTCTACTTTGGACGTTAATTTTAAAGTAATTGAAACTCCAGGCCATACACTTGATCATATTGCTTTCTATTCTAAGGAAGAATCTTTAGTGTTTTGTGGTGATACTCTTTTTTCAGGAGGTTGTGGAAGAATGTTTGAAGGCACTTATGATCAACTTTGTAATTCACTCCAAAAATTAGCTACTTTACCTGATGAAACTTATGTGTACTGTACTCATGAATACACAATAAATAATTTAGAGTTTGTGAAATCAATTATTGATGATGATGACGTGGATGATTATTACACATTCTCACAAAATAAAAGAAACAAAAACGAGCCAACATTGCCATCAAACATTGGTCTTGAAAAAACAATAAATCCTTTCTTACTGCAAAAGATACCTGAAAATCTTAAAAATCTGTCACAAGTAGATTGTTTTCGAGAGTTAAGAATCGCCAAAGACAATTTCTAAAAAAAAGGGCTGCCGAAGCAGCCCTTAGAATAATTCAAATTTGAATTAGAAGTTTAGTCTCCATCTGAAGTATGATGTCATACCTCTGTTGTCGTAGAGACCAATATAAGTTTCATAGTTTCCTGTACCGTCTGGTAATGGATCTACGTCGTCAAGGTTAAGAATACCAAAGGTAACTTTACCCATTGAACCTAAATCAGCACCAAGCTGTAAGTCCAGTGTTGAGTACTCATCCTGAGTACCACCGGCTTTTACGATACCACCAGTCAACTCGCCACCAACAACTTCAGCTTCTGATGAGAATCTGAAATCACCAATAACACGGTTGATTAATGAAACATAATATTTATCAAATGAGTAATTCAAACCATAGTTATATCTAACGCCTGGAAGACCAGAGAAGCCAATGTTGTTGACTTGTCTTGAGCTACCTACGAAAGCATCTGTGTTGTAATCACCCATATCTGAGTAGTCCATGAAGAAGTTCATTGTTCCTTCTCCTACACCCCAGTTTGGAATATCCATTGTGTAGTCTAGGAATAAGTCATAACCAATAACTTCAATCATACCAACGTTAACAGTTGAAGCACCAACGTAATCAACTCTACCATTAGCACATGATCTAATGACATAAACTGAATCGTTGACACCTAATCTCTTAACGTATGTTGCGCCTTCAGGACATGTTGCAGATCCGCCAGTACCTACTGGGTTACCAGCAGCTGTACCGTCACCTGAAATGCCTTCAGCATCATAATACTCATAGTTGTCTGTTAATAGTGTTCCGCCTAAGAAGTCGTTCCACATAACACTTTGTGTTCCAGCACTAACAATAGCGTTGTTAACTGTAATGTTGTAGCTGTCGAATCTTGCTGTTAAACCTTCAAGTGCTGGCATCCAACCGAAGTCGTGCTCAATACTGAAAGTGAAACTTTCTGATGTTTCAGCTTCAACAGCTTCGTTAGCTGTTATTAATGTTGAAATTTGTTTTGAAGGACAGTCAACTGTACTTACACCTGATGCTGCACAAGCTTTATAGTCATAAGCTGTGTTAGCACTAAATGTTGTAACAGCATACAGAGTACTCATAGTTGGAGCTCTAAATCCTTCACCTAGGTTAACTCTTACAGTTGTATTTGGAACAAACTTCGGAACATATAAAGCACCAAGCTTATATGATGAAGAATCACCAACATCAGAATAACTATCTGATCTGAATGATGCTGTCACTTCTAAATTATCCAATACTGGTAATAGAAGTTCACCGAACATTGCGCCGTTATCTCTGTAACCAGCACTTGAGTTACCAGCAGAACCACCAACTAAGCCACCTTCTGAGTGCTTATCGTAGTCAGCTGAATACTCATTCTCGAAATACTCATAACCTACAAGAGCAGAAACTGTTCCGCCTGGTAGTGCATATAAGTTATCGATCTGAGCTGTTACGTCGAATTTTTTGTAATCGTTACCATACTCAACAAGTGTTGTAGCACTCATTGCATAAACGCCGTCTTCAGAACCAAAAGGAACACCTTGGTAAAGGTTTGAATCAAGACCTGCATAATCTAGGAAGTATCTACCAACATCAACACCATAGAAGTTGTTGTATTGGAAGCTTGTTTGTACTTCAACATTATCATTTAACTGATATGTTAATGCTGTAACAAAATCCCATGCATCATCTGTGAAGTCTGAACCTCTGTTACCAATTTCTGTCCATCTCCAGTAACCTGTAACATCCACATCAAATGGGTTTGCAGGATCTGAAGCAAGAAGACCTGGGTATCTTGCAGCTGGCGGAGCGAATCTACCAGTTGATTGGTTTCTAACAACACTTAGTCTTGAATAAAGACTTAGATTATCGGCAATTGCATGCTCTAAGTTTGCTGTAACAGTATCTCTTGTGATCTCTGCGTTTTGAACCATAATGTCAGCCCATGCATAACCACAAATACCTGTTGGTTGAGCGCCCTCATATGAAGGAGTTACAGTTGGACCTTGTCCAAAAGCAGCACCACCAAAGTTAGGACCCCAGAAACCGTTTACAGGGTTTTCAACAGAACCTGGACATGCATCACCATTAACACCAGCAGCAAAAATGTCACCAGTCACTGGGTCAGCCAAGTTTCTTGAATACCAGCTTAAACCATAAGTTTCTGAGTAAAGATCAATAACGCCATCGCCGTTTTCATCTTCTGCTCGAGCAGCTGAGTACCATCTATCTTTAAGATAGATTTCGTCTCTTTGATCGTGTTCAGCCATAAGTGTGAAGTAACCTTTATCAGTTGTTCCACCGTAAATAAATGACATTGCCATTTCTTTACCATCATCACGATCTCTTGTACCGTCTCTGAACTCTACTTGCATTCCGTCAAATTGCTTTTTAGTCACAACGTTCACAACACCAGCAATAGCGTCTGATCCGTAAACAGAAGATGCACCATCAGCAAGAATCTCAATTCTTTCAACAGCAACTGTTGGAATCATGTTGATGTTTGAAGCACCAGCTCCACCAAGATGTGGTGAACCAGGCATTCTTCTACCATCCATAAGAACTAATGTTCTTGATGATCCAAGACCTCTAAGGTCAATGGTTGCGTTAGATTGAGCACTATTACCTGCAGTAGGTTCGAATGAACTGAATGTATTGTAAGTTGATAACCTCAACACATCAGCAGCTAAAAGAGCTTGACTCTCGTCAATCTCATCTCTTGTTATAGTGGACACTAGGGAAGCACTATTCAGTGATTTCCTTTTAATACGTGAACCAGTTATAACAACTTCTTCGACTGCTTCTTCAGCAACTTCTGCATCTTGGGCATACGTATACCCTGACACTGATACTAAAAGAACCAGACTAAGTAAATATTTGAATATATTCATATTTTACCCTTTTTAAAAAGTTTATATCCTTGAATCATAACGCATTTGGAGCTTTTAAACAAAAAAAAGCCACAGTTTTGTCACATAAATGCCCTTTTTTTAACGAAATTTTAAAAAAACACACAAAACCCAGTAAATACAGGGTTTTAAGGGACTTTTATTGGTCGTATATCCAATTTATTTAAAATTGATCTATAATTCGAAAATGGTTAAAAATAAAAAAATTCTAGTTGTTGGATTAGCAAACAAATATTCAATCGCAGCAGCAATCTCACAATCACTTTCAGAAAACGGTGCAACTTTGGGCTTCAGCTACCAAAACGATAGGTTCGAAAAATTTATAGATGAGTTTTCAAAAGAAACTAATGGAGCATTTACAGAAATTTGTGATGTTGCAAAGGATTCTGATATCAAATCATTGGTTAAAAGGGCTGTCGATGAATGGGGAGAAATAGATGGACTTGTTCATTCTGTTGGTTTTGCTCCCGCTGACCAAATATCTGGAAATATTGAAGACTCAATCACACGTGAAGGTTTTGCTATTACTCATGACGTTAGTGCTTATAGTTTTGCTGGATTGGTGAAGGAAGCTTATCCCTATATGAGTGAGAACTCATCCATCATTACACTTACTTACATTGGCTCGCAACAAGCCACACCAAACTACAACGTTATGGGCATGGCAAAGGCAAGCCTAGAAGCAAGTGTAAGATATTTTGCAGCCACCTTAGGGTCTAAAGGAATACGAGTAAATTCAATATCTGCAGGACCAATAAAAACATTAGCAGCATCTGGAATTAAAGGCTTCAAAACCATGCTTAAACAACATGGTGCAAATACCCCCCTTTCCCGCAACATCACAGCAAGAGAAGTCGGCGATACAGCAACTTTTCTGTTAAGCGATATGGCTGGGGGAATTACTGGCCAAACAATATATGTTGATGGCGGTTACAATATACAAGCTATGAATTCAGAGCAGTAAATTGATTATTGAGATTCAATTTATTATCTAGGTCGTATTCTTTTCGTAATTTATTAAATGCTGTTTGCAAAAGATTTCGTTGTGTCTCTTCGTTGATGAATAGCTTATCTTCGTCAGACACTTTAGAGATATCTCCCTTGGTTCTGTTCACAACTTTATAAAACAATACGCCATCGTTTGTTAATTTTTTCAAAGTAACGCCAGTTTCATACTCATTGAAAAGAATGTTAATTAAATCTGATTTAAGTAGTGATGTGGATCTATTGATGTTTTTAAGTTCATCAACCGTAACATTGTTAAGTGAAAAAACTTCTTCTAGTGCATCAGCTTCTAGAACAAATTCCTCTTCACTAGCAAACAAATCATCAAGATAACTGCCTTTATTTATATCTATTAGGCTATCTACTATTGAACTTTCAACGCTCGCTAATTCCTCAGTTGATTGAGCAATAACATCATAAACATAGGCAAAAGCGTACTCATCGTTACTTAGTTCAACAGCTTGTGACCAGCTTCCAATTTGTGAATTAAAGACTGCTCCAGGGTCAGCAAAATTAAAATTTGTTTGAGATATGTTTTGATTTTCAAAACTCTCAAGTGCAAGTGAGAATGATTCAGCAAAATCAGCAACCTCTTCAAAGTTATAGGCTTGTCCACCTATCGCGTTGCTAATCTCTAAAATTTTAGCTTCAAATGCAATTTGTTTTAACTCACCTTCAAGTTCTGATCTTTTTTCTTCAAAACTTTCAATATCTGCACCATCGAGCTCTGTAACTTTTAAAAAGTGTATATTGCCTTCGAAAGGAATTGCCTCTGAGACATCTCCAACATCTAAACCTGCTATGACTCTCTCAAACTCAGTAGGGAATATATCGCCATTTGTAAATCCAAGGTCGCCATTTAAATCTTTAGTCCCTAAATCATCAGAATAACTAACAACTAGCTGTTCAAAGTTTGTGTTAGTTAAAACACCTTCAACTTCTGCCTTTCGGGAAGAAAATTCTTCTTCACTATCATAATTATCTGCAATTAACATGATATGAGAGATTCTTTTCTCTGGTTGCGGTAAATTTTCTAAATACAGATTGTAGGCACCGGACAATTCTTCATCTGATACCATTAGATCCATATCGTTTAGGTTTGCTTTTGCAATAAAGAAGGATCTTTTTTCAGGAATTGCGTAGTTATTAAGATTAGAGTTGTAGAAAGATTCTATTTCTTCATCAGTTGGAACAAAATCTGTCACGACATTTTCTGTTGTTATTTCTGCAAATTGAACAGTCCTTCTTTCGGTAAGTAAGTCTAGATACTGTTCGACAGACTTATCAAAAGAATTTGCTGTAGCACTTAAAAAAGATACAGCAAGATTTACCTTTAGATCTGATTTGAAGTCATTGACCAAATCCTCTTTAGACAAATTAAAATTTACAAGATAATTTTTAAATAGCTCTTGGCTAAATTCGCCGTCAGCCCTAAATGTTTCTGATTTAGATAATTCTGTTTCTACGTATGTATCTGGAACAGCAATTCCAAACTCATCTAAGAAATTAATTATTGTGTATTTTTCTATTAGAGAATTGTTTGTAAGGTTTTGTACAGCATCTACTAAAGATGGGTCAGATAAATCAAGATCCTGTCCAAATTGATCTCTAAGATTTTGTTCTACTTGTCCCTTTGCTCTGAAGTACTCTGATTGTGATATTTCATAATCACCAAGCTTTGCGTAATTATTTACGCTAAATGTTTGGGTAAAAGTAGGTAGCCCCAAGAACGCAAAGGTCAGGGCAACGATGACTAGAAAAGAAAAAGCTACAATTCCTTGTAGCTTTCCCCGTAAGAAACTGATCACTCAGTTAATCTTAGTTTACTGCAGCTTTTAATGCTTTACCGGCTTTAAAACCAGGTACATTTGCTGCTGGTATATGAATTTTTTGTGATGGGTTCTGCGGGTTGATACCTTCTCTAGCAGCTCTGTGTCTTACAGAAAAAGTTCCAAATCCTACAAGTGAAACAGAATCACCTTTAGCAAGTGCGCCTGTTACAGCATCTACAAATGCATCCAATGCTTTAGCAGCATCAACTTTTGTGCTACCAGTCTCGCTGGCAACTACGTCAATTAAATCAGCCTTATTCATAAGTTCTCCTCAAATGCCTTGTTACAGGCGTTTAACTAACATTAGACCCTAAAAATCAATAAATCAAGATTTTGTTATCAAATAAATGAACATTTATTAAACGCGTTTTTCTTGACAAAATGACTGATTCTAGGCTAAACGAGTGCTTTTTCGAGAACTTCTTCAATAGCTTTTACAGGGTGTATATTCAAATCTTTCAAAATATTGGCTTCTATTTCCTCGAGATCGCCCTTGTTTTCATGAGGGATGATTACATTAGTAATACCGCTTCTTTTAGCTGCAATGAGCTTTTCTTTGAGACCACCAATTTTTAAAACTTTGCCAGCCAATGTAATTTCTCCCGTCATTGCTAGATTCGCTTTGACCTTCTTATCAAGAATAAGTGAGGCTATGGCTGTACACATTGTAATACCTGCACTAGGCCCGTCTTTAGGTGTAGCTCCTTCTGGCACATGAATATGCAGATCCTGTTTTTCAAAGAAATCTGCCTTTGTGCTTTTTTTTGATTTTATATTTTTTGCAACGGTTAACGCTGCTTGAATTGACTCTTGCATGACATCACCCAATGAGCCTGTTTTAATAATCCTTCCTTTCCCAGCTGTTAAGGCTGCTTCAATTTGTAGTAATTCACCACCAACAGAGGTCCATGCCAAACCATTAACCTGACCTTTGGAATTTTCTTCATCATGCTGACCATATTTAAATGGCTCGGGTCCTAAAATTTTTCTTACAACCCTATTATCTACCAATCGTGCCGTTTTTGTTCCAAGAGAAAGCTCTTTTACCTTTTTCCTGCAAACTTTATTAATCTCTCGATCAAGGCTTCTCACCCCTGCTTCTCTCGTATAGTTTCTAATAATTTTTAGTACAGCATTATCACTAAAATTTATCTCTTTTTCTGAAAGACCGTTCTTCTCTCTGTTGCGTGGCACTAGATAATTTTTTGCAATGTTAAGCTTTTCATCTTCAATGTATCCAGGAAGCCTAATGATTTCCATTCTATCTAAAAGTGGTGGTGGAATATTTAAAGAGTTTGCCGTACAAATAAACATGACACCTGATAGATCATAATCAACTTCAAGATAATGATCATTGAATGTATTGTTTTGCTCAGGATCAAGAACCTCAAGCAGAGCTGAACTTGGATCACCCCTATGGTCCATGCCAACCTTATCTATTTCATCCAACAAGAATAATGGGTTTTTGACTTTCCCTTTGGAAAGTTTTTGGATGATTTTTCCTGGCATTGATCCAATATAAGTTTTTCTGTGGCCTCTTATTTCTGCCTCATCGCGCACCCCACCCAAAGACAATCTAGTAAACTTTCTATTGACTGCTTTTGCAATTGATTCGCCGAGTGATGTTTTACCAACACCTGGAGGGCCCACAAAACAAAGCACTGGTGCCTTCATCCTATCAACTCTTTTTTGAACAGCTAAATATTCAAGTATGCGCTCCTTAACTTCTTTAAGACCATAATGATCTTCATCTAATATTTTTTTTGCTTTGTTTAGATCAAGATTTATCTTTGTGGACTTTTCCCATGGAACATCAAGAATTGTCTCAATATAAGTTCTAATGACAGTTGCCTCTGCTGACATTGGTGACATTTGCTTGAGCTTTGAAAACTCTGAGCTGACTTTTTCAAGAGCTTCTTTTGAAAGCTTTGTCTCTTCAATTCGCTTGTTCAACTCATCTAATTCATTTTTTTCTTCACCAATTTCTCCAAGTTCCTTTTGTGCTGCTTTAATTTGTTCGTTTAAAAAATACTCTTTTTGAGATTTTTCCATTTGCTTTCTGACTCTTCCTCGTATTCTTTGTTCAACTTCAATAAGTTCTATTTGAGCTTCTAATAAACTTGAAAGAAACTCTGCTCGTTCAACAATGTTAATTTTTTCAAGTATTTCTTGTTTGTCTTTAACGGATAAATGAATGTTCGATGAAATAATATCAACTGCTTTAGACAAGCTACCCATAGATTCAACTTGATTAATAATTTCATGAGAAACCTTACGAGACACACTGACAAATTCAGTAAATTGGTTCTTTATTGTGTTAAGTAAATCTTGTTCGTACTTTGAATCCTCTATGACCTCATCTATTTTTTCAATTTCTGCGAAATAACCTTCATCTGTTGTAATGCTTTCAAGCTGCGCTCTTTGAATGCCCTCTACAAGTATTTTTACAGTACCATCCGGCAGCTTAATCATCTGCAGTAAAGTGGATAATGTTCCTATCTTTGGAAGATCTTCTATTGTTGGCTCTTCCGATGCTGGTGAATTTTGTGCAATTAAAAAGATTTTCTTATTGCTTCTTAAAGCATCTTCAAGAGAAAAAATTGATTTTTCACGTCCAACGAATAGTGTTGAAACTGTATTAGGAAATATCACAACATCCCTCAAAGGGATCATTGGCATTTTAATTTTTAACTTAAGGTCTTCTTGTTCCATCAATTGGCCACTTTCTTATTAAGAAGCTGGATAGGTTGCTCTCTTTTTTCAACAATATTTTTATCAATAACTATTTTTTCAACATTATTTTCAGAAGGGAGATTGAACATTGAGTCTTGCAGTATATCTTCAAAAATTGATCTTATAGCTCTGGCACCAGATGCGCTTGATTTTGCTTCTTTCGCAATAGCTTTAAAAGCATCCTTTGTAAATTCAAGCTTAATACCATCCATTTCAAATAGATAAACAAACTGATCGACAATGGAGTTTTTTGTTTCCGACATGACTTTAATAAGCTCTTCCTCTGAAAGCTCTTCAAGAGCTGCAGTTACAGGAAACCTTCCAATAAACTCTGGAATGATTCCAAACTTAATGAGGTCTGCGGTATTCACATCTTTAAAGATTGACCCTTTTACTTTCTCATCCAATGATGCCAATTCTTGATTGAAGCCAATTGAGCTATTAGATAGTCTTTTGTGGACCTGTTCCTCCAAACCATTAAATGCCCCACCACAAATAAATAAAATATTTTTGGTATTCACATTAATAAATTCTTGTTGCGGATGTTTTCTGCCACCTTTAGGGGGGATTGAAGCTACAGTTCCTTCGATGATTTTTAGTAAAGCTTGTTGAACGCCTTCGCCTGAAACATCTCTTGTGATTGAAACATTTTCACCTTTTTTGGAGATTTTATCGATTTCATCAATATAGATAATTCCTTGCTCTGCCCTTTCAACATCGTAATCTGCGTTCATTAAAAGTTTTTGAACAATATTTTCGACATCTTCTCCAACATAGCCTGCTTCTGTCAGTGATGTGGCATCAGCAATTGCAAACGGAACATTCAAAATTTTTGCTAAGGTTTGAGCTAGCAGAGTTTTCCCTGAGCCTGTTGGTCCAAGCAACAGGACATTGCTTTTTTGAATTTCAACGGCATCGGCTGTATCTTTAGTTGTGATTCTTTTGTAGTGATTATAAACAGCAACAGATAGCTT
>CACATF010000009.1 GCA_902535365.1 uncultured SAR86 cluster bacterium
AGCTGAAGAAAAGAAAGAAGAGGACAAATAATGGCAGCGACAGAAACAAAGAAAACAACTGCACCAAGACTTCCATCAGAAGTTTTTTCAGTTGAGTTCAATCAATCTTTGGTTCATCAGGCACTTACAAGTTATTTGTCAAACCAAAGACAAGGCTCAGTAAAGCTTAAAAATAGATCTGATGTGAGAGGTGGCGGTAAAAAACCATTTAGACAAAAAGGAACTGGTAGAGCAAGAGCAGGAACAATAAGAAGCCCATTGTGGGTAGGTGGCGGTGTCACCTTTGCGAATATAAAAAATCATGAAAAGAAGATGAACAAAAAGATGGCCAAGAAAGCGCTTGCTTCAATTCTTTCAAAATTTAAATCAGAAAAAAGATTAACACTAGTTGAAGATGTTTCATTCAAAGAACCTAAAACAAAACTAGCCGTTGAATTCTTTAACAAGACAGGAGTTGATTCAGCTCTGTTAATTACATCTGAGGCTGATCAAAACACAATGCTTGCAATTAGAAATCTGAAATCTTTTGGTTTTCTTGATGCCAGAGATATCAATCCATATGATTTGTTAAAAGCAAAACATATCTTGGTAACGCACTCTGCAATTCCAGTTCTTAAGGAGGTTGTAAATGTTAAGTGAAAAGATATACACAACACTTAAGAATCCTGTAATTACAGAAAAAGCAGCGATTGAAAAGAGCACATCAAATACTTATGTGTTTAAAGTTGCAAAAGAGGCAACAAAAATAGACATCAAAAACTCAATTGAAGAAATTTTTGGTGTTACTGTGGATTCTGTTCGTGTTTTAAATACTAAATTCAAAAACAAAAGAACAAGATTCGGCAAATACAAAACAAGTACATACAAAAAAGCCTACGTAAAGTTAGCTGATGGAAAAGAAATTAACCTGGAGAACCCGTTTAAATAATGGCTATCATAAAAGCAAAACCAACCTCACCAGGCAGAAGGTTTAGAGTTCAAATTAAAGAGGACCTACATAGAGGTAGGCCCGAAAAAACTCTTGTTGAATCTAAGAATAGAACATCTGGAAGAAACAACAATGGTCATATTACTGTAAGACACAGAGGTGGGGGTCATAAAAGACTTTACAGAATCATAGATTTCAAACGCAACAAGCTTGATGTTGAAGCAACAGTACTAAGAGTTGAGTATGATCCAAACAGATCTGCAAACATCGCATTAATTGAGTTTAAAGATGGTGAAAAAGCTTACATTATTGCTCCTAAAGACCTCAAAGAGAAAGCAAAAGTTATTTCAAGCGATAAGGCACCTATTAAACCTGGAAACTGTCTTCCACTAAAAAATATTCCACAAGGTACTGAAGTGCATTGTGTAGAGATGAAACCTGGAAAAGGCGCTCAACTTGTTAGATCGGCAGGCACAACTGCAAGATTAGTAGCAAAAGAAGGAAAATACGCAACATTAAGATTAAGTTCAGGTGAGATGAGAAAAATTCTTCTAAGTTGCAGAGCAACTATTGGTGTTATTTCAAACTCTCAACACAACTTAAAATCATTGGGTAAAGCGGGAGCTAAAAGATGGAGAGGTGTAAGGCCAACTGTAAGAGGTGTTGCCATGAACCCGGTAGATCACCCACATGGTGGTGGTGAAGGTAAAACTTCAGGTGGTAGAAACCCTGTAACTCCATGGGGCATGCCAACAAAAGGGTATAGAACAAGAAAGCCTAAGGCTTCAGATAGATTGATTGTAAAAAGGAGATATAAGTAATGGCTAGATCAAGTAAAAAAGGACCATTTGTCGACTTATCTTTAGAGAAAAAAATTGCAAAAGCAAAAGAAACAAATGATAGAAAGCCAATCAAAACTTGGTCAAGAAGCTCAATGATTACTCCTGACATGGTCGGACTAACAATTGCTGTTCACAATGGAAGGCAACATATCCCCGTATTTGTTAAAGAAGATATGGTTGGTCAAAAATTGGGTGAGTTTTCAATAACAAGAACATTTAAAATGCATGCTGGTGATAGGAAGGTGAAGGGCTAATGATGGAAGTTAGAGCTTATTTAAAAGGCGCAAGATTATCTCCACAAAAGGCATGCCTTGTTGCAGATCTTGTACGAGGTAAAGATGTTGATAAAGCCTTAGATATTCTTAACTTTTCAAAGCAAAAAGGAGCTTCTTTAATTAAAAAACTTCTTAACTCTGCAATATCAAATGCTGAAAACAATGAAAACGCTGATGTCGATAACTTAAAAATAAAATCAATCATTGTTAATAAAGGTCTTGTAATGAAAAGAATAAAAATAAGAGCTCGAGGCAGAGCTGACAGAATGAGGAAACCAATGTGCCACATAGAAATTAAATTAACAAACAAAGAGGAGGCTAAAGATGGGTCAGAAAGTTAATCCAGTAGGCTTTAGACTTGGAACATCAAGAGATCATGACTCTGTCTGGTTTGCCAAATCAAAAGATTATTCAAAACTCGTGCTTGAAGATATCAAAGTAAGAGAAAGAGTAAAAGAAATACTGCCACAAGCACCAATTAGCTCAGTAATAATAAAAAGAACAATGGAAGAGATCATTGTAGATATTAATACTTCACGCCCAGGTGTTGTTATCGGCAAGAAAGGTGAAGAAATAGAAAAAATTAAGAAAGCTTTAAAGAAACTCATAGGGCAGGATGTCAAATTAAATGTTGTTGAAGTTAAGCAGCCAGACCTGGATGCACAACTTGTTGCTACATCAGTAACCCAACAACTAGAAAAAAGAATCATGTTCAGAAAAGCAATGAAAAGAGCCGTTCAGAACACAATGAGACAAGGTGCTAAGGGCATCAGAATAGAGGTTTCTGGTAGATTAAATGGTGCTGAGATTGCAAGATCAGAATGGTATAGAGAAGGAAGAGTGCCTCTTCATACTCTTAAAGCAGATATTGATTATGCAACAAGTGAAGCCTTAACAACTTACGGAATAATTGGCGTAAAAGTTTGGATTTATAGAGGAGACAAAGGTGCTACAACCTAAGAAAACAAAATATAGAAAACAGATGAAGGGCAGGAACAGAGGTTTTGCATCTGCAGGCTCAACTGTGTCATTTGGAGATTTTGGATTAAAAGCTACCTCCCATGGCATGTTGACCTCAAGACAAATTGAGGCAGCCAGAAGAGCCTTGGTTCGATATATAAAAAGAGGCGGTAAAGTCTGGATTAGAGCATTCCCTGATAAGCCAATAACAAAAAAACCACTTGAAACTAGACAAGGTAAAGGTAAAGGTAACGTGGAATATTGGGCAAGTCCTATTAAACCAGGAAAGATTATTTATGAAGTAGCAGGAGTTAGTGAGGAAGATGCTAGAAGAGCATTTGAGCTTGCTGGCGCTAAATTACCTATGGGAACTACTTTTGTTAAAAGAGGAACAAATGGCTAAGAAAACTAAAGACTACAAAAGCATGAAACCTGAAGATTTAAAGAAGGAGCTAATTGCTAATAGAAAAGTGTTGTTTGAAAACAATTTCAAACATAAAATGGGCCAACTTAAAGAGAGTCATATGCTTAAAGAAACAAAAAAAGAGATTGCAAGAATTAAAACGGAGCTAAGTAAAGAAAATGGCAGCTAAGACATTACAAGGAACAGTAACAAGTGACAAAATGAATAAAACAGTCACTGTAGTTGTTGCCAGAAGAAAGAAGCATCCGAAATATGGCAAATACATTAATTTATCAACTAAATATCACGTGCATGATGAAAAAGAAGCTTCAAAAGAAGGAGATATTGTTCTTATTCAGGAGTGCAAGCCAATTTCTAAGTCAAAAAGCTGGGTATTAGTTGATGTTATTAAAAAAGGAGCTGGAGAGTGATTCAAACACAGAGCATGTTAAAAGTTGCTGACAATAGCGGTGCAAGAGCAGTAATGTGCATTAAAGTTCTTGGCGGCTCAAAAAGAAGATCAGCAAATATAGGTGATGTTATTAAAGTAGCTGTCAAAGAAGCTTTACCTCAAAGCAAAATCAAGAAAGGTTCTGTTATGAATGCACTTATTGTTAGAACAAAATCTGGAGTAAGAAGACCGGATGGATCTAAGATAGGTTTTGATGAAAACGCAGTGGTATTGCTCAATAACACAAGAGATCCAATAGCAACTAGAATATTTGGCCCTGTAACAAGAGAACTAAGATCAGCTAAGTTTATGAAGATTGTCTCACTTGCACCGGAGGTACTGTAATGAAATTGAAAAATACAAAACTTAGAGAAGGTGATGAAGTGATTGTTATTACAGGAAGAGAAAAAGGCAAAAGAGGTAACATCAAAAGCATTATGGGCGAGAAATGCATTATTAATGACCTTAACTTAGCAAAAAAACATACAAGGCCTAATCCACAGCTTGGTATAACTGGTGGAATAGTCGAGAAAGAGATGCCAATTAATCTATCTAATGTGATGATTTGGAATCCCTCAACAAAGAAACAGGACAAAATTGCTTTTGCTGATGATAAAGGTAAAAAGAAAAGAGTGTTTAGATCAACAGGTAAGGATATTGGGTAATGAACCTTAAAGATAGATTTAACAAAGAGATTGCTCCACAACTAAAAGAAAAGTTAGGATGCAAATCAATAATGGAAGTGCCTAAGTTGACAAAAATCACAATCAATATGGGTGTTGGTGAAGCTTCAAAAGATAAAGGTGTTCTGGAAAACGCTGTCAAAGATTTAGAGGCAATTGCTGGGCAAAAGGTTGTTGTGACTAAGGCAAGAAAAGCTGTGGCTTCCTTCAAGATTAGAGAAGAGTATCCAATTGGATGCAAAGTGACATTGCGTGGTGATAGGATGTATGACTTTTTTGAAAGGCTGGTTGATTTAGCTATCCCGCGTGAAAAAGATTTTAGAGGTTTAAGTGAAAAATCTTTTGATGGTCAAGGCAATTACAATATGGGCGTAAAAGAACAAATCATCTTCCCTGAAATTGATTATGACAAAGTCGATAAGCTAAGAGGCATGGACATAGCAATAACAACTTCAGCCAAAGATGATTCATCTGCTAAAGAGTTATTAAGAAGTTTTAATTTTCCATTTAGAGGTAAAAATGGCTAGAAAATCAATCATAGAAAGAGAAAAGAAAAAAATAAAACTTGTAGATAAGTATGCAAGTAAGAGAACTGCGCTCAAGCAGGAGCAAAAGCAAGCAGCTACATTTGAAGAAAAAATGGATATTCAAAGAAAGTTACAAAAGCTACCAAGGAACTCAAATCCAACAAGAGTAGTTAGAAGATGTGCCCTTACAGGGAGGCCAAAAGGCGTGTATAGAAAATTTGGTTTGAGTAGAACTAAATTAAGAGAATTAGCAATGTCAGGACAGTTGCCAGGCATCAAGAAATCAAGTTGGTAAAATTATGACAGATCCAATAGCAGACCTATTAACAAGAATAAGAAATGCGCTGATGAGAAAGAAAGAGTCAGTCAATGCTCCTTATTCCAAGCTAAAACATGAATTAACAAAGCTTCTGGTGAAAGAAGGTTATCTTGCATCGGTAAAAAAAGTCAAAAAAGACTTTGATGAACTAGAGATAACGCTTAAGTATTTCAACGACCAGCCTGTGATAAAGGAACTGGTAAGAGAGTCAAAGCCAGGCCTAAGACAATATATTAGTTATAAAGATATCAAGCCACATAAAAGAGGGCTTGGAATCAAAGTTCTAACAACAAGCAAAGGCTTGATGACAGATAGACAAGCTATTAAGTCCGAAATGGGCGGAGAAATTATTTGTAGGGTATTTTAATGTCACGTATTGCAAAGGATCCAGTAAATATTCCTGACGGTGTAACAGTCGCTTCAGAGAATAATACTATTAATTTTAAAGGACCAAAGGGCGAGCTTTCTCTTGATATTCATGAAAGTGTTTCATTTGCCATAGAAGACAATGCTGTTCAAGTTAAGTGGAGTTCTGATGCTGAGAAAGCAATGGCAGGAACTATGCGTGCATTGATCAATAACTACATGATTGGTGTAAGTGAAGGTTATACAAAGAACATTAAGCTTAATGGAGTAGGTTATAGAGCCAATGTACAAGGTAAAAAAATTGTTTTGACACTTGGTTTTTCACACCCTGTTGAATATAACTTGCCTGAAGGAGTGGATGCTAAATCAGAAAACCAAACAGAATTTAATGTTTCATCAAATAATAAACAAGTTTTGGGCCAAGTATGTGCAGAGATTAGATCATTCAGGCCTCCAGAACCATACAAAGGAAAAGGTATATTTATTGATGGAGAGCATGTGGTAAGAAAAGAAAGGAAGAAAGCAGCAGCGGGTTAAATATGAGTAAAACAGTTTCAAGAATAAGAAGATCAAAAAAACTTAGAGCCACACTACAAAAAACTGGTGGTATGAGGATTGCTATTTCTAGATCGTTAAAAAATATTTCCGCACAGTTAATTGATTCATCAAATGGTTCGGTATTAGCAACAATATCTACTCAGCAGAAAGCTTTTAGTGGGGCAAATGGTGGGAATATTGAAGCTGCAAAATTTGTTGGTGCCGAAATTGCAAAAAAATCAGTTGAGTTAGGACATAAAAAAGTGACTTTTGACAGATCAGGTTATAAATATCATGGCAGAGTAAAAGCATTAGCTGAAGCAGCAAGAGACGGAGGATTAGAATTCTAGTGGAAAATCAAGGTTTACAAAGCACAAATCAACAAGACACTCTTGTTGAAAAGTTGGTACAGGTTAATAGAGTTGCCAAAACGGTTAAGGGTGGACGAGTTATGTCATTTACGGCTCTAACTGTAGTTGGCGATGGAAATGGTCGAGTTGGTTTTGGAAGAGGTAAAGCTAAAGAAGTTCCTGTAGCTATTCAAAAAGCACTTGATGAAGCAAAAAGAAGTTTAGTTAATGTTGAATTGAATGGAAATACACTTTGGTATCCGATTACGGAAAAAAGCTCCGCAACAAAAGTTTACATGCAGCCAGCATCTGAAGGTACAGGTATCATTGCCGGTGGTGCGATGCGTGCTGTGCTTGAGCTTGTTGGAATTAAAAATGTGTTAGCAAAGTGTTACGGATCAACCAACCCAATTAATGTTGTTAGAGCAACAGTAAATGGTCTTTCCAAGATGGAATCACCAGATATGGTAAAAGAAAGAAGGAAATAATGGCAAAAGTTAAGGTCACACAGATTAAAAGCTTAATAGGTAGAAAACCTAACCACAGACTTTCTGTGAAAGGTCTTGGCTTAAGAGGTATTGGTGACTCAAGAGTGCTAGAAGATACTCCTTCAGTTAGAGGTATGATCAACCAAGTTGAATATTTATTAAATGTTGAAGAGGTTAAGTAAATGGATAAGGTAGCTTTAAATAGTATTTCAGACCCAAAATCAAGATCAGATAGAAAAAGAGTTGGTAGAGGTACTGGCTCAGGAACTGGTAAAACAGCAGGACGCGGGCACAAAGGTCAAAAATCAAGATCTGGCGGTAACGTGAGACCTGGTTTTGAGGGTGGTCAAATGCCATTGCAGATGAGAGTGCCAAAGTTTGGTTTTACCTCAAGGGTTTCAAGAGTAACACAAAGCTTAAATGTTAAAGTGCTGGCCGATGTCAAAAAAATCGACATTGAGAATCTTAAAAAGCTTGGCTTGATTAAAAAATCTACAAAGAAGGTAAAAATTTATGGTGAAGGCAAGTTGCTAGCTAAGCCAACTGATGAAAACATTAAGACATCTAAAGGAGTAACATTTGGATAATTCAATGTCTGAACTTTGGAGAAGGCTTGGCTTTGTAGCACTAGCTCTTCTAGTTTATAGAATAGGAACACACATCCCTATTCCAGGCATAAATCCAGAGCAAGTTGCAGCCCTATTCCAACAAAGTCAGGGAACAATACTTCAATATTTCAATCTATTTTCAGGCGGAGCGCTTGAAAGAATGAGTATTTTCGCTTTGAGTGTAGTTCCATATATTTCAGCAGCAATTGTGATGCAGCTTTTTTCTAACTCAGTTCCATATTTGCAAGAGTTAAAGAAAGATGGGCAGGCAGGAAGAAACAAAATTACACAATACACACGTTACGGCACAGTTGTTTTTGCACTTATTCAATCAACAGCATTAACTATCACATTACAAACTGCTGGATTAATAGATGCTGGGAGCTTTTTTAGTGCAGTCGTTGCAGTATTTTCAATAGTAACTGGTACTGTCTTCTTAATGTGGCTTGGTGAACAAATCACAGAAAGAGGTATTGGAAATGGCATATCTCTAATTATCGCAACATCAATTATCGTTGGAGTGCCAAGATCTTTTGGTCAAGCTCTTGAGCAAACACAACAAGGCGATCTCAATTATTTATTACTAATAGTGCTTGGGATACTAACCTTATTAGTAGTTGCCTTTGTCGTTTTTGTAGAAAATGCACAAAGAAAAATAACAGTAAACTATGCTCAAAGGCATCAAGTAAGAGGCATGGTACAAGCACCATCAAGTTTCTTACCATTAAAGCTTAATATGTCTGGTGTAATTCCAGCTATTTTTGCAAGTACATTCTTATTATTTCCTGCATCGTTATCTTCATGGTTTGGTAATGTTGATGGTTTGGGTGGCTTACAGGAGTTTGCTCTTTATTTAAACCCAGGGCAGCCTTTGTATATTCTTTTGTTTGTGATCTTAATTGTTTCTTTCTGTTACATCTGGCTTGCACTAACTTTTAGCTCAAATGATATGGCTGACAACTTAAAACGAGGTGGAGCGTATATTCCAGGCATAAGACCAGGAGAACAAACAGCTACATTTATAGACACGATTCTTTCAAGATTAACCGTATTTGGGGCCTTCTATCTATCTCTAGTATGTATTCTTCCATTAATACTAATTAATAGCTTTGGGATCTCATTTTACTTGGGCGGAACATCAGTATTAATCGTAGTAGTGGTGATGCTAGATTTGCAAAGACAAATTCAATCATATGTTATGAGCCAACAATATGCATCTATCCTAAAAAATGCTAATATTTCGAGCTCAAAAAAGAGTAGAAGAAGATGAAGGTAAGATCGTCAGTAAAAAGAATATGCAAAGATTGCAAGATCGTGAAAAGATCTGGAACAGTTTTTGTTATTTGTAAGAACAAGAGACATAAACAAAGACAAGGATAATAATGGCTAGAGTAGGCGGAATAAACATACCAGATAATAAGCATGTAGATGTTTCACTCACTCATGTATATGGTATTGGAAGAAAAACAGCACAAGATATTTGCGATAAGCTGAAAATTAAATATAGCAAGAAAGTATCTGAGTTAAGTGAAGAGCAGCTAGATAAAATAAGAGATGAGCTTAAAAACTTCCAGATTGAAGGTGATCTAAGAAGAGAAATAAACTTTAACATCAAAAGATTAATGGATTTAGGTTGCTATAGAGGTATAAGACATAGAAAAGGTCTGCCACTTAGAGGGCAAAGAACAAAAACAAATGCAAGAACAAGAAAAGGTCCAAGGAAACCTATTAAAGCATAATGGCTGGCAAAAAGAAGACAAAAAGAATAGTAACTGATGGAATAGCTCACATACAGGCATCATTCAATAACACAATTGTAATGATCACTGATATGGGTGGTAATGCGTTATGTTGGGCAACATCTGGTGGCGCTGGATTCAAAGGTTCACGTAAAAGCACACCTTTTGCTGCACAGATTGCAGCTGAAAGAGCAGGCAATATGGCAAAAGACATGGGCATGGTAAACCTTGAAGTCAGAGTAAAAGGACCAGGAGCTGGAAGAGAGTCTTCAATTAGAGCTTTAAATGGCTGTGGGCTAAGAATTAATAAAATAACTGATGTGACTCCACTTCCACATAATGGATGTAGACCACCTAAAAAGAGAAGAGTGTAATGGCAAGATATAGAGGACCAAGACTAAGACTTTCAAGAAGAGAAGGCACAGATCTGATGTTGACATCAGGCACTAGAGCTATTGAGTCAAAATGTAAGATAGATAATAAGCCAGGCAATGCTAATCCTAGAGGACGCTTATCTGACTATGGAACACAATTAAGAGAAAAACAAAAAGTTAAAAGAATGTATGGTTTGCTTGAGAGACAGTTTAGAAACTACTATCTTAAAGCTGCAAAATCTAAAGGCAACACAGGTGAGAATCTGCTTAACTTCTTGGAAACAAGACTTGATAACGTTGTATATAGAATGGGTTTTGGGGTTACTAGAGCTGAAGCACGTCAAATCGTTTCTCATAAGTCTATAGAAGTGAATGGCAAGGTAGTTAACATACCTTCATACAATGTAAAACCAGACGATGTTATCTCTGTAAGAGATAAATCAAAAGAACATTTAAGAATTAAAGCTGCAGTTGAACTGGCCAAATCTAAAGAGAAAGCTAGTTGGATTGAAGTAAGCTTTGATGAAATGAAAGGGACTTTCTTAAGTTACCCTGATAGATCAGAGCTAAGTTCAGAAATAAATGAAAACTTAATTATTGAGTTGTACTCAAAATAATAGAGGATAAATATGGAAGATAAATTAAACGTTTTAGCGCCTGAAGTAGTAAAGGTAGATGAATTAGATAAAAACAACTTAAGAGTTGTTCTTGAGCCTTTTGAAAGAGGATTTGGCTATACCATCGGACATAGTTTGAGAAGAATTATGCTTTCTTATATGCCTGGTGCTGCCATTACAGAAGTAAAAATCGATGGCGTCTCACATGAGTATGGAACAATTGAAGGCGTTAAAGAGGATATCCTTGATGTTTTATTAAACCTAAAAGATTTAGCAATTAAACTTGATGGCCCTTCAGAAGCTGAATTAAAGCTTGATATTAAAACACCAAAAACTATTACAGCATCTGACCTTGAGCTTCCAGCAGGCGTAGAAGTAATGGATGCTGATCATGTGATTGCAACTTTAGTTGAACCAAAAAAACTTTCCATGACTCTTAAAGTAAAGACAGGTATTGGTTATGTACCTGCAGAAGAAAACAAAGACAAAAGTGTTGATTCTCTTCATCTTGATGCAATTTTTTCACCTGTAAAAAGAGTGAATTATAAAGTTGAGAATGCTCGAGTAGAGAACAGAACAGATCTTGACAAGCTGATCCTTGATCTTGAAACTGATGGCTCTATTGATGCTAAGTTAGCTGTGAAATACGCAGCAACAATTATGCAGCATCAGCTATCTGTATTTGTAGATGAAGAATTGGTATCAAGGAAAGAAACAAGAAAAGATAAATATGATTTTGATCCACTGCTACTAAGATCTATTGAAGAGCTAGAGTTAACAGTAAGATCAACAAACTGTTTAAAAGCAGAAAATATTTTCTTAATTGGTGATTTGATACAAAGAAGTGAAATGGACCTTCTAAAAACACCAAATCTAGGTAAAAAATCATTAAATGAAATTAAAGATGAGCTTGCTTCAAGAGGGTTATCAATGGGAACAGTCCTCAAGAACTGGCCTCCAATGTAATAATGAGACATAGAAAGTTAAGTAGAAGATTTAGCAGAACATCATCACATCGTATGGCGATGATGAGGAATCTGGCTATTTCATTAATTGAACATGAGGTTATCAAAACCACAGTTGAGAAAGGTAAAGAGCTTAGAAGGTTCTTAGAGCCTCTTATCACACGAGCAAAAGAAGATACACTTCACAATAGACGCACTGTGCTTTCAAATTTAAATTCTAAAGATGCAACTTCAAAGCTTTTCTCCGACCTTGGTCCAAGGTTCAAAGAAACAAACGGCGGTTACTTAAGAGTTATTAAAGCTGGATTTAGAGCTGGTGACAAAGCTGATATTTCTTATGTTGAGCTAACAATCAGAAATCAAGATCAAGAAACAAAATCAGATGATGCGATTGTTGAAGAATTTACGCCTGAAACTACAA
>CACATF010000010.1 GCA_902535365.1 uncultured SAR86 cluster bacterium
GTCATTAATATCTTGATCTTTTCGATAAATATCCATAGTAAAGATAGTGCTTACACTGTTTGAAAGAGATGCTAGAGATGAAACTATAGCTGCTACTAACGCTGCAAAGGTAAGGCCTTTTATCCCTTCAGGTAATAGGTTTAGCATTGAAGGATAAGCATTACTTCTATCTCCTGCCAGATTTATTGTTCCATTAGCTTCTAGAGCAACTGCTATCAAACCAGGCAACACAACCACGATTGGCATGAATATTTTCAAGAAGCCAGCAAACATCAATCCATTTTGAGCCTCATCTAAACTCTTTCCACCCAATGCTCGTTGAGTTATGTACTGATTTGTACCCCAATAGTAGAAGTGAGCAATCCACATACCTCCAATAAGGACCCATATGCCAGGTAATTTTATGTAATTAGCATACGCTTCTGGGTCAACTTCTTTTGGTGCATAAGATAGAATTGCATCGAACTTTTCAGGGAATTCGCTCTGAAGAATCATAAAACCTTCAAACAGTCCGTTGCCTTCAGACAATAAATCAAGACCTTTATATGTAACAAACAAACCACCAAAGATAAGAAGAACAACTTGAATCACATCTGTTAAAGCAACAGCTTTCAGTCCGCCATATAGGGAGTATGCTAATGATAGACCACCCAACAATATCATTGCTGGAATAAGTTCTAATCCTGTTAGATTATTTACTGCTTTTGCACCCAACCATAAGATAGTTGGCAAGATTACCATCACATACATAATGAGCATTAGCACTGCCAAAAGTGTGCTAACACTTCGATCATATCTTTGAGATAAAAGTTGTGGCATGGTGAAAACCTGTTGCTTTAGATAAACAGGTAATAAAAATTTTCCAACAACAATCAGAGCAACTGCAGCAGTCCATTCATAAGTCGCTATTGCTATGCCCATTGCATAGGCATCACCATTCATGCCAATTATTTGGTCTGCAGCGATATTGGCTGCTATTAAGGATGTTCCTATAGCCCACCATGGCAAAGATCTGCCAGCTAGGAAATATTCTTCAGCAGTTTTCTTTTCCCCACTTTTTGTTTTTGAAACAAATGTAGCAATTGCAATCAAAACAACTGCGTAAAGCCCAACAATTAAATAGTCCAAACTAGTCATGCACTCTCCTTAATTTCGAATAGTTTAAATTTCCATACAATGGAGTATGTTCTTTATGAATCATGTACAAAGGTATCCTTTCCAATATATCTGAATGTGTTTTTGACGGATGGTTTTTAAAACTTTTTTCCATAAGCTCAATGCAGCTCATTTTTGTTAAGCTTCGCATTAGACTACCAGCAAAATAAACTCCCCCAGTGGCCATAAAGGATAATGAGAGATCAGCTAAAATAGTTGAGAACGAAATTACAAAAGTATCAACAATTTCCTTTGAGTATTTGTCACTATCATAACTAGATAATATTTCTTCAGCAGTTTTTTCTTCGCCAGTTCTGGATTTGTAGATTTTTCTTAGGCCCGTGCCAGAGATGTAATCTTCTAAAACCTTGAAATCCACGGTATTAGTGATCTTAAAAGCATCAGCTAAATAAGGATTACGTGATCGAGTGTTACCAAGTTCTGTTGCATGAATGTGTGGTTTTCCATCTACATAAGTTAATAATGAAAAGCCAAGACCTGTACCAGGACCAATAGCAATTGAGGTTTGGCAACTTTTGATATCACCGTCTTTTACGGTTGAAATATCCTCACTGGTCATTAGTGGAAGAGAATAGCCGATAGATTCCCAATCATTTAATAAGATGCAGTTTTTGATTTTAAGCTCATGTGCTAACAGATCACCATCTAGGTCTAAACTTCTATTTGTCATGCTAATTTTGTTCTCTATTCTTGGGCCTGCAGCAGAGAAAACGATCTCATTAATATTGTTTTCATTGATAGAGTTATTTACGACCTTAAAGATATCCTCATTTGAATCGACTCTTACTTTTGAAACATCTCTAATTGTTAGATTTTCATCATTTCCATACCCGACTCTTAGGTTTGTTCCACCTAAATCAAGCAAAAGTTTTTCTGTACTCAAAGTTTCCCCGCGATGTGTGTAAAAAATAATTATAGCTTGTATAAAACTATTTTTTAATTGAAAAAGGCGATAGTCTTAACTTTATTGCACATGAACGATTGGAAGAACAAAACCATATATCAAATATATCCACGAAGTTTTTTTGATTCTTCTGATTCTGGAGTTGGTGACCTAAAAGGAATCACTTCAAAAGTTAAATACATAAGAGATCTTGGGGTTGATTATGTATGGATATCTCCCTTTTTTAAATCGCCTCAAAAAGATTTTGGCTACGATGTTTCAGACTATAGAAAAGTAGATGATATCTTTGGAAGCAATCATGACTTTTATGAATTGCTTGAAGTTTTTCATAAAAATGGTTTGAAGGTTATAACAGATTTAGTCTTAAGCCACACATCTGATGAACATCCATGGTTTGTTGAAAGCCAACAAAGCCAAAATTCCAAATATAGTGATTGGTATGTATGGGCAGATGGCCAAGAAGGCAGCCCACCAAATAATTGGTTATCAGTTTTTGGTGGAAGTGCGTGGCAATGGTGCAAGCATAGAAACCAATTTTATTTGCATAACTTTTTAACATCTCAACCAGATCTAAATTTTCATAACCCAGAAGTACAAGCACAAATGCTGGATGAAATTAAATTCTGGTTAGATGTAGGTGTGGATGGATTTAGGTTTGATGTAATTAACTTTCTATTTCATGATCATGAATTACGCGATAACCCTCCCAAAGACCCAAAGTTAGTAAGACCGCTTGGTTTCAATAAAGACAATCCCTATGGGCTGCAAGAACATATTTATGACAATACAAGACCAGAAATGCTTCCTTACTTGGAGAAAATTAGACGACTTCTTGATGAATATGATGCTATTTCTCTAGGTGAAATTGTAGCTGAAGATCCATTTTCAACCATCGGAGAGTACTCAAATGAGCAAAGGCTGCATATGGCATACTGTTTTGAGTTTCTATCTGATGAGTTTAATTATGATTCTGTTGATGAGGTTGTAGAAAATTTTCATAAGAAATATCCACAGAGTTGGCCTTGTTGGTCTTTTAGTAATCATGACTCGTCACGTATTGCTTCACGAATAGCTCGTGATCCAAAAGAACTTATGGCTAAGCTTCTGTCTCTAAAAGGCACTGTATGCATATATCAGGGTGAGGAATTAGGTCTCAAAGATACTGATATTGCCTTTGAAGATTTGCAAGATCCATTTGGTAAAAATTTTTGGCCTGACTTCAAAGGTAGAGATGGGTGTAGAACACCTATTCCTTGGGAAGATACCAAAATAAACTTTGGATTTTCAAAAGCAAAACCTTGGTTGCCTATGGATCCATCGGCAAAAAACTTAACTGTGAACATTCAAGAACAAAAGAATGACTCGATGCTTAATTTTACAAGAGAAGGGATTGCTAAGAGGAAAGGTATCGCCACCTAACAGAATTACAGAATGGAAGTTGGGCCAGACATTCTGAGGTAAACAAAGTAGGCGGCGATATCAGATTTTTATTCTATTTCATTTTTTCTAAAAAACTAGTATTTTTTTGCATAAATAAGCATTTTGTTAAACTTTTTTTTATTTTTTGAATTAAATGCTAATTTTTTAATAGTTAAATTAATTAATTAGACTAATAAATAAAATTTTTCTGATTGTCTATAATTCCGTTATGAGTATTTGGCACAACGATCAAAAATTTGATGACCTCTCAAAATTTTCAGTGAATCTAGATAAACATCTTGGTATTGAGTATCTCGAGATGGGCGATGATTTCATCAAATCTAGAATGCCTGTAGATGAACGAACAAAACAACCTATGGGTTTGCTTCATGGTGGAGCATCATGCGCATTGGCTGAAAGCACAGCAAGCGTTGCTGCTTTTCTTTCCGTAGACATGAGTGAAAAAGTTGCAGTGGGTTTGAGCTTGCATGCTAATCACCTTAAATCTATAACAGACGGGTATGTTTATGCAAAAGCAATGCCGCTTCATATCGGCAGAACAACTTCTTTGTGGAATGTAGAAATAACAGATGAAGATAACAATATGGTTTGCCGAGTGACCTTTACTGCAATGTATAAAGACATTAAAAAATGAGAATTTTTGCCCTCCTCTTTTCTTTGTTGTTTGTAAATTTGCTTGCAGCAGATTATTCAAGCAGGATTTTGTTCATTGGAAATAGCTACCTTTATTACAACGACAGTCTGCATAACCATGTAAAAAGACTTCTTGAAGAAAAATATCCAAATATTGAACCAGAAATAAAATCGGCCACTATTGGAGGATCTAGATTAAGTGACCATCCATTTTCCCACCTAATTAACCATAAAAATCACAGGCTTGATATGCCATTTAACTACGTAGTTATGCAAGGTGGCAGTTATGAGGTGATAAACCAAGAAAATCAGAATCACTTTTGGCAAACTGTAAAGAAGAATGCCGAACTTGCTCAAGCCAATGACATTGAGACAGCGCTTTACATGACACATGCTTATCTACCTATCGATGAGCGATATGAACCCAACTTAATTGAAAAAATTAAAGCTACCTATTACCAAGCAGCTAAGCTTTCAAATTCTAAGGTGATGCCTGTGGGTATTGCTTATGAGCTTGCTTATGAGAAAGATCCAAAAATTAAATTACATCATCCGGATGGAACGCATCCAAGCATGCTAGGGACTTACCTGGGAGCTTGTGTAGTTTTTGCAACTTTGACTGACTCCAATCCAGTTGGCCTTAATTACAATTATCTTGATAAGGTGTCTGACAAAGATAGGATTTTTCTTCAACAAATAGCTTGGGCAGCCTATTTGGAAAATAAAAAAATAATCCAAGAAACAGATTAAGAATTGTTCTTTAGATGACGTAGTTGTAAGAATACTGTTATTAAAAAAATTAAAAAGAAAATTCCAAAGGAGACTAAGAGGATTGGGTCAAATATTGAGTTAGCGATCGGTTGGCTTGGCGGAAACCTTGTAAAAACTTCTGAAATTCCAGGAATTAAATGGCAGAGCATTGTTCCTGTATAACAAATGGCTTGAAAATACTTTGAGAAACCAAAAAATTCTTTATGCTCAAATAATAAACCCAAAAAAACGCCCAAAAGCGCAAAAACTCCGAGCAAATGTGCCAAATTAAATCCACCATTATTGAAAATCATTAATGATGTAGCCGCTGTAATAGTTGTCAGTATTAGATATGTTTTTCCAAGATTTGGTTTAGAGCTGATGACTTTAAACTTTGAGACTAGATATATCCCTATAAAAATTGCTGCCGTGCCAGCGATGGTATGAAACCAACCAACTGTACTCAAAGAATTCATGTGCGAAATGAAAACATGGATGAATAAAATTTTCAAGAAAAGGCTTGCAAAATTTAAATTAAAGAATATAAAACGGTATCTATGAAAAAAAGCAATTATGTTGGATGGGAAGAATGGGTGAGTTTACCAGAATTAAACCTGCCTGCGCTTATTGCTAAAACTGACACTGGTGCAGAAACTTCCGCATTACATGCATTTAATATTCAGGTATTTGGTAAGGAAGATAACCAAATGGTGAGGTTTGGAATTAACCCTATAGAAAGTGATGAGCGATACTCTGTTTTTTGCTCAGCCAAGCTAATCGATCAAAGAAATGTGACCTCATCCAATGGCATCACTGAGCTTAGGTACGTCATCGAAACAGAACTTGAGATCGGAGGAGTAAAAAGAAAGGTTCCAATTACACTAACTAACAGAGAGAACATGAAATACAAAATGATTATTGGTAGAAGTGCTCTCGATGGGTTTCAAATTTCACCTGATAAAAGCTTCTTGCAAGATGAGCTCTCTTTCGACCTATATAAAAAAGCCAAAAACTACAACTACCGAAGAGCTCTAAGAATAGGAATTTTAAGCCTCGAACCCAATAATTACTCAAATCTCAAAATTATTGAAGCAGCTGAGGAAAATGGACATTTTTGTGAAATTTTAAACACCAAGCGTTGTTATCTAAATATCGAATCTGATAATCCTGAAGTTCACTACGACGGAAAGATGCTACCGCATTATGACGTGATCATCCCTCGAATTGGATCTTCCATCACTAGATATGGAATGGCTGTTGTTAGACAGTTTGAAGCCATTGGTACTTTTTGTTTAAATTCTTCGTCCTCAATAGGTATGTCAAGAGATAAGTTAGCCGCTCACCAAACTCTGGCATTACATAAAATTCCGATGCCAGATACTGCATTTGCAAACTCTCCAAAAGATACTAAGCACATCGTTGATATGACTACTGGAGCGCCTTTAGTTGTAAAGCTACTTGAAAGTTCACAAGGTAAAGGGGTTATTCTTGCCGAAACAAAAAAAGCTGCATCAAGTGTAATTAGTGCTTTTCAAAAACTTCATGCACCATTTATTGTTCAAGACTTTGTTAAAGATTCAAATGGTGCTGACTTAAGATTGTTTGTAATTGGAGGAAAGGTTGTTGCAAGCATGATGAGATCTGCTTCTGATGGAGATTTTAGATCAAACTTGCACGCAGGAGGATCAGCATCAAAAGTTAAAATTACAAAAGAAGAAAGACAAATAGCCAGGCAAGCAGCAAAAGCTATGGGATTAAATATTGCTGGTGTTGACATTCTAAGATCTGATGAAGGTCCAAAAGTGCTTGAAGTTAACAGCTCACCAGGCCTTCAGGGCATTGAAAAAGTCAATAAAATGAACATTGCAGGTAAAATTATTGACTACATTGAAAGACGATTGGGCCTCGCCAAAAAGCAAAGTTAAATTGGTGGAGCCAAGGGGGATCGAACCCCTGACCTCAACACTGCCAGTGTTGCGCTCTCCCAGCTGAGCTATGGCCCCAAAAATTGGGTATATTCTAACAGATGAAATGTGTTTTAAAACTTGAAAAAATGCATTATATCTAGTTAAATAAGTCTTAATGAGGGGGGACTTTTTATGTCCAAATTAAAATATTTACTTTTATTAGCGTGTGCTGTTGTTTTCTCTGTGAATGCACAAGAGTCAGACAGCAGTAATGATGTAGAAGAAGTAGTAGTTACTGGTACCCAAATTAAAGGGGCCAGGATTAACGAAGCATTGCCTGTAACAGTTATTACAGCTGACGATATTGATGACAGAGGTATTAACTCTGGTGATGAGCTTCTTGCAACTTTAACCGAACAAGGCGTTAACCAGTTTAACGACGTTGGTTCCAACGGCGGTGGTGTTAACGCATCAAGAGGTGATGTCGGTGCTTTTGATATTAGATCATTAGGTACTGGTAATACACTCGTTCTTCTTAACGGTAGAAGAATGATTGCAACACCTTCTTATCAAACTGAAGAGCTTGGTGGTAGTTTTGTTCCTGTAGCTACAGTGAACTCAAACAACATTCCAGTTTCTCTTGTGGATCGTGTTGAAATTCTAAGAGACGGTGCTGGTGCTATTTATGGTACTGATGCTGTTGCTGGTGTTGTTAACAACGTTCTTGATACCAACTATGTTGGTTTTGAGATGAGAGGAAGATTCCAAAACTGGCAGCATTTCAACAGAGATGATCATAAATTCTCTATGAAATGGGGTGAGAACTATGGCAACACAAATGTTTCAATGTTCTTTAGTTTCTATGATAGAGACAGAGTAGCAGCTGCTGAAGATGAAATTATGGGTATGTGTGACTATGATGAATTGGTTCCAGATCAATTCAATAGTGCATTCTACAGATGTTCATCAAACTCAGCATGGGGTCAATTTGATATGTCAGGCACAGCTCCTTACACAGATAGCTCTGGTGAATTTTTAATAAAAGCTGCTGGAGATCCAAACTGTATCCTTAACTTAGGTAATGGTACTTGTGCGGCTTCAGACTCTTCTGGTAACTATACACACAACTGGAACGGACAAAGAGATGTTCTTGGTGATGTGCAGAGACATAACATGTTCCTTTTCTTAAATCATGATTTAGGAGATGGTCGTGAAGTTTTCGCAGAATTTGGACAGTATAGAAGTAAATATAATGGTAATAGACATTCGTCTTCACCATTCTCATCTGTGAAGCATGTTGTTCCGGCAACAAACCCTTATAACTTCACAGGTAAAGCATTGCTTATCGATAACTACAGATTTGTTGATGCAGGTCCAAGAATTGTTGATAACGACAAGGAAACTAACAGAATGCTTGCTGGTATTCGAGGCGATCTTGATTCAGGATGGTCATGGGAATCAGCTATTTCTTATTCATGGGCAGAAGCATTTGATGTGACTCATAACAGAGTTTCAAATACATTGATTGATGCTTTACTTCATGCAGAAGGACCAAATGCGTATAACCCTTTCAATGGTGCTGGTGGTGCACATATTTCAGGACGTGTTTCACATAACCCTATGGACTTGACTGATGGTGGTATTGCACCAGCAATGGTTGATGTTTATAGAAAGAATGAAAGAACTATGACAACACTAGACCTTAGAATGTCAAAAGCTGACTGGTGGGAAACTAAGGCTGGCTTTATTGGTATGGCATGGGGTCTAGAAACAAGACAGGATACTTTTGTTGATGATAGAGACCCAAGACTTGATGGAACAATTGTGTTTACAGAAAGAAAAACTTCTGGTGCACTATCAACAAGTTCAGGCGATACATATCCATATGTTTCTGATGTTGTAAACAGTTCACCTACTCCTGATAGTAGAGGTAGCAGAACAGTTAACTCTTTCTACATCGAATTTGATGTTCCAGTAGTAAGCCCAGAAATGAATGTACCTTTAGTTGAGCAGTTTGATCTTCAGGTTGCTTGGAGAAAAGAGTCATATTCTGATTTCGACGGCACAAATGCACCAAGAGTTGCGTTTGGTTGGAGAGTGAGTGATATCTTTAAATTAAGAGGTTCTTTCCAGGAAACATTCAGAGCGCCAAACTTAATTACTATCAATGAAAGTATGGTGGTCAGAAATAATACTAGAAACGATGCAGCAACAATCTATGCTATTGGTCTTGGTGCTGATACTGATGATTCAGACGGTAGATACACAGTACAAAGACAAGCTTCAGGTAGTAGTAAGTTAAAAGCAGAGACATCTGATAATACTACTGTTGGATTTGTTCTAGAACCTACTGATGGAATTACTTTGACATATGATGTTTGGAGTATTGAGTCAGAAAATACAATTGGTTTATTTGGTGAAGAAAACCACATGCTATTAGATCTATACTTAAGATTGCAGCAGAATAATCTTTCTGACTGTTCATCTGTAGTTGGAAACCCAGCTGTTGTTAGACAAGCACCTGATAATCCAGATACATTTACTGCTGCTGGGCTATGTCCATTTGGATTAGCTGAAAGAGTTGAAGATAACTATGCCAACCTAAACAATAGAACTATTGAGGGTTGGGACAGTGGCTTCTACTACGACACTGAAACAGCATTTGGTACTTTATCCTTTAAGCACCAAATCTCACAGCTAACAGCAAAAATGCAAGAATATGGTCCAACATTAACAATGTTAGATGCGGCAATGGCTGGTGGAGAGATACCATTAACAGCTATAGATGGTTTTGGCGATATTCTAGCCGTGAATGGCGCACCAAAGAGAAAAACTTACACATCACTAAGACTTAGAAATGGTGATTGGGCCTTTGGTATGAATCAGAACGCAAGAAGTACTGTATACGAAGATAGAACTCTTTCTTCAGCAGGTGCTATGTGGGCTGTTGTTCCATTCAAAACAAGAAATATGTATGTAGACTACTACACAGAAACACCAAATACTGATCTTAGAATTAGATTAGGTGTTAACAACTGGGATGATAAGAGAGCTCCTCTTGCATCATCAAGAATGGGTTATTTTGAAGACTTAGATAACAATCTAAGAAGAAACTTCTATCTTGACCTAAGGTTCACATACTAAACCTCATAACTTAAGGCGCGATTAATTTCGCGCCTTTTTTTTTGGATGACAGATCGTATTAACCCTAAATCAATAGGTTTTTTTACAGGTCTGTTTTTCTTTTCTCTGACATTATTAACAACTCCTCCTGCTGGCCTCACTATTGAAGCTTGGCATGTGGCTGGTGTCGTTATCATGATGGCTTTTTGGTGGGCAACTGAGGCCATTCCTCTTCCAGTAACTGCCCTACTCCCTCTTGCCTTATTTCCTTTGCTTCAAGTGTATGGACCTTATGTTGATGGCTTTACACCAAAAGAAGCATTTACTATCGCCGCTAAACCCTACGCACATCCAAACATATATTTATTCCTTGGGGGTTTTATTCTTGCGTTGGCAATTGAAAA
>CACATF010000011.1 GCA_902535365.1 uncultured SAR86 cluster bacterium
AAGTAAGTATTTTTTTATTGGTTAATTTTGGAAATTGATCAAAAAAATTATCAATGTAGACCTCTTGTGGTCGATAGTTTTTTGAAAAGTACGCTTCATCAGAACCTCTGTAAATTAATCTTGGAGCAAATTTAAGATGTTCTGGATAATTATCTAATACATATTTTTCTACAGTTTTTGATATGGCAATAATGTGATCAAAACTTGCCATTATTCTGCTATAAAAAGGAGTGCTATAGAGCCCATGGAATGTTGAGAAAATCAATGGCCTAGGGTTTTTAATAAATAATTTTGACAGTTGTAAAACCCAAGCTGGTACTCGTGAACGAATATGTACAATATCTGGTGAAATTTCATTGATAACGTCAGCAAGTTTTTTTGCTTGCAGTAGTGTGAGCAAGCTCTTATTGGAGATTTGCATATGAATATGCTCCCCTCCCTCATCGATTAAATTTTTTACCTGTCTACCGCCATTTGAAATTACGTAGGATTGATGGCCTTTAGCAACGAGATATTTATTAAAATCGAGCACACCTCGTTCAACACCACCCGTATTCAGCGATGGGAGTATTTGTATGATTTTTAATTTACGCATCTAAAGAGTTGATCCTTATTCTACCGTATCTAGTTTCCTCAAAATTAATTTCCATTTTTTTTAATGTCTTTGAAACAATATCAATCATTTTGGATGAATTACCGCAGATAACAATCAACGGAAGCTGTTGCTGGTTATTAAGAACAAAATCTTCAACAGCTACCTCCACATCACTGTGCCTTACACCATGCAAATCAAGATTGAGTAGTTGGTTTTCAAGAAATGTTTTCACTTATCTGTGTATATCTCTACGTAAGTGCTGTCATCTGAATTTTTATAAGCCCTAGCCATTGCTGGGGTGTTGAATATCATTGCAGGGGTGCCATTTGAGTCCAACGCTATGACTCCTCCATCTGCTCCCATATCAACTAACCTATCAATTACTGTCTGAGCAGCTTGCTCAACACTTAAGTTTTGATATTTCATTAATGCACAAATTTCTTTAGCAACTCCAAGCCGTATGAAGTACTCCCCATGACCAGTACCTGACACTCCACATACATCATTTTCTGCCCATGTTCCTGCACCAATAATTGGTGAATCTCCAATCCTGCCTGGTTTCTTATTTGTCATTCCACCAGTTGACGTTCCTGCAGCTATATTGCCGTATGCATCTAGAGCAACAACTCCTACTGTACCCATTTTGCTTTTCTTTTGTTGATTTCTTGCTCTTTCAAGTTTTTCCTTTGAATAAAAATAGCTTGGGTAGACAATATCCAACCCAGCTTCCTTAGCAACTCTCTCAGCACCTTTGCTGGAAAACATGACATGTTTTGTGTTGTCCATTATATGTCTTGCTAATCTTATAGGGTTCTTAACATTTGTAACAGAAGCAGCTGCTCCAGCATTTAAATCAGAACCATCCATAATGGATGCATCTAATTCCTGTTTAAATTCCGATGTATAAACAGCACCTCTTCCAGCATTGAATAGTGGATTATCTTCCAGGATAACTATTGCCTCTTCGACAGCATCTAAGCTAGTGCCACCCTCAAGCATAATCTCATAACCTTTGTTAGCCGATTCTTCTAAAGCCTCTTTAATGCCATCAATATCCTCTTGGGCCATGCCTGTAAACCAGCCTGCTCCACCATGGATAACTATTGAAACATTATTTGTTTCTGCAAATGCTGAAAGTGTAAATAGAAGAAGAAGGCTACTCAGAGCTTTTTTGATAGTAAGCAACATAATCAATGATAAGTTTTTGCGAATCATAACATTCAGTCTCATCATTCATTTTACAATATTCGCTGGGGTTTGGTGGTTGTGCTGGATAATGGCCGCCAACTGCTGAGTTTAAAATCATATGAAAGCGCTCTAGGAATGGGTTGGGTGATAAGTTGTCCAAAGTAGTGTAGTCAAGTTCAAACAACAAAATCCCATTATATATCCATGAAAATCCTTCATCATCCCACAATAAGCTGATGACATTATGATTGGTCGGATCGCTTGTATAATCGCTCGCAGACAAAGAAGTCCATTTAGTATAGTACCTATGATAATCATGACCATAATGAGCTGTAGTATTAATTTGGCTAATGGTTTTATCTTTCCCTTCCATTAAATCAATTTCACCACTTCTTGGCCAGTTACCGTAAACATCATCTTCTGGCATCATCCATATCGCTGGCCACACACCATCCATAGCTGGTGCTGAAAAGCCAACATCAATACGACCAAATTGAAATGTTTGACCACCCTTGGATCTCAATCTCGCACTGTAGTACTCATTATTGGAGGTATTAAATTTTGGGACGATATATAAACAGCCATTTGTTACGTAAACATTTTCAGATGAGTCTGTATAAAGTTGTTGTTCGCTGTTACCCCATCCTGGAATTCCATATTGAGAACCATCACCATACATGTATGACCAAGTATCGGTATCAAGCACATTTCCTTCGAAATTATCTTGCCATACAAGCTCATAACCATCATGAGTTAGAGGTGTTTTCTCTGGGCAGAAATCAACACTTGGTGCGGGTGTTGGCTCAGGGGCAACTCCACCTGCAATGATAACATTATCGTAGTAAACGCCACTTGGATTGTAAGCAGTCGTTACATTCGAATAACCAAATTGAAAAAAGTATCCTTGTTCACTTGCAGCATCAACAGTAGTATTTAGTTCAAAAGTTGACCATTCTGAGTCAGATATTTCTGTCATATCAATCCATTCATATTCTACAGTCCTAAAACCATCATTTGGATCAAGCTTTTTAATAAATGCTCTTGCACTTGATGGGCTAGTTACTCCATTTTCACTTGGTCTTTTGCTATCAAAAGTAAAAGAGAAATCTCCATCAAAGTCATCATTGATTATGTATTCGCGGTAAACGTTTGTTTCTAAACAAAGTGAGTTTTGATCTTCTGAGTAGTTACTAAAAACATTTATGTACTTTTCTCCTTGTTCTGGACCGGCTTCGCCAGTGGCTATTGCTGATATGTCATCACCGTTTACTGTGGGGCTTACCTGATACCCATCTATATATGTTGAGCAATCATTTTGAAATCTACTAATGTATGCTTTCCAAGGACTTATATTCTCCGCATCAAGTGCATAACCTTCAAAATCTTCAGTATATAATGCTGCCGGTGTTGGGGCAGGTGTTGGTTCGGGTGTTGGTTCGGGTGTTGGGGCAGGTGTTGGGGCAGGTGTTGGGGCCGGTGTTGGATTGTAAATGCCCTCATTTGTGCCAGATGAACCACCAGAACATGCTGATAAAATGATCATCATGACAGCAACTATTGATTGTGTCTTTTTCTTAAACATTAATTTTTTGTTTTATACAGTGATTTCCCGCGTTTTTGTGTCTTAGATTGTAGCAAAGCCTAAACAGATGTAAACATTGACATATAGGCTCATTAAGTTTATTTTTTACTCAATTCTATCTACATGTGGGGGAAAATGAATTACTCAGAAAATCTTTTTAAGATTCTAATGCTATCTGCATTAGTTCTACCGTTATTTGCGCAAGAATCCGATAGTGAGGATGAAGACGAGGGCTTAGAGGTTGTTATAACAACTGCAACCAAAACAGAGAAGGATATTCTCAATACATCACAAGCTGTAACAGCTTTGACAGGCAATCAATTATTAGAGCTTGGCTTAAACAACATTAAAGACCTTAACAACATGATTCCTGGTCTTTACGTGCAAAATACTGATACAAATGCACCAATTATTACATTGAGAGGTATCAGAACAGAGAATGTTACTGAGCTTGGTGATCCTGCTGTTGGTATACACGTGGATGGAGTTTATGTTGCAAGACCACAAGCTGCCAATGCATTGATGTTTGATCTGGAAAGAACAGAATTGACACGTGGTCCACAGGGAACTCTATATGGTAGAAACTCAGTTGTAGGAACTTTAAATATAGTTACAGCTAAACCTAACTTTGATATACAGGGTGGTTCATTAAACCTTGTTGGTGGAAAGTTAAATGAAGCAGGGCTAAGAATGCATTACAACCTTCCTGTTAGTGACAGGCTTGCTGTTAGATTTGCATATATGGAACAGTCAAAAGACTCATTCCTAGACGGATACTGGGATGGATCTCAGCTTGACTGGAGAAGATTGCCAAATAGCATTACAAGTCAATTTCAACCTATCACAAGTCCTGATCAAAGAAGTTACCTTTCAGACTACGCTTGGTATTTAGGATGCTCAACTCAACCAAACAATGGTTGTGGTCAGGGTACTTTTTCCGACCCATATACCAAAGTTAAGGCGGATCCTTCTGAATTTTATACAGCAATAAATGATAGCGCATGGAGAATAAGCGCAACCTATATTATTAGTGATAAAACTGATATTAATTTACAGTTTGAAAACTATGAGGACAATGGTTATGGCTGGACCAATGTATTAAGTTGTGAATTAATGAAAACACGCCAAGGTGCATTTGCTAAGGACTCTCCAGCAAATACTTGTACAGACCTTCTGGGCTCAGAAAATAGATACCAAGCTTACGCCAATACCCCTGGCTTCAATGATATGGTTATTGACTCATTCAGAGCGGTTCTTAAACATCAAATCAATAATTCTACTAACTTAACAGTAAATTATGGTTTTCAAGAATTGGAACAATCAAGCCAATTTGAAATTGACTCAGGTGTCAACTATCAATACGGTATGGCCTTCAACATTAATAGACTTCTTACTAAGTCACATGTTTTTGATGCGTATATCAATGGTGCAGACGACAAACTTGCATGGGTTGGTGGATTCTTTGCGAGCACAGAAGATAACGATATGTTAGCTAACTTTACAGCTGAACTTAATGGACATGATTATTTTTGGCAGCCAAATAGAGAGCTAAACCATTATGCTGTTTATGGTCAAGCAACTTATGCCTTAAGAGATGATCTTTTCTTCACATTTGGAGGTCGATTCTCTTATGATGAAAAATCAGACGTTGGTGGTAGAAATATCAACTGCAACTCTGGTAATGGTTGTTATCCTGATATTTATGGAACAGGTGGAAATCCATTTGATGCAATTAACCAATTAGCTCCAGACTATTGGGTCCAAATGGGCAAGATGGTTGATGGTGTTGATTGTGTAGCGCCTCAGATTGGTTGTGGTGTTGTTGTAACAAATAATGATACATCTCAGACATGGGATAATTTTTCATGGAGACTTGGTCTTGACTGGGATATGTCTGACTTATCATTTATGTACGCATACTTAGCTAATGCATACAAATCTGGAAGTTTAGCAGATGTGTATGTGGCACCAAGCAATTCTAACCTCTATGCAGAGGGAACAAGAGTTGACCTGAACTATGACCCTGAATATGTAACCACAGGTGAGTGGGGAGTAAAAGCTAAAAATGAAGAGAATACACTTAATTACTCTTTCAATATTTTCTATACCATTTACGAAGGCAAACAATTTACTGGGAACCTTCCTGTAGATGTTGTTTCAGTATATGGCTATGATTCTGATCCAAATTCACCAACTTTCGGACAATTCACATTCTACGATCAAGGTGTGACAATTTGGACCACAGAAAATTTTGGCGAACAAGAGCATTGGGGAGTTGAATTCGAATACACATGGCTTCCGTATGATGGTGGAAGACTTTCAGGTTTCATGACCAGCTACCACACAGAGTTTACAGAAGACTTTGTCACTATGTGGAGATATGGACAAGATGCATTATTTGGTAGAGATTATGGTGCCTCTATTGATCCAGGTAATCCAAATAACTTTGTAAACTTAAAAGGTAATGAAGCTCCATATACACCAGATCTTGCTTTAACAGTAAGATTTGAACATACCTACAAACTAAGAAACGGTATGGAACTCAAACCTGGTGTGAACTATCACTGGGAAGCAGAATCCTATGTCACACCATGGAACATGGATAAGCATGTTAATGATGAGGGTGGTTGTGATGGCCCTGGTTATTTCTGCTTACCTTTAGAGAATTACACAGACAAGAGACCTGCATGGGAAATGTTTGATCTTTTCTTGACTCTTGATTCAAAAGATAATTGGTATATTCAATATGCCTCTTACAATCACAAAAGTGAAGTTGTGCCATGGTATATCGGTGTTGAAGCTGGTATTCCAAGAGGAGCATACTCAGCTCCATCCCAAAAAGTAATAAGATTTGGGTACTATTGGTAAACAGAAGATTTATGTAAAATAAAAAGGAGGGTTCGCCCTCCTTTTTTTATGAATACACCAGACATCTCAGACCAATACCCCGACCTACCCTTTCTTTTAAATTTTAAAAGCTTCGGAGGTATCAATAATTTTTCTGGCGAGGTTGTAACCCTAAAGTGTGATGATGATAACTCCTTAGTCAGAAGCATTTTGTCAGAACCTGGGCAATCAAGAGTTTTGTTAGTTGATGGAAATGCATCTGAGAATGTTGCTTTACTTGGTGACAATTTAGCCAGCCTGGCAATTGAAAATAATTGGTCTGCTGTTGTAATCCATGGTTGCGTGCGTGACGTCGTCGAATTACAACAACTTAATGTTGCAGTTTTTGCTTTAAACACTTGTCCTAAAAAAAGTAATAAAAACAATACTGGTTCAAGAAGCATTGATCTTCTCATTAATAACGTTGTGATTAAAGAGGGTTATTGGCTATATGGTGACCAGAATGGCATCCTTGTTTCTTCAAAGAAATTAGCTCAGTAACAACTTAAGACCAAGTTACCCTTTTGGTTTGATATGTCAATTGTCATGATATCTATATCGATTGGGCCTTGTGATGTTAGGTAGAATGGAAGATTAATTTTTGATAGATCTAATCCCTCATTTTGGGCTAAACATTTCAGCGGAATGCTGTAATCAATAAAACTATCTGAAGGCTGAAGAAATTCTGTTAAATCAACAATTGGATAACAACCCAAACCACATGACATTAAGAATTTTGTCTCGGCATCAAGACTATTTACTCTTGCTTTAAAGTTTATGTAACCATCACTAAACGGCAATAGATTTAGAATCTCAGTGGAAAGAATAAAGAAACTATTTTGGTTATTTGATTTATTAAAAATGATATTTAAAGTGTCGTCTTGTTTTTCAGTATCTCTGTAATCAACAACAACATAATTATTATCGGTATTTAACGCTGTGGAACTGATTTGTATTTGTGGAGCGTTGCCTTCTTGAATAAATCCAAGGTAATTTTCTCTAAAACTTCCTCGCATTAACTCTAAGGTGCTATTTGCCGTAGATATAGAAATATCTTCATCAAACTGGCTTAGGTTGCTTGGATTTTCATAATCCAAACCATAACCAAAAGAAAATAATGGGTCACTTGCAGGATCAAAATAATTTAAGTTTGCTTGGTATGGAGTTTTTGGCCAGCTAAAAGGCAGGCGGCCTTTCACATTATAATTTACCTTCCCATCTTTTGCTGCAAACATCACATCAGTCATACCACGTGATTCTGTTCCCGGTAACCATGCAACCATAAATGCATCGGATAAGTTAATTTCTTTTGTCATCCACAGAGGTCTACCAGTAAAAAAGAGTGACACTGTTGGTATGTTTGCATCTTTTAATAGCTTTAAATGCGTTAAGTGTTTTGTACCGGCAAAATTTAGATCTCTTCTATCACCAGCATACTCTGCATATGGTGGCTCACCATAAGCCACTATAGCTACATCATAATCACCTCTTATTTGAGATAAATTTTCTACAAAAGTTACATTTCCATCTTCAGTAATTTCTTCTACAGCTTGTAAAAAACTTATTGAACCTGGGAAATCTGAGTTTCTGTTTGTGGTTCCTTGCCAATCTAATGTCCATCCACCACTTTGTATCTTTAAAGAATCTGCATCAGCCCCAACCACTAAGATTTTGGCATCTCTTTTTATTGGAAGAACTTCGTCATTATTTTTTATAAGCACTAGAGATTCACGAACACTTTGACGAGCAAGATCCCTATTCTTTTTCGTTCCAACTTCACTAAATTTTGATTTATTTGGCTCCCTGCCTTCAAACATACCCATCCTTTGTTTCACAATAAGTATTCTTCTAACTGCATCATCCAATCTTGCCATGCTTATTTCGCCTGACTTAACTTGTCTCAATGTATTTCTATAAAGATCTTTCCATTTTTCTGGAACCATAAACATATCAACACCAGCATTTAAAGATTGAGCACAACTACCATTTGAGCAACCAGGTACAGCACCATGACCATCCCAGTCTCCAACAACAAAACCATCAAACTCCATTTGATTTTTCAGCACTTCAGTCAGTAAATAGGCATCACCATGGACTTTTGAGCCATTCCAAGAATTAAAGCTTGCCATAACCGTTTGAACACATGCATCAAGGGCACTGAAATAAGAGGTTGCATGAATATCTTTTAGAGTTTCTTCATCAATTTTAGTATTGCCTCTGTCTATGCCTAAGAAGGTACCGCCATCGCCTAAGAAATGCTTTGCTGTCCCGATAATTTTGTCATCAGCAAGAAAGTTTTCACCTTGACCTTGCATGCCGATAATAAAGGCCTTCCCTAGTTCAGAAACTAATTCGGGACTTTCTGAATAACCCTCATAAGTTCTTCCCCATCTGTAGTCTTGCGGGACAGTAACTGTGGGGGCAAAAGTCCAATATAGGCCTGTTGCAATAACCTCTTCGGCAACAGCTGCACCTATCTTTTCCAATAGATCTGGATTATTTGTTGCTCCTAGACCAACATTGTGAGGAAAGATAGTTGCTCCAAAGACATTGCTGTGGCCATGAACAGCATCTGTACCCCAAAGCACAGGAATGTTAGCTCCTCCTCTTGTTGTTGATGATTCATAAAATTCTTGGGCTAAGCTTTTCCACTCTTCAGGAGAGGCTCTTAATTTCCCTCTAGGTGAAGTATTACCTCCGTTTAAAATTCCTCCAAGAGGATAGTTTTTCAAGTCAGATGGACTAACAAAATCTAAGTCACCCATAATCACTTGGCCCACTTTTTCCTCTATGGTCATTGTCTCCATTAGTTCAGCAACAAACTGTTCATCACCAACTGGGCATTCATTGGCTCTAGTCCAATCAACAGTTTGAGCAGAAATAGTTAGAGATAAGAATATTAAACTTATTATTCGATGCATGTTTTTACCAATAAAAGCTGTAAATACCGCCTAAGATAACCAAAATAGTTATTGATCCTATATTAAATAATTTTGAAGTATTAAAATCTGCTCGGGTAAGGTTAAATACTTTCTCATTAGTTGTTTGTGGAGATCTAAAATAGTTCACTAAAAATGCTGCCACAAAAGATATAGCCATTTGATGCATAAATGGTTCAATGGCACTACCTGGATTATTTGCTACATATAGTTTCAAAATTACTCCCAATGCTAAGGCGACAAATGAGCCTT
>CACATF010000012.1 GCA_902535365.1 uncultured SAR86 cluster bacterium
ATGAGATGGTTCTTGATTATGAAATCACAGAAGCTCATGTTGGTCACATCCTACAAACTGGATTCATGAACTATGCAGGGAACTATGCGCCAACAGGGATGCATTATGACGATGTTGTAGTAGCTGAGTATACACCTACTCCTGCTCCAACTCCTGAGCCAACACCTGAGCCAACTCCGGCTCCATCAGCAAATTATGCTGAAGATGATTTCGAATCATATAGCATTGATGGCGATGAAACATTAGCTGGTTGGAAAATGTATGTGAATGTTTTTGCTAGAGGTGATGACGGAGCAACCGGTGCTTATTCATATGGTTATGGACCGTTTGATGCGCCTAATGCTTCACACCCTAACCAAAGCTCAGTATCAGCCATTCAAGCCGATTCAGCTGAATTGGGAGCTGATAACGGTACTCAGTACTTGAATGTATTTAGTAACTACGGTGATGAAGCACACGCAACAAATAACCTTGAGACAAATGTCTTTAGAGAATATACAGTTGCAGAAGCTGATGTTGGTACAACATTTACATATTCATTTATTGCTAAGAGACCAGCAGCTGACACAGGCTGTGGATCTGCTAATGCTGATACAGGAGCAACTGCAAACTTGTGTCAAGCATTTATTAAAGTACTGAATCCAGGCAATGGTTACGCAGCAGAACCTGGTGTTTACCTAGATACTTCAGGTGTTTCATTAACAGAATGGGAAGCACATTCCTTAACTGTTGATATTACAGCTGGTATGGTTGGATGGCCTTTACAGTTTGGCTATAGCTCAACTGGTGGTAACTACGCACCTACATCTGTTCTATATGACAACATGGTTGTTTCACAAGCTGATACTCCAGCAGATCCAACAGCTACTGACTTATTTGTTTCAGAGTATGGTGAAGGTCCAAGTGGTACTTCAAGTTGGGGTAAATACTTAGAGATTGCTAACTTTACTGGAGCAGATGTAAGTCTAAACGGATACATTCTTGGTGGAATAACCAATGGTGGAGATGCTTATGAAAAATTTGTTTCATTCACAGCAGATGCAACTATAGCTAATGGTGATGTATGGGTCATTGGTAGAGCTGAATCAGGTGATGGATCACCAGAGGCTCTATACAGCCAAATTGACCAAGTCAATACAGACGTTACACATAACGGAGATGATGCATGGCATTTATTAGCTGGCACATCTGATAGTTATACATTAGTAGATGCTGCTATTGGAGATGCTGGTGATGATCCAGGTTCAGGCTTCACTGTTTGTGGAGATGGAACCACGGCAAATGTTACTTTAGTTAGAAAAGCTACTGTTAGTGCTGGCGCCGATAGCTGGGCAACATCAGCAGGTACAGATGCCGATACATGCCAGTGGACAATAGTGTCACAAAGTGCGGATGCTCTTGATTATTCAACAGTTGGAAATCATACCTTTACTGGTTCAGCTGAATAATCGATTTTTTTAAATAATAAAACCCTCACTTCGGTGGGGGTTTTTTTTTACTCGACCGTAATAGTAATTACTTCAGAATAGATAGGATCTTCATGAGGTATATGCAAATGATTACCCATTAATAATTGAAGCTTATAAGTTCCAGGCTCTAAGGATAATACTGTTTCTGTTTGACCTAACCCAAAATGCCTATGATTAAAATCAGCACGGATAGGTAATGACATATCAACAGGTAATTCTGCATTGATTAAAAGATGATGATGTCCAGTATTTGGAAGTTTTATTCCAGCAGGCGCTACACCAAAGTCAGATAAACCAAAAACAACCTTTACATCACCTTTAAACTTATCCCCGTTGGCTGGTTCAATAAAATATACTTCTGAAGCAGAAGTTAATGCACTTAATGTTGATAATGCTAATAGTGTTTTTTTCATAATTTCCCTTTTAGTAAACTTTCTCCAATTAAGAATAGATCAATTCCATTAGTTTTGTACATTTCTAATTCTCTTTTCTCACTAAAACCAGATTCAGCAACTATATTAAATCGGGACAATTGATCAGTGTATTTATCTCTTATATGTAAACAATGATTAATGTCAGTCTTAAGTGTATGTAAGTTGCGATTATTGATACCAATGACATCAAGCTCAACATCTGCAATCTTTGTTATCTCATCTTCATTATGAAATTCTAATAGCACATCCAAACCTTGTTCTTTTGCTATCTTTACAAATAAGTTTATTTCTACTTTTGTTAAAGCTTCACTTATCAATAAAATACAATCAGCACCAATATTTTTGGCATGATAAATTTGCCATTCATCAATAATGAAATCTTTTTGAAGAATTTTAATATCCAGAGATTCTTTGATTTGGGCTATATATTGATATTGACCAAGAAAATAATCCTCCTCTGTTAGGACAGACAAATTGCTAATACCTGAAGATATATAATTCTTGGCAAGACCAAGTAGATCAAAATCTTCTTTAATTACTCCTGCTGAGGGAGATGCTTTCTTTATTTCTCCAATAATTTTATAGACATTAGAACTCTCAAGCAGTGTTTGAAAAAACTTTGTAGGCTTTGAATCAAAATGATCATTTATTATGTAATGCTCTTTTAAGACATTTATTCTGTCTCTTTTTGTTTTGATTATTTTGTCTAACATTACTAATTGTGCTGTGTGAATTTGGCAAATTTGTTCAGCAGTAACAATGCCTTTCCAGAATGGATTGTTTTGATTGCTAATTCAATACCCTCTGCCATAGTGCTTGTGATATTAGATATATACAAAGCAGCCCCTGCATTTAGAGCGACCATATCGAATCCAGCACCTCTTTTGCCATTTAATACTTCGACACCATATAGATAAGCTTCTTCGCTTGTATTTACCTGTATATCCTTAAGTGGGTACATGGATAACCCAAATTCTGTTGGATCAATATCATAGGTAGTAATTTGATTGTTTCTTAATTCATGCACATGTGTAACGTCGGTAATAGACAGTTCATCAATGCCATCCTTAGATGTAACGACCATTGCCTGTTTTAGCCCTTTTTTTTGTAGTACTTGTATCATTGCTTCGTTTAAATCTTTGTTAGATGTTCCAATAATCTGGTAGTCAGGTTTTGCGGGGTTTGCTAATGGACCCACGACATTGAATATTGTTCTTACCCCAATTTTCTTTCTTGCAGAAGCTACATTCTTTAGGTCTTGGTGATATTTAGGTGCAAATAAGAATGTAATGCCTAGTTGGGAAAGGCAATGTTCAGCTGAATCAGTGCTATTGGTTAAATTAACCCCCGCCCTCTCAAGAAAATCAGCACTGCCTGATTGGGATGTAACAGATTTATTACCATGCTTTACAACTCGCCCTCCGGCTGCACACACAACGAATGCTGAAAGCGTTGAACAATTAAAGATATTTAAACCAGACCCCCCTGTGCCGCAAGTATCAATAAAATCTGTATGATTTAGATCGATAGGTTGAACTCTTTTTTCTAGAACACTAACCAAACAGCTGAGGAGATCAAAACTAATGCCATGTTTGTTTATTGTGGTTAAAGCATCAACTATCTCTTCTTCTGGTGCATCACCACTTACTAAATGATCTAAATAAAACTTCAATTCCTCTTTATTTGGATCGGAACTATTTAATATATCTACTAAAGTCATCTATTTAATGTTTTGGATAAAGTTACTAACTAGCTTTGACCCTTGATCTGTGAATATGGACTCAGGATGAAATTGTAGACCATATAGAGGGTAGTTATTGTGCTGGATTGCCATGATTGTATTTTCCTCACCATTCTTAATCCAACCTGTTACTTCAAAATCATTTGAAAGAGTTTTACGATCAATGACAAGACTGTGATATCTCATGACATGATAAGGATCCTTAATGTGCTCAAATAGACCGTTTTTATTATGAGAAATCATTGATGTTTTTCCGTGCTTGATAATATCGCATTTAACAATTTCTGCATCAAAAGCCTCACCTATGCATTGGTGTCCTAAACAAATCCCTAGAATGGGGGTGGTTTTATAAAAATGCTTGATTAATTCCATTGATATGCCAGCATTTTTAGGGTTTGATGGTCCCGGTCCAATGACAAAAGCATCATAGGCATTTGCAGTTAAAACATCTATTGAGGTTTCATCATTACGAACAACATCAACAGCTAAATCAAAAGAGCGTAATTGGTGCTCAAGGTTATACGTAAAAGAGTCATAATTATCTATTAAGCAAATCTTCATTCGTATTTCAAAGCCTCTTTAAATACTGCTAGTTTAGCTTCTGTTTCTAACCACTCACTTGATCCAACAGAATCATAGACAATGCCAGCTCCAACACCAACTTTGACAGACGTATCATTGTGTAAAGCAGTTCTTATCACAATAGCTGTGTCCATAGTTTGGTTGTAGCCAATGTATCCAACAGCACCACCATAAACTCCTCTAGCCCTGTTTTCCTGCTCAGCAAGTATCTCCATTGCCCTTATCTTTGGAGCCCCACTCAAGGTGCCTGCCGGTAATGCAGCTTTCATACAATCAATAGCTGTTGATTCATCTTTTTTTTGGCCTATAACATTTGACGTCATATGCATCACATGTGAATATTTTTCAACAATCATCATTTCATCCACATTAACACTGCCAACAGTTGATACTTTTGATAAATCATTCCTGGCTAAGTCAACCAGCATCATATGTTCAGCTTTTTCTTTATCATCCTCAATTAGATCGATCTTATTTAGTAAATCTTCGGAGCTATTGATGCCTCTCTTTCTTGTTCCAGCGATTGGTCTGATAGTTACTTTTCCTTGTTTTGATTGAACTAATATTTCTGGTGAAGCACCAATAATATTAAAGCCTCCTAGATTCATGAAATACATGTATGGTGAAGGATTAATAAGTCTTAAGGCTCGATATAAAGTAAATGGATCATAATGCCCTTCGAATGTCACTTCTTTGGATAAGACTGCCTGCATGATCTCACCGTCAGCGATTTGTTCTTTAATATACTCGACCTGTTCAATAAATGTTTTCTTATCTACATTGGAGATTCCATTAATATTGTCTTTTGATTTTTTGATATTGTGTTTTACCGATGGTTGTAATGAAAAAATAGCGTTTTTAATTTCAGAGATACGACGTTTAGCATTGGTGAATGATTGTTCATTGATTTCGCTCTGATTGCACACAATGACGAAGGAACCTTTGTAATTATCGAAGATAATAAGTTCATCAGCTTCACAAAGACTTATATAAGGAATGTCTGAGCTCTTCAATTTAAGCTTTGATTCAACAAATTTAAATGACTCATAAGAAAAATACCCAATTAATCCTCCAAGAAAATCTGGAAGATCATCAATTTGAGGCGAACTAAATTTAGAAGTTAGTTCATCGATATAATCGTATGGATTAACAACCCTTTTTACATCAATTTTGTCTTTTGCAGAAATATGCACCTCACCATCAAAAAAATCATAACGCTTTAAACATGCCAAAGTCATAATTGAATATCTGCCTTTGGTTTCATGACTTTTAGCAGATTCAAATAAAAAAGTATTTTTTTGATTATAGAAATTTGAAAATACATATAGTGGACTGATCAAATCAGCAACAAACTCTTCATATACCGGAATATGTGTATGGCCTTTGTCTTTATAACTTAAGAATTCAGTTAAATTCATGCCTTTATTTCCTTAATTAATGGAGAAATATAATTTTCTAATGTGATTAAAGGGTTTGGCTTAGATAAGATATCAACAATAGAACTACCAATTACAATACCGTCAGTAAAATTTTTAAACTGATTTACATGCTCTGTTGTTTTTATCCCAAAACCAGTCACAAGAGGAACATTGATCTTATTGCGTATGGCCATCAAGTTCTCAGTAATTTCTGCATAGTCTAAATTTCCTGAACCTGTAACACCTCTTTGAGTAATGTAGTAAACCATTGCTGGTTCATTTGCTAAACAATTTGTAATGGTTTTATCAGTGCTGGTAGGTGCTAAGAGCTGCACAAATTCAAGATCATTATTTTTTATAATTTCAATCATTTCATGTTCAACATAAGGCATATCAACTATTAAAAAACCGTCGAAACCTGCATTTTTAGCGTTCTGACAAAATGACTCTTGATCTGGATTGATGAAAGAGTTTGTATAGCCCATGGCGATAAGTGGAGTATCAAATTTAGACTTAAAGTCTTTTACATCATCCAATAAATCACTGATATTAAAATTATCTTCTAAAACCTTATGATGAGCTTTTTCAATAACTTTTCCTTCAGCAATTGGATCGGTGAAGGGAATGCCTATTTCAATAACATCTGCATTAAGTTCAGCTAATAAAGTTAGAGCTTCTTTGAAAGTATCTCTGTTTGGATAATGAGCAACTATGTAAGGAACGAATCCTGTAGCTTTGTTTGTTTTAATATTTTTAAATGTTTTATTTATCATTGTTCATTACCGAATAAAGATCTTTGTCACCGCGTCCTGACATATTCACCACAATATTCACATCAGTAGACAGAGTTTTTACTTTTTCAAGATAGGCAAGTGCGTGTGCTGTTTCAAGAGCAGGTATAATCCCCTCTTTTCTAGACACAAGATAGAATGCATCCAATGCTTCTTGGTCATAGATTTTTACATATTCAGCTCTTTTAATATCAGCTAAGTGGGCATGTTCTGGGCCGACACCAGGATAATCAAGGCCTGCTGAGATTGAATTTGTTTCCAAAATATCGCCAGTATTTGTTTGTAAAATTTTTGTTTTAGCACCATGCAAAACGCCTTGAGAACCATCATTAATAGATGCACCGCCAACGTCCATTGATGAATTACCTCCTGCCTCAACACCAATTAATGCAACATCCTTATCTTCTATGAATGGGTGGAATACCCCCATGGCATTTGACCCTCCACCTACACAAGCAACTATCATGTCTGGTAGCTTATTTATCTGTTCTAGAGCCTGATGTTTTAATTCTTTACCACTGATGGCATTAAAGTCTCTTACTATTGTAGGGTAAGGATGAGGTCCAGTAACACTGCCAATAATGTAATGAGTATCCTCAACATTAGTCACCCAATCTCTTATTGATTCATTGAGAGCATCTTTAAGTGTTGCCGTGCCAGAGGTGACAGGAATAACTTCTGCACCCAATGTTTTGATTTTAAAAACATTTAATTCTTGTCTTTCAATATCAGTCTGACCCATGTAGATGACACAATCTAAATTTAGCTTTGCGCAAATTGTTGCCGTCGCTACACCATGCTGGCCTGCACCAGTTTCAGCAATAATTCTTTTTTTACCGAGCTTTTTAGCTAGTAGTGCCTGTCCAACAGTATTATTGATTTTATGAGCGCCAGTATGATTTAAATCCTCTCTTTTAAACCAAATTTTTGGTCCACCGTAATATTCAGTTAGGCTTTCAGCAAAATATAATGGTGATGGCCTACCAACATAGTTGACATAAATATCGTTTAATTCACTCTTAAATTCATCAGTATCTTTTATTTCTGCATATAGCTTATCTAGTTCTTCACATGCATGAGAAAGTGTCTCAGGGATGAATGTTCCACCGTATTTACCAAAATAACCTTTATTCATAGTATCGCCCTAGCTGTTCAATTAATTTTGGGTCTTTAATCCCAGGTGCAATCTCTAATTTAGAATTTAAATCTACACCCCAAGCACCCATATCTTTGAGAGCAGGTATATCTCCAATAGATAATCCACCCGCAATCATAAGGTTTGATAAATCAATATTATCTAAGTTGCTCCAATCAAACTTTTTGCCAGTACCTCCAAGTGCTGAATCCATATTGTCGATCAAGTATTTAATGTTTTTTGTGTTATTAAAATTGTGATCGGATAAATGTTTCAATTCTGTAACAGAAATTGGTTTAAAAATTGAATAATTTTGATAATTTTCATAATTTTTACCATAAAACTGCAAAATAATATCCTCATCAAAATTATTCTCGATGTCAGATAATGACACTTGATCATCAATTAATATCACTGACTTGCTTGCAATCTTATATTTGTTGATGATCTTGCTTGTCCACTGGATATCAACAAACCTTTTACTTACTTTTAATAAATTAAAACCCAAATAATCTATACCAGCATCTATGCATGCTTCAATATCATTTTCTCGGGTTAACCCGCAGATTTTTATTTTCATGATTTAATTTAGGATTGCGGGTCTTTCTCTAAATCAGGTGATCTACCTCGCCAACCTGCTTTATCGAATATTCTTAAATAGACTAATTGATCGTGATCACTTTCGTTAACGACTTTAACATAGTCGCCCTCTTCTGCGAGAATGACATCCCCTGCTGAAAGCGCATATTCATCTTTATGCATAATTCCATGTGATGGATCTGTGCCATGTCCATCAGCTGTATTGTTGTATTCAACAACCTCCATAATGCCACGGCCAGATATGACTACAAACACAACCTCACTCTCCATGAGTCTGTGCCCAAAAGTTGATTTAGAAGGTTCAATGATTGTTTTACTAGCAATTAGCTTTGTTAATAAATCATTTGTCCATACGGTGTAGTTGTCCTCTTTCTTCTCAGGGACACCGCCGACTCTAAAGTTTACATATTTCTTAGCCATGGGTTTATATCCTAGGGTTAAATGACTAATTAATCAACGCCATATTTCAGGTCGTGATAAATGCCCTGTCATTGTTGTTATGACTTGCTTAAGTGCTTTATCAGTTCTAATCATAACTTTCATTTCAGTAAGCTTATTTTCATCGTTCCACTTAAACATATCGATACCATTGATGTGAACACCATCAATCTCACATTCAAATTCTAATATGGCTTGATTGTCGTTTCTTATATCGGTTACGTATTTAAAACTTGAAGTTAAGAATGTTTCATGTGCTGCCATAAGATAGATGAAGCCCATATATTTATCTTTGCTTTTAAAAACAGCAGGAGAAAAGAATTCGAAATCATCAGCAAGCAAATCATATAGCATTGATGGGTTGTTTGATGTTAGCGACTCATGCCAAACGTTGACTGGATTACTATTTTGCATATTCTTCAACCTCCCTCCATACTC
>CACATF010000013.1 GCA_902535365.1 uncultured SAR86 cluster bacterium
TCAGACCGTATAAGAGAAAACTTTATGGATGAGAATAAAAAAGGAAGTACTGAGGTATTAATCAATGAGTCGCTAAACCAAGTTTTTGCAAGAACCATTATCACATCATTTACAACATTGCTTGTGTTGGTAGCTTTATTGGTTGCCGGAGGTGAAGCGCTAAAGAACTTTAGTTTAGCTCTTGCTGTTGGTGTTATTGTTGGTTCATATTCTTCTATTTATATTGTTGTTAGAGTTCTTCTCAGCACAAATCTAACAAAGAAAGACATGGAAGTCGTTAAGAATGAGCCAGAAGAGTCTTACTCTTTAGATTGATATCCGTCGGCCACACATTTATTAAGATCTTTAAAACATTTTGGTGAACTAACGATCATGTGGTCTGAATCATAGGTATCAGGTTTTCCTGAAAAATCACCTATTAAGCACCCCGCAGATTGCGCAATGAACAAACCAGCCATTCTGTCCCATTTTTGTAGCCCATGACCCCAAAAACCATCCAACCGTCCAGCAGCGCAGTAAGCTATATCAAGTGCAGTACATCCAGATCTTCTTACAGTTACATCAAATGAATTCAGAGACTTAAAGGTATTTAAAATGCTGTATGTGTACTTTTGGTCTTCATTTTCATGGCCTACATTTGATAAGAATGCATTATTCAGTGAGGTTTTTTTGCTACATCTAATTCTCTTATTGTTTAATAATGCTCCTGTATCTTCACCGGCGCAAAATACCTCATTTCTAACAGGATCTATAATTACGCCACATATAACCTTACCTTCACCATAGCATGCAAGTGATAATGCATAATGTGGATAGCCATGAATAAAATTTCTGGTGCCATCAAGTGGATCAAGGATCCAGGTTAACTCTTTTTCTTCAATAGACCCATCAGGACTCTCTTCTCCAAAATAACCAAAGTTTGGATAGTATTGTTTTAAATAATCAAATACTTTTATTTCTGCGTATTTATCAAGATTGGTGGTGAAATCATTATCTCCTTTTTCAATAATCTTTAAATTATCAATTTGCTTACTAAAGTGTATTATTTCATTTGCACCTTCATAAGCTGCTTTTAAGGCTCTGTTTAAAATTGGAGGCAATGACATAGTGACTATATTATGAGTTTAAATACACAAGTCAAAATAATTCTTGTTGAGACAACAAGTCCAGGCAACATAGGCTCAGCTCTTAGAGCAATGAAAACTATGAACTTTTCAAAGCTATGTTTGGTCAATCCAAAACATTTTCCTTCAGATGAGGTGACTGCTCTAGCAGCAAATGCAACTGATCTAATTGAAAAAGTTGAAGTTGTAAAAACTATTGATGAAGCATTAGAAGATCAACAGTTGGTTATCGCAACTTCATCAAGGGAAAGAAAAGTGCCTTGGCCCAATGAAGCCCTTAATATTGCTTCACCAAAAATTATTGATGCGGCTACTAAAAAAAATAAAGTTGCAATAATGTTTGGAAGAGAGGATAGGGGGTTAACTAATGATGAACTACAAAGATGTAATTTACATGTACACATACCAGCCAATAAAGATTATCCAGTATTAAATCTTGCCATGTCAGTACAAGTTGTGTGTTACCAACTATTTATGGATATGCATCTTCAAACTATTAAAGAAAATTCAGGGACATGGGATGTACCGACTGCTAGTAGTAATCATGTAAATAGATTAATTGAACATTTTATTGATATTGCAGAGCAGGTAGAAGTCTTCAATAAAGGAAATCCAAGACAAATTGGAGCACGTATAAAAAGACTTTTTACACGAATTGGATTAGATGAAATGGAAGTAAACTTTATGAGAGGTTTTTTATCTGCCATCGATAAGAACTTAAACAAGAAATAACTTTAAAATTAATTTTTTATTACTATAATTACCAATGTGTCCCCATCGTCTAGAGGCCTAGGACACCGGGTTTTCATCCCGGCAACAGGGGTTCGAATCCCCTTGGGGATGCCATCTTTTGGCATCAGGACACATAAATTCTTCTTTACCTAACAAAGTTTCAAAAAATTACGATATGATCTTTATTAGGAGTGTTTTTATGAAATATCTATTACTTACTTTGATTACTTTTTCATTTATGTCTTTTTCACAAGAAGAGGAACCAAGTCGAGAATTTGCTGATGGCGTTATTGAGTTAACAACTGTAAAGGTTAAAACCAACTATTTACAACAATACCTTGATGGAATTGAAAAAACTTGGGTAGCAGCAGCTAAAATTCAAGAAGAGCTAGGCATCATATCTGGATACAACGTGTATGTTGGTAATGATGGATCAACAGTTTATCTTGCTTTGAACTATCCTAGCTGGGCCAACAAAGGACCTTGGTCAGATGATCAAATTGCTTCGTTCCAAGAAAAATATCGAGCAATAATTTCTGAAGATGATGGTACCGCACTATCTCAAGGTTATGAAGATATACGTGAGATTGTTAGTGTAGAGCTAATTGGAAGATTAGTATTTAACTAAAAATTATTAGGTGCGGCTTGCCGCACCTTTTTTCCATGATATATATCGTAACTACATATTTTTTTGTAGCAGCCTTATTGAGTCTTTATTTTGCAATAAACTCAATTTCATTGATAAAAAAACGTCAGCTAATTTTGGCCATGTCGTTTATTGAAGTATTTCTTGGTGCGATAGTGCTTGTTTATTCTATCTTGAACAAGATTTATATTTTAACGTTTTTATTTGGCATCCTTGTAATTGTAGGAATTCCCTTTGTATTCAGTAAACATGTTAGAGACCAAATGTTTAGTGAAATAGAAACAATGGATTTTAATTATGAGCTCTTCGCATTCTTTTATTACGCCCTCTTAGGGTCGCTCATTTATTTTTTCCTTTTAGTTCAATAACTCTTTGAAGCTTCGAACAAAAATTACAATTTCGTTGGTTCTTTTATTGAGCTTGTTTATTATTTACATCCTTATTTTCTTTAGATCAGGATTGAATACATTGAGGGTAAAGCCTGATCATGAAATTATTGAATATCAATTAATAACAGAAGACCTAGAGCAAAGAACAAATTACTTCACCTGGATAGGGCAGGCCACTATTTTATTGGATATTGATGGAACAACTTTTCTTTTTGACCCCATATTCTCAGAAAGAGCATCACCATTTACTTTTATTGGCCCAAAGCGAAATATTCCACCAACAATAGATATCAATAATTTACCTAAGATAGATTATGTGTTTATCTCTCATAATCATTATGATCATCTAGATATCGACTCTTTAATTAAGCTTTCACAGCTCAATCCACTTACAGTATTCAATGTCCCAAAAGGTGATAAAAAACTATTATCATCCAATTCAATATCAAATGTTAATGAGTATGAGTGGTGGGAATCAAAATATCATGATGATGCAATTTTTACCTTTACTCCCTCAAACCATTGGTCAGCCAGGGGCTTATTTGACAGGAAAAGTAGCTTGTGGGGTGGATGGCATATTGAATACAAAACAAAGAGCATTATTCATATTGGTGATACAGCTGTGGATGATGTCTTTCAAGAATTTAGTAGAAAATTAGGAAAATTTGATATTGCTTTTTTACCTATAGGTTCTTATTCGCCACGTGAAATAGAGGCTGAATATCATGTGGATCCATCAGAAGCATTTGAATTGGCTAAAACATTAAATGCTGAATTAACTATTGGCATGCATTGGGGTGGTATTTTTTTTACACAAGAACCTACGTACGAGCCTTTAGAAATAATTTTAGAGCTTAATAATGCTAATCCATCTGTTAATTTCCAAACCCCACTACCCGGAATTGTAATTAATTTAGATTAATTGTTCTTTATGCTTGTAAATGAGAATCATTCTCATTAATATAAATCCGTGAATGAATTTATAATTGTATTTCGTGAGTGCCTTGAGGCATGTTTAATTGTAGGAATAATCTACAGTTTCTTATCAAGATCAAACCTAACAGAAGCTATTAACAAACTATGGCTAGGTGTTGGAGCATCTGTTGCTGCAAGTGTGGGCGTAGCATTTTTTGTTGTATATCTAAAATCTATTGCGGGTGATACTCGTTATGAAAAGTTATTTGAAGCGCTGTTTATGTACGCAGCCGCTGCATTGATATGGTATGTTGTGTTTTGGCTATCAAAGCATGTTTCCGATAGAAAAGATCTCGAATCAAAAACTGAAACAGCATTAAAAATGTCGTCTTGGGGTGTTTTTTGGGTTGTATTTTTCTCAATTCTTAGAGAAGGTTTTGAAACAGTAGTCATGCTTTTAGCGCAGGATAGGGGCGATGGCTTTTCAATCACTGGATTTGTTCTTGGTGCAGCGTTAGCAATTTATATAGGCTATTTAATTGTAATCTTAGGTAAAAGAATCAATCTCAGACCGTTTTTTAAAGGCACAACCTTATTACTGGTATTTTTAGCATCAGGGATGATTGCATATGGAACTCATGAGGGAGAGGAGTATCTTGAAAAGTCAGGCTATATTCAAAAAGAGAATATAGCTCGACCATGGGATATTTTGAAACCAACTGAAGAAAAACCCGAAGAAGGCATATTGTATAAATATGATGAGGCAAAAAACGTTTATTACCATCCATTACACGACAAAGGTTATGTAGGTGAGTTTGCTAAAGGGTTTTTTGGATACAACTCAAATCCTAACTATGTAGAATTAGCTGCTTGGTTATTATCACTAATCTTTGGTATAAATCTTTGGCGTAGATTCTATTCATAAATTATATAAAATAATAAATCTATGAGTTGGGCACCATTAAAAACAGTTCTGTTAGTTTTACTATCGTTTTGTCTATTTTCAGAAAACGAGGGCTATGCTAAGAATGATAATGTAAATATTTTCTATCTTGACTATGGGCCGAAAGAAGGAACTCCTGTCTTGATGATTCAAGGTTTAGGTGCTCAATTAACCTATTGGCCAGACGAGCTTATATCCTTACTTCAACAAAACGGTTATCGACCTATTGTCTTTGATAATAGAGATGCAGGTTTGTCTGACAACTTTGATGAGAAGGGTAGACCACCTTTTATATGGAATTACATTAAGTTCTATCTAAATTTACCAATGCGTTCAACATACTCTCTTGAGGATATGGCTAATGATGGCATTGCAGTAATGGATCATCTTCAAATTCAAGATTTTCATGTACTGGGTATATCCATGGGTGGAATGATCTCACAAAGATTGGTTGCCGATCATCAGGAACGTGTCATAACATTTACTCAAATAGCATCAATGGCAAAATCACCTGATGTTTCAACAGCTCCAAAAGGCGAGCTTAGACGTTTAATCACAGATAGATCTAATAAAGAACTATCTGAAGAAGAGAGGATAAATAGAGCAATAAGAATCTATGAAATTCTTGGTACAGAGGGTGTTACGATAAACAGAGAGGAATTTGCAGAATCTGCATTAGCAAATATTAAAAGAGGAAAAAGCAAGTCTGGATTTTCCCGACAACTCCAGGCAATATTGGCTGATAAAGACCGTTACAATGAATTAAAAAATATAACGGTTCCAACATTAATAATTCACGGAACAATTGATCCATTAATCCCATTTGAAGAAGGCAAGAGAACTTCTGAGCTCATAGCCAACAATACATTTATAGAAGTACAAAAAATGTCTCATCTAATTGATAAACCAGTACTAGATAGTATTGATAAGATTTTAATTAACCACTTAGATGGGGTTATTTTAGAACAGGATATGATCCTATAACTCTGAGTTCTTCTGAAATAGATTCTAATTGTTCTAAAAGCTTCTGACTGATGTCTTCTTCATAATAACCTTCAAAATCAATGAAAAAGGTATGATGAAAAATATTATTTCTTGATGGTCTTGTCTCTATCCTTGTCATATTAATACCAAGATCAGCAAAAGGCTGTAAGATCTTCAGTAAAGAACCCGGCTTATCGTTAATATTAACCATTATCGATGTTTTGTTATTTTCTCCAGCTACCTCAATCATTTTGCCAATGACAAGAAACCTTGTTTTATTATCAGACCTATCCTGAATATTGTCTGCATGAATATTTAGGCTCAGAAGATCTATGGCATAGGAATTTGCAATACAATAAATATCTCTATCTTCTTTAGCCATTCTTGCCGCTTCTCCTGTACTAGCAACAACAACTCTCTCTGCATTTGGGATATTTTCTCTAAGCCAGTTATTGCATTGCCCAAAGACCTGGGCATGGGAAACTATTTTTTCAATTTGACTAAATTCTGTTGATTGATTAGAGGAACAAAGATGATGTGATATGGCAAAGTTATATTCCTTAGTGATTTTAAGATCATAATCGATAAGGCTATTTAGTGATGAGTTAATTACTCCTTGATAAGAATTCTCAAAAGGTATAACACCATAATATGAATGACTTAGAGCAACTTTTTCAAAGATGTCTTCTATGGAATTTGTTGGGACAAATGAAAAGGATTTATCAAAGATTGCTCTACTAGCAAGATCTGAGTTCGTGCCTTCTGGACCTAAGTAGAATATTTTCATTGTGCAATTGTAAGTTTTTTTAGACAAAAAAAAACTGAGCAAGCTCAGTTTTTTTTCAAATCGAGATCAGTAGGTGTCAGGAGTGAGATTACCTTCTGCATCCTTGAGTAAGATCTCTTTTACTCTCGGTGGTCAAGTTTGCTTTTTTGCATGCTAAGCTACCTTGAACTTTCACCTTTCTGGTCTCTTCCTGAGTAACTTTCTCGTTCTGGGTTCTGCAGTTCCCTTTCCGATCTGGTTATCTCTAGGTAAGATCTAATTTAAAATGACTAACTTATTAATGCAAGCATAATGTTAAAAAAAACTATACTTTTTTTTACTATCCTTTGTAACCCTCTAAAAATCGGCATATAAAATTAAAAAAAAATAAAAAAAATCTATATTTCTAAAATATTTAAAAAGTCATTTGATTAAAAAATATACAATTTGATTATTTTATATACAATTTTATAAGTAGCTAAATTAATAATAATAAATATACTAATGATTTACAGGGAGAAGTTATGAGTACAGCTTTAATTACAGGACCTACTGCTGGAATTGGAAAATCAATTGCTTATCAATTGGCAGAGAAGGGTTATGATCTTTTTCTTGTCGCTAGACGTGAAGACAGATTGCAAGACTTAAAATCAGATATAGAAAATAAATTTCAAGTACGTGTGCATTATCTTAAATCCGATTTAGCATCTCCAGATGCACCACAAGAAATATACGATTATGGAAAGGGCATGAATTTAGACATATCAACATTAATTCTAAATGCGGGTTATCAAATAAATACTAAACTTGAAGAAGCCACGTTGCAGGAAGAAGAAGATTGCCTCAGAGTACTCGGTCTGTCTGTTATCATGCAGTCAAAATTATATATAAAAGATCTCATGTCTAGAGGAGGTGGCCATATTATGGTTGTTAGTTCTATGGCTGGATTTTCACCACCATCTACAGAGTTTGCCATTCTGTATGGTCCAGTAAAAACATTTATGAATAGATTTGTAGAAGCTTTGAATGGTGCCTACAACAAAAACAATATATACAGTACAGCGTTATGCCCCGGTTTTACTGTAACTGAATTCCATACAATGAGTGGGACACAAGACAGAATGGATAAAGTCCCATCCTTCATGAAGCTATCTGCTGATCAAGTCGCTCAAGAGGGAATTGATGGAATGTTTAAAAATAAAGAAATCGTTATACCAGGAAATTTAAACAGGTTGTTAATAAGCGTCCTTAGATTCTTTCCAACAGGCGCAATAAAGTGGATAGGTAATAAAATTGCAGGCGGAAGATATAAATAAATATATTCGACTTGTATTGTTGATAACAATATCAAGCTGTTCAAATAATAATCTCACACCCGATCAATTAGCTCAAAATGCTTTAATTATTGATACTCATATAGATACACCTATAAGGCTTGTTGCTCAAAAGTATCAAAATATGGATCTGGATGATATTTCTGGAGAAACAGATTTTGACTTTGATTATCCAAAGGCAGTTGCTGGTGGTTTGAACTTACCCTTTTTCTCTATCTACGTTCCAGCAAGATTAGAAGCAGAAGGAACAAGCTTTGAGTTTGCAAATGAAATGATAGATCTAATGGACAATATCATTGACTCTAACTCTGATTATTTCTTTAAAGTTAATACATCCATTTATTTAGGAAATTTACCAGGACAAAATCTGATTGGTGTAGCTTATGGCATGGAAAATGGCTCACCATTAGAGGGAAAATTGGAGAATGTACAATACTTTCATGATAAAGGCATAAGATACATAACTCTTACACACTCTCTAAGCAACCATATCTCTGATTCATCATATGATGAAAACAAACAATGGGGAGGATTAAGTCCATTTGGTCAAACTCTCATTGAAGAAATGAATAATGTAGGAATGATGATTGATGTTTCCCATGTATCAGATGATGCTTTTTACCAAACAATCGATCTATCAAGGGCACCCGTAATAGCTAGCCATTCTTCATTGAGACATTTCACTCCAGATTGGGAAAGAAATATGTCAGATGAAATGGTTAAGGCTATTGCTAAAAATGGTGGTGTTGTACAAATAAATTTTGGTTCAAATTTTCTTATTAATGATAATAGGGTCAAAGATGATTCTGAAGAATATATATTTGCTGATGTGGCTGA
>CACATF010000014.1 GCA_902535365.1 uncultured SAR86 cluster bacterium
AACATTAAGCAATGGAATAAGTGAATTCGAAAAAAATTTAGGCGTTCATATTTTTGAGCGAGATAACAAAAAAGTAATAATCACAAAAATTGGTAAAGAGATAATTAAAAGATCAAAAGATATTAAAATGCAAATCGATGATCTTGATAAAGTTAGCAAAGAGCATTCACAAAACTTTGAGAAAAAAATATCACTCGGTGTAATTCCAACCATTGGCCCATATTTCCTGCCCATTGTTTTACCTAATATCCAAAACCAGTTTCCAGAAATGAGCCTTGAAATTGTTGAAGGTAAATCTGCTACTCTCATTGAACAGGTTAGAGACGGTGATTTAGATATGGCTGTCCTTGCTTTGCCTTATAAAACAAAAGGCTTACTGGCATTTAAATTTTGGTCTGAAAACTTCTATTGGATTACGCATAGGGACCACTTAAATGAGCCCAAGAAAAAAATCAAAGCAAAAGATATGACCGACAATCAGCTAATGCTTTTAGAAGATGGTCATTGTTTTAAGGACCATGTTTTAGCAGCATGTAAAATTAAAAATGATTCAAAGCATAAAATACGAGCATCAAGTTTATCGACTTTGGTTCAATTAGTTGCCGGCAATATGGGAACAACGCTTGTTCCTCATATGGCAACAAATGAGCTCATCAAGAGCAATAATGACTTATTAAAAATCCCTTTGGCAGAACCTGGCCCACATAGAGAGCTAGCAATAATAATTCGACCAACATATCCAGGGATAAAAAATGTTGAAGCATTAAAGAATTTGTTTAAGAAATCTCTAAAGAAATATCATAATATTTGAGTATGGCAAAAATAGGAATGTATCCTGGTTCATTTGACCCCATTACCAAGGGGCACATGAATATTTTGAATAAAGCGCTTAAGATCTTCGATAAGGTAGTCATAGCTGTTGTTAAAAATAGCTCAAAAAATACATTTTTAACCCTTCAAGAGAGAACAGAACTAATAGAAGAAATTTATAAAGATAATTCTAATGTTTCGTGTGTAGGCCTGGATTCAAGATTATCAGTAGATTTAGCAAAAGATCTTGGTGCTATAGCAATTATTAGAGGGTTGCGTGCTGTTTCAGATTTTGAATATGAGTTTCAAATTGCAAGCATCAATAGATCACAGTCTCCAGAAGTAGAAAGTGTATTTTTTACCCCAGATGAGAAACTAACTTTTATTTCATCAAGTATGGTGAAGGAAATTGCAATGTACGATGGTAAAATAGATTCCTTTGTTCATCCAATTGTTGAAAATTATCTTGCAAAAAAATTTAGCTCTGCTGACAGCTAGGGCAAAAAAAGCTACTTCGATTGTTTTGGACAATTCTCATTATTGAATCTGAGCATTTTTTACATTTCTGGCCTTCACGGTCATAAACTTTAAGCTTAATTTTAAAATATCCTGGTTTTGCATCCGCACTAAGATAATCTTTCAGTGTAGTCCCGCCTGCTTTGATTGCTTTTTTAAGAATTGCTTTTGAATTTTTGAGCAAATTCTTTGCATCTTCTTCGGTTATTTTTTTTCCAGGTCTTAAAGGGGATATATTAGATTCAAAGAGCGTCTCACAGGCATAAATATTTCCAATACCTGAGATAATTTTACTATTTAGAAGTATTGATTTAATGGAAGCATCTGATTTGCTCATCTTTGCATAGAGATATGCCCAGTCTTTATCTAGCTCAAACGGGTCTGGACCGTTATTCTCAAGCATATTAAACTTTTCACCCTCCAATATAATCTGAGCAAGTCCAAACCGTCTTGCATCATTAAATATCAATGATTTTTTATTTACTAAATGAAAAATCAAATGATCATGTTTTAGGTATTTGCTTGAGTTGCTTATTCTTAGGGTGCCAGTCATCCCTAAATGTATTAGCAAAGTAGAATTATTAGAAAAGTTGATCAGGATATATTTAGCTCTTCTTGTAACTGAAACTATTTTTTTGTTGATTATTTGTTCTAGTTCTTTTTTATTGAATTTTATTCGTAGTTTTAGTCTTCTTAAGGTTGAACCAATAAATTTCTTTCCAACTAAATGTGGTTCGATGCCTCTCTTGGTGGTTTCAACTTCTGGGAGTTCAGGCACTTTTAAAAGTTTGAGTTGAGCTCGACGATATCTGATGGTTTTAATGAACCAACTGCTTGTTTAAATTGAAGGGATGTCACAATAAAACCATATTTTGCTTGAGCAAGTCTATTTTGGGTATCTGAGTAGTTTCTTTCAGCTTGCAGCAAATCAACTAAATTTCTTGAATCTAATTCATAGCCAAGTCTCGTGGCATCGAGTGCATCTTTTGAACTTTCTACAGCAGTTTCAAGAGACTCAATATTTAGTTCGGCTGTTTTGAGAGCTGTGTAGAGAGATCTAATTGATCGGACCACAGTTCTTTCTATAAATACCAATTGCTCTTCTGTTTTTACTTCTTGTAAGAGAGCTTGTCTTCTTTGTGAACTGTTAAGACCTGATGTAAATAAAGGCATTGAGAACTGAATTGAAAAAGTTCTATTTTCGGTTTCAGTAGGGATGGTGAATGGTAGGTCAACGCTTGAATCGACTCCATCAAATGTATATTGTTTAGAAGTTCTTCTGTTTGCATTTGCGTTTAAATCAATTTTAGGTAAGAAGTTTGATGATTTAGACTTTGTGTTTGACTCAGCGGCTTTTAATCTGTTTTTCGCTTCGATTACTAGATAATTAGACATAAGGCCTTGATTTACCATGGCTTCAATATCAGTAGGAGCTACATCAAAAATAAAATTTGAATTTAAAGATTCTACAAAAGTTATTTTTCTTCCGACTATAGAGTTAAGCTCTTCAAAGCTAATTTCTAAGTTGCCACTCGCAAGCACTTTATTGGATTGTGCTTGGTTATAGGCTGATTTTGACTCTGCAAGTTCGATTCTTGACGCTGCTCCAACATTAAATCTTTCCAGTACAGTGTTGTATTGGTTTTCAAGAGCTTTCTCAGTAGCTTCAGCTGATTTTAAAGAAGATTGTGCAGATAAGATTTTAAAATAGGCTTGAGTAACTTTAATCATTAGGTCTTGTTGTTGGTAAGCAAATCTTGCTTCAGCAGCTTGAAAATTCTTCTTTGCTTGTTTTGTTTGAAACCAAGTATCTAGACGAAATAATGGCTGACTTAAATTTAATCCATAGGAGAATGTGTTGTAATCATTTTCTAATTCTCTATCTTGGTAGTATTCATTCCAGTTTGTACCACCAACAGCTCTTAGTTGTGGCAATAATAATGACCGAGATTGGGTTAAAAATTCTTGCGATATTTCAAGATCAGCCTTTTTGCTATTAAAGTCAGGATCTTTATCAAGTGCTTCTTTATATAGAGCAAGCAAGTCCTCTGAAAATGAATTCAAAGCAAAAAATATCAAAATAAGAGTTGTAAATTTTTTCATAGTTCTTAATTTAGACTGTATTCTGCAATATAAGTGCAAAATTAGAAAGTAAAAGTCAAAAGAAAAGATGCTAACCGCTAAAAATAAAAACGATAAATTTTATATCGAGTTGAGGCCTAATAAATCCTCTTCATTACGACAAAATGTGCTTTTCTTTGGCATGTTGTCTCTAATTTGTATTACTTTTGGGGTTGGTTTTTTTATTGTAGGAGCTCCTCTTATCTTGCCGTTCGCTGGATTGGAAATACTTGCTCTCATAACAATAATTAAGCTCAATAGAGATTGGTCTAATCAATTGCAAATACTTGCCATTGATAAGCTTCATGTAAAAATTACAAACAACAAAAGAAAGAAAATTTATGATAGGTTTCTATCTAAATTTTTGATCCAGGAGAAAAATGGGGCAAAAGTAATTTTGCTTCAATCACATAAAGAGCAAATTGAAATTGGTAGATTTCTTACCGCTGACGAAAAGGATGAATTAATTGCTATTCTCAAACGCAAAGTTCATGAACTAAACTTCAGCTAAATGAAGATCCAATTGCTCATAGATTGGCACGCCGTCTTTGAACTTTGGATAGCTCTCCCCAATTGTTAGCGGTTTAAGGTAATCAACCCCCGCTTGAGTAATTCTAAATCCATCCTCTGATATAAAGTTTTCAGGAAGAGTTTTTTCAGCGTTAGCAATATCTTTAAGATCTCCTTCGCCTATGCTCCATTGGTATGGTTGATCGTTGGTTCTCAAAAGAACTGGCATGATTCCAGTCTTGTCATCTAAAGCTAGCTTAACAGCCTCTCTGCCAAGAGCCACGGCTTGCTCTAGGTCTGTTTTGGAAGCCAGATGTCTAGCGCTTCTTTGTAAATAGTCAGATACAGACCAATGATATTTGTAACCCAATTCATTTTGGATAAGACCAGCAATCTTTGGTGCTAACCCTCCAAGCTGAGAATGGCCAAAAGAATCAACCTCATCAGATGCTGCATATAGTTTCCCATTGGCATCTTTTAAACCCTCAGATGCAATTACTACTGAGTATCCATATTGTTCAACATCACTTTTAATACCAGCAAGAAATGCCTGTTGATTAAATGGGACTTCGGGTAGCAGAATTTTATGGACATATGTGTTGTTAGCGTCATTAGCTAATTCTCCAGCAGCAGCTATCCAACCAGCATGCCTTCCCATTACCTCAAGAATGAATACTTTAGTTGATGTTTTGCACATTGATTTAATATCAAGTGAGGCTTCTTTTGCTGAGGTTGCTATGTATTTAGCAACTGAACCAAAACCCGGACAATTATCTGTAACGGCCAAATCATTATCTATTGTTTTAGGAACCGCAATTGCATTTAAGTCGTAGCCAAAGTTTTTGGCAGCTTGAGAAACTTTTAAACATGTATCGGCTGAATCATTTCCACCATTGTAAAAAAAGTATTTGATTTCATATTTTTCTAATTGCGCAAAAAGACTTTTATAAAAGTCTACATCTTCCAACCCCGGAAGTTTGTAC
>CACATF010000015.1 GCA_902535365.1 uncultured SAR86 cluster bacterium
GTAGCTAAAATTTTTGTACCAATATACTTATGTGGCTATTGCTTAAGAAGAAAAGAACAGCTTGAAAGCTCATGGCGAGGTTTCTTAAAGCCAATTGTAATTACATCTTTAATAAGCTTATTGTTATTCTTCGAGCCAGATATTGGTGCAATGGTAGTCATTTTTGCTATTGGTATTGGCATATTATTTATTGGTGGAGCAAAGTTATCACAGCTAGGAATTTTAACTATTATTTTCGTGACATTAGTTTCCATTTTTATTTACTTTAATGCAGAGAGACTTGATAGGGTGCTGGAATTTTCAAACCCATGGGACAATCAGTATTCTTCAGATTATCAGCTAATTAATGCGTTAATTGCTTCAATACAAGGTGGTTTTTTTGGTCTTGGCATTGGGGAAAGTACCCAAAAATATTACTTTCTTCCAGAAGCTCACACTGATTTTATTTTTTCAATTTATATTGAAGAGACAGGAATGCTTGGCTTGATAGTATTACTTTCAGCTTATTTAATCATACTTGGACGTTTGTACTTTTTGGCAGACAGGTCAATGAAAAAGAATTTTTACTTTAATAGTTTATTAATTACTGCATTTGCTCTAACTTTCTTTATTCAAACAGCCTTAAATATTTTTGTTAATCTTGGTTTAATTCCAACCAAGGGCCTTGCCCTTCCATTTATAAGTTACGGAAGGAGTAGTGTTATTATGAATTTTATAGGGCTTGCAATCATGCTACGAGCAAGCTGGGAATTTAGAAATAATATAAAATGAAAATAGCAATATTTGCTGCTGGCACAGGCGGCCATATTTATCCAGCGCTTTCAATAGCAGAAAATTTTAAAAAAGATGAAGTTCTATTCTTTGCCTCAAATCGTGAACTTGAAAAGCAAATATATGCTGTGTCAGATTTTAAAGTCATTCACTTAAAAGTTAGTGGGTTTCGTGGAAAATCCTTACTTGAGAAGATTTTTTTTCCCTTTAATCTCTTGATTAATCTTTTTAAAGTAATTTTTGAATTGATTAAATTTAAACCAGCCAAATCACTTCTTATGGGCGGATATATTTCTGTTTTAGGATTAATTGCTAATAAAGTTCTATTAAAGCCCATCTTTTTACACGAACAGAACTCCATAATGGGGAGCGCCAATAAAATGGCATCTTCTTTCACAAAAAAGAACTTTACCTCTTTTCCGATAGGCATAAAGAATGAAAAAGTAATGGGAAACCCCATTAGAGAAAATTTCTGTAATCATAACTACTCAAGTCAGTTAATTAAAAACAAAGTTTTGGTTCTCGGTGGAAGCCAAGGGTGCAAATTTTTTAATGATAATCTGCCAGCAATTCTAGAAAGCTCTGAAATTCAAGAAAGGATAATTTTTCAAACAGGCAATCAGCTTTCAATGGAGAATAGCCATAAAATTGAATACAAAAAATTTATCGATGACATTCCAGAACTATTTAATGAGACAAAGTTTGTAATATGTAGATCTGGTGCAGGAACAATTACTGAGCTCCAGGCATATGGAATGCCCGCATTACTTTTTCCACTACCAAACTCTATTGATGATCATCAAAAAAATAATGCCTTAATTTATGCAGAGGGCAATGATGCTTTTATTTTTGATGAATACAATTTTGATCCAGAACATTTTTTGCAAAAGCTAAATGAATTTAATTCTCTAGATCTCAAAGAATTAAGCAAAAAAGTAAAGAAAGATTTACACTGTGAAGCAGCACTCAATATAGCAAATGAAATTAAGCAAAATTAAAAACATACATTTCGTAGGCATTGGAGGAGTTGGCATGGTCGGCATAGCTGAGATGCTCCTAAATCAAGGCTTCACAATATCTGGCAGTGATCTTGTAAAAAATAAAAATACTTCACGACTAGAAAAGATGGGCGCAAAAATTTTTCTTGGGCATAATAAAAAAAATGTCTCCGAGGCTGATGTAATTGTCTATTCATCTGCAGTTGTGAAATCTAATCCCGAGATAAAAGCTGCAGAGATGCTTAATAAAACAATAATTCCAAGAGCAGAAATGTTGGCAAGCTTAATGAGGGGGTTTCATAGCATTGCTGTTGCTGGTTCCCATGGAAAAACATCTACAACAAGTCTTATCTCTAATATTTTTATTAAAGCAAACCTTGATCCTACTTTTATCATTGGAGGGAAGATTCTTGGCCAAGAGTCCAGAAGCATTTTAGGAGCAAGCGATTATATAATTGTAGAGGCAGATGAAAGTGATGCATCCTTTTTGCACCTAAATCCAGAAATAAGTGTTGTTACAAATGTAGATAATGATCATTTAGATTTTTATGAAAACGATCCATCAAAATTACAAAAAACATTTCATCAATTTCTAGAAAATCTTCCTTTTTATGGAACTGCTGTAATTTGCATTGATGATGAAGGCGGTCAGAAATTATTCGACAAATTATCTAGGCCAAAAATTTCATATGGTTTTAAGAAATCAGCAAATTTCTACATCAAAAATTTGAAGCAGTTGAAAAACTATCAAGAGTTTTCGGTAACAAATAATTC
>CACATF010000016.1 GCA_902535365.1 uncultured SAR86 cluster bacterium
CATTGCGGGCCAAAATAGTAGATGAAAATAGACTATATCTTTACCAATAAAATGAACTAGATTGGTATCAGGATTATTAAGTAAATCTTCAAAATTAACGTTATTTTTATCAGCCCAGTTCTTTATTGATGCTAGATAGCCAACAGGCGCATCCATCCAAACGTAAAAATATTTACTGGATTCCCCTGGAATCTTAAAACCAAAATAAGGTTCATCTCTTGAAATATCCCAGTTCTTAAGTTCCCCATCAAGCCATTCATTAAGTTTGTGCTTAATTGGCTGTTGATCAGATAAATGTTCTACTGAACTTTTCAAGAACTCAGAGAACGAATCTAGTTTGAAGAAATAATGCTCTGAATCTCTAGCAATTGGAGCTGTATTAGATAAAACAGACTTTGGATTCTTAAGTTCTAAAGCATCATAAGTGCTACCGCATTTTTCACAGGCATCACCATATTGATCAAGTGCACCACAAGCTGGGCATTCGCCTTTAACGAATCGATCTGCCAAGAAAATCCCTTCTTGTTCATCGTAAAGTTGTTGTATTGTTTCCTTAAAAATAATATTTTTTTCTACAGCCTTATTAAATATAGATGAGGTTAATTCCTCATTTTCAGGTGAATGAGTGCTGTGAAAATTTTCTAAATCAATATTAAAGTTTGCAAGAGTCGATTTATGCAATTCATAAATATCTGAAATGAGTTCTTCTGGAGTAACTCCTTCATCTTTTGCTTTCAACATCACCGGTGTTCCGTGTGTATCAAGCGCACAAAAATAATGAGCTTCATGACCATTTAGTTTTAAATGCCTAACCCAGACATCAGTTTGCACTGCTTCAAGAATGTAGCCTAAATGTAATGGGGCATTTGCATAGGGCAAAGCGCTTGTAACTAAATACTTCATGTTGTTTGTGAAATTATATGTTAACTTTGGATTGTATGGAAAAAATTGCTATTAGCTCAACTAAAGGAGGTGTTGGGAAGACATCATTTACATTAATGTTAAGCCAGTATTTAAAAAAAAATGGCTTAAAAATTGGGATACTTGATGCAGATATTTATGGACCAAATATATTAGCCAATCGCGACCATAAAATTTCTAGCACTGATGCACAGTCAAAATTTTTACCAATTAATCAAGGTGGCATAGAGGTGTCATCAATTTCCTTGATAATTAATGACTCTGAAGCAGCTATTTGGCGCGGTCCAATGCTCAGCCAAGCCATCAAAGCATTGCATGATAATACCAATTGGTCAGACTTGGATTATTTGTTGATTGATATGCCACCAGGAACTGGCGATGCGTATTTAACAGTTTTTCAAAGTTTAGATGTTAAGAAATCTCTTTTAGTAACTACCAACGATAAATATGCTTTATACGATAACCTTAAGACTATAAGTCTCTTCAAAAAAATTATCAATTGAACTCTGTGGTATTATTGAAAATATGTCTGAAGATTTCTCATTAGATGAAAAACCAATACATAATTCTGAATTAGCCAAATATCTAAGTAGTTCACTATTGGCATCACTGCCTCTCACAAAAAGAGCAATCGTTCATGAAGAGACCCTTAAACTTAATAGATTGGAGAAATATTTTACAAAAGAATTGCTTAAGCTATGAAAAAAATATTTATTCTTATGATATTTGCTTTTTCCTTTCATTCTGAGGAGGCTGTATCGCAATATGAAGAGGATCCTTTTGAAGATTTCAATAGAATAGTCTTTAATGTAGCCGATCGTTTCGATAGTGCAGTTTTAAGGCCTACTGCTGAAGTGTATAGCGAATACACTCCAACAATAGTAAAAAACTCTGTATCAAACTTTTTTAATAATTTATCTGAAGTTGACACGATCGCTAATCAGCTTTTACAGGGTAAATTTAAATTAGCAATTGATGACACATTTAGATTTTTTATTAACTCAACTTTTGGTATAGCTGGTATTTTTGACGTAGCAACGGGAGTTGGTTTAGAAAGACATAATGAGGATTTTGGGCAAACTTTGGGGTATTGGGGGTTTCCAACAGGAGCATACATATTTACACCAATTGTTGGTCCTACCACAGTAAGAGACTTTTTTGCTTATCCAACTGGATGGTTATTTTCTGTAAATTTCATATTTGATGACAATAATCAGAAAGCTATTATTACCTTGTTAGACGT